>QHBM01000134.1 GCA_003244145.1 Chthoniobacterales bacterium
TTCTGGGACTGGGTCGGCGGCCGCTATTCAATGGACTCCGCGATCGGTCTGTCCACAATGATCGCAGTGGGTACCGAAAATTTCCACGCCATGCTTTCCGGCTTTCACGCGATGGATGAACACTTCCGCACCGCGCCGTTCGAAGAGAATCTCCCGCTACTGATGGGTTTGCTTGCGGTCTGGTACAACGATTTCTTCGACGCGCAGACGGTAGCAGTGTTGCCGTATGAACAATACCTGAAACGATTCCCCGCATACCTGCAGCAACTGACCATGGAGAGCAACGGCAAGCACGTCACGCTCGCCGGGAAGAAAGTGGATTACCAGACCGGCCCGATTTACTGGGGCGAACCCGGCACCAACGGCCAGCACTCGTTCTATCAATTGATTCACCAAGGCACACGACTCATCCCCTGCGACTTTATCGCTTTCGGCCACGCGCTCAGCCCGCTCGGGCGGCACCACGACATATTGCTGGCCAATGTTTTTGCGCAAGCCGAGGCGCTTGCCTTCGGCAAAACCGCCGCCGAAGTCAAAACCGAGGGCACGCCGGACGGGCTCGTGCCGCATCGCGTCTTCGAGGGCAATCGCCCGTCCAATGTCATCCTGGCCGACCGGCTGACACCGGCCGTGCTAGGGAAACTCGTCGCGCTTTACGAGCACAGTGTCTTCACGCAGGGCGTGATTTGGAACATTGATTCGTTCGACCAGTGGGGCGTTGAGCTGGGCAAGGTGCTGGCCCAGCGCATCGTCCCGGAACTGGAAACCAAGACCGCGTCCAGGCTCAAACATGATAGCTCGACGAACAACCTAATCCGGCATTATCGAAAATTGAAAAAAACGAAACCGGTTTGGAACCCGGCGCGGCGCGAGAAATTGCCGCCTTATTCGCACACTGCTTCGAAAGGAAAGCTATGACGAATAAACAACCACAAGAGTATGAGATCGGCATGGTCGGCCTCGGCGTGATGGGCCGCAACTTGTTGCTCAATATGGCGGATCACGGCTTTTCCGTGGCCGGCTATGACCGGGATCTTACCAAGGTGGCGGCGTTGCGTCAGGAGGCGGAGCACCGGGATATCCGTGGCGCGGAGAGCGTATCGGAGTTTGTGGGTCTGCTCCGGGCGCCACGCGCCGTCATGATGCTTGTTCCGGCCGGCGCGGCCGTCGATGCGGTGATTCACGATCTGCTGCCTTGTCTGGCGCGCGGTGATCTGATCATCGATGCAGGTAACTCCTACTTCGATGACACAAACTTGCGGGCCAAGGCACTGGCGGAGCGGAAGATTCAGTTTCTCGGCGTGGGCGTCTCGGGGGGTGAGTACGGCGCTCGGCACGGTCCAAGTATCATGCCCGGCGGGCCGAAAGATGCCTACGAACGGGTCCGCGCGATCCTGGAAGCGGTGGCCGCCAAAGTGGAGGGCGAGCCCTGTGTGACCTGGCTGGGGCCAGGCGCGGCAGGACATTTCGTGAAGATGGTCCACAACGGCATCGAGTACGGCATGATGCAGCTTATTGCCGAGACATACGATCTAATGAAACGCGGGCTCAGCCTTGGTGACGACGAGCTACACGATGTTTACAGCAAATGGAATAACAGCGAGCTCAATAGCTACCTGATAGAGATCACTGCCCACACCTTCACTCATGTGGACGAGCAGACCGGCAAACGTCTGATCGACGAAATTCTGGACGTTGCCAAACAGAATGGCACTGGAATGTGGACATCGCAAAGCGCGATGAAAGTGCAGGTGCCTGCTCCAACCATCGATGCGGCTGTTGGCATGCGCGATATGTCCATGCTTGAGAAGGAACGTGAAGAAGCCAGTCGCATCCTCTCGCGACCTATCCGCCGGTTTGAAGGTGACCAGCTGATGTTTATCGGCCAATTGCGGAGCGCACTCTACGCGGGGATGATTATCACTTACGCGCAGGGCATGGCGTTACTAGCAGTAGCATCCGTCAAGCATGAGTATCAACTGGATCTTGAAGCCGTGGCTCGGATCTGGCGCGGCGGCTGCATTATCCGCGCCGCTTTGTTAGACGATATCCGTGCCGGGTTTCATGTCAGGCCGGGTCTTCCCAATCTGCTCCTTGACCCGAAGCTATCGGAAAAGATCAAGACGCATCAGGAAAACCTGCGCAAGGTAGTGTGCGTTGCGAGTGAACTGGGCATTCCCGCGCCGGGCCTGATGGCTTCGCTCGCTTACCTCGATAGTTACCGCAGCGTCTGGCTGCCGGCGAACTTGATCCAGGCACAGCGCGATTATTTCGGCGCCCATACTTACGAGCGCATTGATGAAAAAGGCGTATTCCACACCCAATGGGAAAAAGAATAGAGCGAGTGGCAGTCCCCTCGGTGATCTTCGTGATCTTCGGTGGCGCGGGCGATCTCACCTGGCGCAAACTAATACCGTCGTTATTTGATCTATACCGGGACGGACGAATGCCCGCGCAATTTGCGATTGTCGCCGTGGACCGCATTCCCATGCGGGACGAGGCGTTGCATAAACGCCTGCTCGATGGCGTCAAAAAGTTTGCGCGCAAAAGGAAGTTGAAAAGCGCGGACTGGAATCATTTCGCCCGGCACATCAGTTACCAGCAGGCAGACTTCAAAGACCCGGCGACCTACTCGACGCTGGCGACCAGATGCGCGCAGCTCGAAAAGGATTGGCGCGTCAAAGCCAGCCGCATTTTTCACCTGGCGACGCCGCCCGAGATGCTTGCAGTGATTCCTGAACTACTGGCCGCTGCGGGGCTGAACAAGGATCGCGCCCGCGCGCGAATCGTCGTGGAAAAACCGATCGGACACGATCTCGACTCCGCGCGCGAACTGAATCGCACCCTGACGAAGAGTTTTCACGAATCGCAGATTTTTCGCATTGACCACTACCTCGGCAAGGAAACCGTCCAGAACATCCTCGCGTTCCGCTTTGCCAATCCGCTCTTCGAGCCGATCTGGAATCGGCGTTACGTGGAGCGCGTGACGATTACCGTGGCGGAAACGGTCGGCGTCGGACATCGCGGCAGCTATTACGAACACGCCGGCGCGCTCCGCGACATGATGCAGAATCACCTGATGCAATTGCTCTGTCTCGTCGCGATGGAGCCGATGGCCTCATTCGAGGCCGATGAACTCCGGGACAAGAAACTGGATGTGCTGCACGCGGTGCGCCGGATTTCGCGGAGCGCGGTACATCGATATGCCGTGCGAGGCCAATATGGAAAAGGCATGGTCGCTGGAAAAAAAGTCCGCGGCTATCGTCGGGAAGATAATATAGCGCCGCATTCAAAGACGGAGACGTTCGCGGCGTTAAATTTGTTCGTGGATAACTGGCGCTGGGCAGGCGTGCCGTTTTATCTCATCACCGGCAAATCCCTGCCTGAGCAGATTTCCGAAATTGCCATCCAATTTCGCAATGTACCGCACCAGATATTTCCCCGGGAAGCCACGCGCGACTGGCATCCATCCCGGCTCGTCATGTCCATCCAGCCCGAGGAAGCGATCGTGCTGGGATTTCAGGCGAAATTTCCGGGACCAAAAATGGAGCTGCGTCCGGTGGAAATGCATTTTAATTATCGCGAAAGCTTTTCTGTGCCCTCGCCGGATGCTTACGAGACCTTGCTCTGGGACGTGATGAACAATGACCCGACACTCTTCATGCGGGCCGATCAGGTCGAGGCGGCGTGGCAGCTCTTGATGCCCATCATCGACCAGTGGGAGAAGAGTCCCGCTCGCGATTTCCCCGACTATGCCGCCGGCAGTTGGGGGCCAAAAGCTGCCATGAAATTCTTCGGATGCGAAGATCAAAAACGAAATCGATCGAATGAGAAGAAAAGCTCCACAAGGTTCGGGTCGAACCAAAGTTGTTTTCCTATTCGACGTGGACAACACGTTGCTCGATAACGACCGCGTTATTACCGATCTCAAGAAGTATCTCAAGCGAGACGTCGGTCCCGAACATGCACAGCATTATTGGGACATTTTCGAGCGACTACGGACCGAGCTTGGGTATGCCGATTATCTCGGCGCCTTGCAACGCTACCGGATCGAGCACCCGCACGAAGTGGGTCTGCTGACCGTTTCACGCTTCCTCATAAACTATCCCTTTGCCAACCGCCTTTTTCCGCACTCGCTTGACGTTATCGAGCACGTCAAACAGTGGGGAGCCGCGGTTCTGCTTACCGACGGCGACGTCGTTTTCCAGCCGCGTAAAGTGGACTGTTCCAGACTTTACGAAGCCGTCGACGGACACGTGCTGATTTACGTGCATAAAGAGCATGAGCTGGCCGACGTGGAAGCGCGTTATCCTTCTGATCATTACGTGCTCGTGGACGACAAACTGCGCATCCTCGCCGCCGTAAAAAAAATCTGGGGACGGCGGGTAACGACTATCTTCGTGCGCCAAGGACATTATGCCTTGGATCCAAAGATTCTGGCAACCTACCCCGCGGCTGACGAGAGCATCGATCGCATTGGCGATTTGTTGAACTACGCCAAGGGAAACTTTGAACTACCGACAGAGGCTGTCAGCAGTAATGCGCAATCGCTTCCCTAACTGGTCACGAGCTCCGCATTGAGTTTGATCTCCGTGCCGGAGAGCGCGACGGAAACGGGACAGGTCTTCCTGGTCAGTTCGGCTTGTTCCTGGAATTGTTTGTCATCGATTCCGGGCACGTCGGCCTTCGTCTGCAACTCGATCGTTGTGATCTTGAAACCTCCGCTGGACGCTACCAATGTCACCTTCGCGGTGGTGCTGATGCGTTTCGGCGGATAACCCGCCTTTTCCAGGTTGAGCGAAAGAGCCATGGAGAAGCAGCCGGCTTCCGCGGCGCCGAGCAATTCCTCGGGGTTGGTGCCTGCTCCATTCTCAAAGCGAGACTTGAAAGAGTAGGCGCCTTCGAATGCACCGCTCCCGAGTTTCATCGTGCCTTTGCCCTCCTTGAGGCTGCCTTCCCAAACCGCTGATCCAGTTGCCATATTAGTTACTTTCTCTTTTCAAACTCCGTGAGGAATCCGACGAATGTTCGCCGGTGTTCCTGTTCATCGCCTAAAATTCCAATGACCAGATCCTGCGTCACGAAGTCGACCTGTTCACATAAGCCAATAATTTTCTCGTATTGCTTGATCGCCCCTTCTTCCGCCCGAATCACTCCCTTGATAATGGTAGTTAGATCGGTTGAATCGGCCGGCGGTTGCAGATATTTCTGGTCGCGCTCCAATTCCAACGATCCAGGGACACGCCCGCCGAGGACTTTGATCCGTTTCGCCAGGATCATGGCATGCCGGAGCTCTTCCGGAATATCGGCTGCGAGCGACTTTTTGATTTCTTCCGCCCGCACGCCGTCCAAATCGATGGAGTTGGCGAGATAGTTCTGAACCGTCTCGAGTTCCATGGCGTAGGCGCGTTTCAATTCGGCAATGATCTTCTTCAGCTTATCTTTGTGCATTTGATTGGACTCTATGTGTGGGTTTTACGCTTTGCTCGGATATAGCCTGTGGCGTTCGAGTCTATCGCCCCAAATGAAAAATAAGTCAAGATAGTAATTGACTAATACCGGGGATCACTTCTAATCCAATTGTGTCCGCGGCTTCTGCTTTCACTGGTGATTTCAACTCTTCGCGCATGACAGGGCCGACATGATTTTCGCTGCTTTCAAGCGTCGGCGTCGCCACCGCCTGCGCGCCCGACCATTTCCTGCAACATGGAAATCCATTATCGCGCGCAACGTCCCGATCTTTCGGCGACTTCCAGTCGCGGATCAGGGGGAGCTTCTCGGGCATATTCAAGTATTCCTGAATGAGAAACATTTCGAAGGCTGCGGAGGCCTTGAACTCACCGACGAAATTCGGGTTACGATCGCGGCGCAGGCGTGCCTTCTTCTTCTGCATCGCGAAACAGATTACTATCCGGAGTTGGTGACGATCCTCGTTTACCCATCAGCCTATATCGCCGACGAAGAACGTTATCTCGGTAATAATATTTGGGAGCAGGGCGAAGATGGTCGGCTTGGTCATACCGGCCGGAGAATGGGGTCGCTCGTGCTCGCATGGGACGAAGCGAAACGAGGTGCGGCCGACCCTGCCGATGGAATGAACCTGGTCCTGCATGAGTTCGCGCATCAACTCGACTTCGAAGATTTTGAGACGGACGGCGCACCCGCTCTCGCCACCCGCACCGAATACCTCTCCTGGGCGCGAGTGATGAGTCGCGAGTTCGAAGCCTTGCGTGCTGCAGATCAGGCGGGAACGCCAACTGTTCTCGACACCTATGGCGCGACCAATCCCGCGGAATTCTTCGCCGTCGCGACTGAGGCATTTTTCGAGCGCCCAGGCGCTCTTCGTGCGAAGCAGCCGGAGCTGTACGGTGAGCTTTCGCGCTTTTTCTGCCAGGACCCCGTAACTTATTCCGCCGAGGCGGCAGAAACACAGATACGATAAGTGTATAAGGCGTTGTTCATCCGTTGGCTTTCTCACTTACCTGATCTGATTCTTGAAACGATTGAGAGACAGATCAGAAACGTTCATGTGCGCACAACGCAGTGGCGTTTAAGCTGACGCCTAAGCGAATAGGCTGGTATACGCGTGTTGGGTGATGGCGAGGGCGGCGGGATGCTTTACCCGACGCTCTACGGTGATCGCGTAGAACTCGGTCCCGCAATCCTCGACATGCGCGATCACTCTCAGACCCCAATGTTTCATGACCCCCCGAGCAGCCACAGTGGGCACGACAGTGAAGCCGCGTCCGGCCGTGGCACAAAAAACCATCAGCGCAGAGTCCTCGTATTCGCCGACGAGCCGAGGACGAATTTCCTCAGTATCGAACCACGTTTCTAGGACCGTGCGCAGGCCCATGTTTTCTGTCGGGAGCAATGCGGGAGCGCCGTTCAAAGATTGTGGGAAATTCCGACGGAGCTTCTTGGCCATCGCCGGCATAGCGCAAAAAGTCACACCGGAGCGGCCGAGGCGATGACTAAACGCCTTCACCTTTAAACTGGTCGACGCTGGCACATCCGCGAGCACGATGTCGAGTCGATGCGCCTGCAGTTGAGCGATCAAAGGTTCGATCGCCGCCATTCGACAAACGACATGGACCGGTTCGGAAAAGCTTAGCGCAGGTTTGAGGAATTCAAACCCCATCATCTTGGAAATAGAGTCTGTCATTCCGACATTTAGTCGGAGCGAACGTCCGCCTGGCCGCTGTTTCACCGCATTCATCAGTTCTCGGCCCGAAGAGAAAATTTCATCGGCATATGTGAGCACGAGCTCTCCCATTTCACTGAGCACGAGTGTTCGTCCGGTCCGCTTGAACAGCTTTTCGCCCAGGGATTCCTCGAGGAGACGAAGCTGCGCGCTGATCGATGGCTGCGATACGTGAAGCTCCTCGGCCGCTTTCCGCACCCCTCCTTTTCTGGCCACGGTCCAAAAATAACGCAGGTGATGATAATTCAGCCATTCCATGGGGGAACGATACATAATCAAAAACTATCAGTCCAATCCAATAGCAGTCTTAGCCGCAAAGAAGCCGGCCGGTAAACTGGACGTATCAAATAAACCAAACATGAACGCCACAAACTCTCCTTCTTCCACCAAGCCCAGGCTCGCCCCTCCACTGCCGACGGATCTGTCAGAGCGAATATGGATGCTGCATCGCACCATCACTGATCCGACCGTGAAGCGCTCTACGGTCAAGGATGCCAAGCGCGCTTTGCTGGGCGCGCTCATCGTGCACAACCAGTTGCGCAACATCCCTGTCCCATCAATCTCAAAAAGGGCGCGTGCGAGCTCATCGAGCTTCCGCGCCAATCATTTCAAACTTCCGGCACCTGCCCTGTTCACTCGTCGCGCCGGACACACCCGCCCTGAGCAACACTCTCTCCTTTCCGTGATTGGGGCACTCTCATGAGAACCATTGAAATAGATCTGGCCCAGCCTTTCGAAGGATTTCTAGGAACGGTACTTTCGCTGCCGGCGGGCTCCAACAACGCCGGCGGGGATCGTTTAGAGAACGAAGTGGAACTCAAGCAAGCGATCCACCGTGTGTATGAGGCTGCCAATGGCCGCCGCGTAGAAACGATAATCGGTTTCGTCCCGATTGCGCCGCCTGTGGCCCCTTTTCTAAAGGAAAAACTCTTTTACGTCGCAACGCAGATCGACTTTTTGATCGAAACGGCAACGCGAATCATTTGCGGTCCGGACCAATTTGATTGTGGAACGCCGATTTTAGAAATGTGCGGAAGAAACGCGCGCGGCGCATCCGCCCGGAGCAAGCCGGCGCCCGAAGGAAGCGATACGGAGCCTGGGATCGAGGCGTTCCTTCGTCGATTTAGGCAACCAACTTTTCCTCGCACTCAGATGATCTCTCACCGCCATGACTAATCTACCCATTCACATCACCACCCATCACCTCAGCCTCAGCGATTCCTTGCGTCAGTTCGTGCGCAGGAAAATCACCCCGGTCACACGTTTTGCTCACGACGCGCTGGCAGCAGAGATCGTATTACGCCGGCATGGCAGAGCCATCACGCGTTTTTCAGCCACCGCACGTCTTTCGCTGCCGGGGCGCGACGTCCACGGCAGTGCCATACACGCTGACGCTTACGTCGCGATCGGAAAGCTGGTTGCGAAACTCGCCCGCCTTTTGCGCAAGCGAAAGACCCGGCTGGCCAAAGTATTCGAGCGGCCCGGCCGCGGGACAATTTCTCAACTCCCAGCGGCGCCGCCTACCCAGGAAGAACCATCCGATTTCCTCGACGTTCCGCCGCTTTCTCGAACTCGCGAGGGCGGGCAGGAAATGCGCGTCTTTGGATTCCGCCGCCGAGATCCACTCGCGATCATCAACCAAAGGACTTCGTTGTGAAAAAATCAGTTTGGCGATCGGTGGCGATCCTGGGGCTGGGTTGCAGTGCACTGATTTCATTGCCCGGCTGTTCGCGTGCGCCCGAAACACCTCCAAAGACAATTGAAATCACGGCGAACGATCAAATGAAATTCGACATCGCCGCCTTCGACGTGACGCCAGGTCAAACAGTTGTCGTAACACTGAAGAACATCGGCATTCAGCCAAAGGCTTCGATGGGCCACGATTTTATCGTGCTAAAGCAGAACGTGAATGCGCTCAGGTTCGTGGACGCTAATTCGTCGTACGCTGCAAAGAGCCAACTCGCACCGGAAACCAAAACGGAGGTAGTCGCCCACACCAAACTTCTCGGGCCGGGCGAGAGCGATACCATCACCTTTACCGCACCATATGTTAAGGGGCCATACGAATTCCTCTGCTCGTTCCCCGGTCACTACGGAGCGGGAATGAAAGGCGTGATGAACGTTCAATGAACTCGAAACACAAAATCGTGTACGCACAGTGCATTCAGTTCGTATCAGCTCCGAGTGAACTCAGAAAAGGAGAACCATGGCGATCTATCAGATTAAGCTAGCGAGCAAAAGAGAAGTCGCGTCTGAAACCATGGCTTTTCATTTTGAGAAGCCAAAAGATTTCACTTTCAAGGCGGGCCAGTTCGCTGATTTCACTCTCAGCAATCCCTCGCAAACGGATGCGGAAGGAAACACGCGGGGATTTTCGCTCGCGAGTGCGCCTTATGAAGAGGACCTCATGATCGCAACGCGGATGCGCGACACTGCATTCAAACGCGAACTAAAGATCATGAAACCAGGGACAGAAGTCACCATGGACGCGCCCTATGGCTCGTTCACTCTGCACAACAAGGCGCAGGTTGCCGCTGTTTTTCTCACCGGAGGAATCGGCATTACACCGGTCAGAAGTATCGTTCTCCAAGCCGCCCACGATAAGCTTCGGCACAAAATCTTTGTCTTCGATTCGAATAGAACGCCCGAAGCAACAGCGTTTCTGAATGAGTTGAGAGAAATTCCAAAGAGCAATCCAAATTGCTCCTTCGTCGCTACGATGACGGAGATGCAAAATTCAAAGAGCGAATGGCAGGGCGAAACCGGGTATGTCACCAAAGCAATGCTGATGAGCCATATCGACGACCTTACTCTGCCGATTTACTACGTCTCGGGTCCCGCGTCGATGGTGGCGGCGATGCGCAAACTCCTCAACGAGTCAGGCGTCAATGACGACACTATCCGAACCGAGGAATTCACGGGCTATTAGGAAGAGAAACAGAGGCTCCATCTAAATATGAGATTCATCGGTTGGATCGGAACAGCTCTCGTCATAATTGCTTATTACCCGCAAATACATCATCTGCTGGTTGAGAGATGCGCCTGGGGAATTAGCGTTTTCACCTGGTTAATCTGGTTCGTCGCCAGCGCTCTTCTTCTTATCTACTGCATAACTCGAAACGAAATCCTGATGAGCGTTGTGCAAGTGGTCAGTATCATAGCCATCGCAGTCACTATTGTCCTCGTGCGGAGAAGCAATCGGATCTGTCCTTATCATCGAAAGCTTGCTGAGACACTGGCCGGGAAGTGAAAGGAGGCGCAATAATGTTTCGATGAAATCCATCAAACTTGTTCTAGCCGATGTTGATGGAACGCTTCTCACCCGCGCCGGTTTCCCCAGGCGTTCAACACCGAGCGTCCACGATGGCGGATCGCTTGCCGGAAATGTCCCCATCAGGTTCTGATCGATCTCAGCTTCACTGATCTCATTGGCATCCGGTCGAGCGCCTTTGCTCGGGCCGTTCTTTATCTTCAGCCATGATTCCTGATCTCCAATGCGCGGCAAAATACTCCCGTTGGGGTTGTCTCGCATGCGATTACGTCGAGGAAATCGTCTCGATGCTCTGACAGGCTGTCCACAATTCGCCGCGCGGCGAGCTGTTTCCGCAAGTTGCCTCCAGACTGGACTCATAAGGAAACACTATCATTACAATTGAATAAGAGTCTTAGCCCATACGCGGCGACGGACTAGTCTTAGCCATTCAACCAACGACATTCATATGATCATTATTGACTACTTACTACTCATCGCGCTCCTCACCGTCTGTCTGTTCGCCATTTATCCCCTCCTTCTGCGCTGGCTTGACACTCCAGTACGCACAACTGGCGAAGGAACGAAGCCAAACAATGAGGGCCGGGACAATCAAGGCTCCCGCGTAATGAGGAACACAAAGTCCGAGCCGCGGCCTCGCGGAGTTCCGCTCTTTCGCAATGAAGCTGTTGGAACCGGGTCGAATCCGTTGCGCGTTGAATATGGATCGGAATTAGGTCGACGCAGCCGAGCTCGAATCATGGGAGCCGCGCGTTTAAAATCATTCACCGCTGGTTCTCTTTCACAAAAATCCCGATCATGACCGTTCATCTTATCGCTCTAATCATTGTGGGGTTGTACCTGCTCGCTGGCGTGGCAATGCTCTTCCTGGGCGGCCAGCTTGTTCGTAATGATCTCAATCGTGCGGCAGCAAAACGGCGGAAAGCGGGTTGGCCCCCTTCCCGCATCATCGAGGATTTGCGCCCGGTGCAAGACATTGTCGTCGAATTCTTCGCGCGCTCGGGACAGTCATCTCGGCTTCTGGGAGTTCTCGATCAACAGAAACGGCCGCTGAGCGTGAATACGATCCTGGAGGAAGTTCGGAGGCAAACCGATTTACGGCAGAGCAGCAGTCCTCCTTCGCCTCAGCTGGCTTGGGCCGCGCTGTTTATCATGCGCCTCGCGGGCCTTGTCCGCTTTAGTCGGCGCGGCGTGGTGGTTACCGAAGTCGGTCGGGAAGTTCAACGGCGAAAGGCCGGCGCCTCCGTTGCAAGTTCGCGGAACGAGGTTTCGACAATGGCTCCGCGGCACGCCGCCTCGAACGAAAGCGTAATCCCTGCGCCGCGGAAGGCCGCACATAATGGAAGCGGCGCTAATTCGCACGCACACATTGTGAGAGAAGCACTTCAACGGAGCCAGGCACTGCCTTCGGTGCAACAAAGCCGCGGACTTGCTCCGCGTAACATCAGGGAACTGCGCAAGCGGCGACGAGTTAAGTCGCTCCAAAACTTATCCGAATCGAAACCCATCACAGAAGAAACAGAACCTACACACATGAAAAAAAGACCAATCATCATGACCGCTGCCGATCACGCCGAACTTAGCTTCGCGATAGCTGCGATTGACAAACTGACCGAGCGCGGACGCGGTGAAATGAGAGCGCTGCAAAACGAACTCGCACGTGCAAACATCGTCACGCCTGAGAATCTTCCGCCCGACGTGATTACAATGAATAGCAGCGCGGAGCTCCTCGATTTAGACACGAAGGAGCGCATGGAATTCACTCTCGTATTCCCCAGGCATGCCAACGTCGAAGGGGGCAAGATATCCGTTCTTGCGCCGTTAGGCACCGCCATGCTCGGCTATCGCGTGGGCGACGAATTCGAGTGGATCGTTCCTTATGGACTGCGGCGGCTCAAGGTCACCGCGGTTCGTTTCCAACCGGAAGCGGCTCTCGCCCTGGCCGCCTGAGTCCGCGAGTCCAGGCCGCAGGATGCCAAATTTCTTGTAAATTCTATCTATGACGCACCACTTCAAGGTTGGCGATCATGTTGAATGGAACTCGGAAGCGGGCCGGGTTCGGGGAACCATCAAGAAACGAATTGCCTCCGAAATCACCTTCAAGGGTTACACGGTCCACGCTTCGAAAGAAGAGCCGCAGTATTTGATCGCGAGCGACAAAACTGACCACCTGGCCATGCACAAAGGTTCTGCTCTCAAGAAGATCCCTTAACAGAAACCACCGAAAGAATGGGCTCACGCTTTTTTCTCAGCGGGAGTAGCGCGTCCTAAGCGCGCCAGGTCGCCTGCCCGGGAAACTCCGGCGAGATAATAAGGCCTTTGACTAGGTCTTTGAAATCGGCTTGTAAACCATAAATTTTCCGATGCGAAATCGCGAGTACCCCATCCAATTATTCTGCCGCGAACCGTTCCGGATTTTCTTTCCAATTGGTTTACTGCTCGCAATCGGCGGAGTGGCGCTCTGGCCACTTTACTACGCCGGCCTCTTCAATTTGTACCCGGCAACGACGCACGCGCGACTGATGATCGAGGGTTTCATGGGTTCATTCATTTTTGGATTTCTCGGGACTGCCGGGCCGCGGCTCACTTCGTCGCCGCACCTTTCCCTGCGAGAAATCGCGGGAATTTTTACCTTGGATCTGCTGGCCGCCGGATTTCACATTTCGGGCGCGCATCGCATCGGTGACATTTGCTTTGTCGTTTGTCTGCTCTTCTTCGCGCGCACGATTGGAATTCGGTTCCAGCAACGCAAGGATTGCCCGCCGCCCAATTTCGTTCTGGTTGCGCTTGGCCTGGCCAGTGGAATCGCCGGTACGGCACTGCTCGCTTATTTCGAGACCGCGCAATATTCACCGCTCTATCAACTGGGCAGCGCGCTCCTGCACCAAGGGTTCATCCTGCTGCCGATCCTCGGCGTCGGGCCTTTCTTTCTGAATCGCTTGCTCGATTTGCCGCAGCCGGAAAGGCCGGAATCGCGCGCGTTTCCGCCGGGTTGGTTTCGGCAAGCTGTCTTGCCCGCAATCGTTGGTCTCGCAATCCTCGGGACATTTTTCCTCGAGACCTTGGGCCAACCTGATGCTGGCCGATGGATTCGCGCCGCGACGATTGTTTTTTATCTCGCGGCGCGGATGCCGTTCCACGGACGAACTTTTCTCGCTGACTGCCTGCGTGGTGCGATCCTTTCGATCGCGATCGGGTTTATCGTCGTCGCACTTTTCCCGATCTATCGGACCGCCGCGCTGCACATTGTTTTTATCACCGGGTTCAATCTCATGGTCTTTACCGTTGCGATCCGTGTCGTGTTCGGACACAGCGGAGCGGCGCACCTTTTCCAGAAACGTCTTCCTTTCTTCATCGCCACGATCCTTCTTCTGTTCCTCGCGATGCTATCGCGTATCAGCGCCGATCTCGCGCCGTCAATGCGCACTCCGCATCTCGCCGCTGCTGCAATTTGCTGGCTTGCCGCTGCGCTGATTTGGATCATTCGCGTGATTCCAAAAGTAATCGTCGTCGAAGCCGAAGAAGAATAAGGTGCGAAAATGCAAAACAGGAATCAAACGAGCGGAGAAGAACCGGAACCGGCGGAAGGCCAGTGCATCCTCGTCGATAGACTCTGGCCACGCGGTCTAACGAAGCGCGAGGCATCTGTTGTCTTTAATTTATGAATTCGACACCTGTTAGTGAACAACGATCGGCGGCGTGGCTGCTCGTCGCTGCCGCAGGGCTACGCGCGGCCTTCGGCGTCGTTGTGGCGATCGATGCCGCCCTCAAATGGCGGCCCGGATTTGCCGCGCATTATGTTGGTTATTTGCAAAACGCGGCGAACGGTCAGCCGCCCTGGCTCATGCCGTGGTTTAATTTGTGGCTGCGCATCGTTGTCCCGAACGCGCATTTCTTTATCTCGGCGACGCGGTTAATCGAAACGGCGATTGCAATTGGACTGTTGCTCGGTTTCGCGCGCCGGGTCACTTATCTTGTCGGCGCAGCTTTTAGCCTGTTGATCTGGTCAACCGCGGAAGGTTTCGGCGGCCCATACACGGCCGGCGCGACGAACCTCGGGCCTGCGCTTGTCTATGCCCTCGTCTTCATTGCCGCGGCGCTCTTCGACCGCCTGCTGGGCAGCACGCCATATAGTCTTGATTACTTTATCAGCCGCCGTTTCCCCCGATGGGGAGCACTCGCGGAATGGGCGCCCAAACGAATCTGGCAACAAACCCCACCGGCACTCGACTGGGATCATCAACTGGCCGCGATCGGTGCCATCGTGGTGGCGCTTGTCTTTGCCCTGGCCACTCTCGGCAGCGCGACGCGCGCGTCGCCTCCGACTCCGGAGAATGCGGCCGCGGCGGTTTCACCATTAAGCATGGTCTCGGGCGCGCCGGTGGCGCATCCAGCGCCGGCGATGCTGCCACCATTGATCGGCAACGGCGACACGGTCGCAGTCACACTCGTTGCCGGCGACGCCACCGTGGAAATTGCGAGTGGCGTGCAATATCTCGCCTGGACCTTTGGTGGGAGCGTGCCCGGGCCCGTTCTGCATGTTCGACAGGGACAAACCGTCAACGTCACCTTCGTCAACAACGGGATGATGCTTCACTCAATCGATTTTCATGCGGCCCAAGTCGCGCCGAATGTCGCCTACCGCTCTGTCAATCCGGGCGAGAAGGTTCAATTCTCGTTCATCGCGCTCGTGCCCGGCGCGTTTGTTTATCACTGCGGCACGCCGCCCGTTTTACAACACATGGGGAACGGAATGTACGGCGCAATTATTGTCGATCCGGCGGAACCGCTGCCGGTCGCAGACGTCAATTACGTGCTGGTGCAAAGCGAGTGGTACACACAGCAGGTGAGCGGCACGCAAATGACGGGTGATTACCAAAAGATGTTGGACGTAAGGCCGGACGAAGTGGTCTTCAACGGCGTTGCCTTTCAATACAACGATCATCCGCTTACGGCGAAAGTGGGGCAGCGGGTTCGGCTTTATGTGGTCGATGCCGGCCCAAATCTGGTGAGCGCGTTTCATATCATCGGCGGGATGTTCGCCGCGGTTTACCCCGATGCCGATGCGCACCATACGCTCACCGGAGCTTCCACTTATCCCATCTCGCCCGGTCAAGGTGTCGTCTTTGACGCGGTCTTTCAGCAGCCGGGTAAATATCCATTCGTCGATCACAGCATGCGCGCCATGGAGATTGGCGCCGCCGGGCTGCTTGAGGTAACGCCGTGAGTCTTCGGCGAGTCACGAAATGACGACGAGAAGGGGCGAGCCTTAACGAATATGAACTTCAAACTGCGCGTCTGGCGGCAGAACAACCCGGAATCCAAAGGGAAACTCGTCGACTACGAAGCGGCGGACATTTCGCCGAATACGTCGTTCCTCGAGATGCTGGACACGGTGAACGAGCAAGTGCTTTTGCGCGGCGAAATACCGATCGCATTCGACTCCGATTGCCGCGAAGGAATCTGCGGCACGTGCTCCCTGACTATCAACGGCGAAGCGCACGGTAAAGACCATCCCGGCGCCGTCTGCGAACTTTACATGCGAAGGTTCCGTGACGGCGAAACGATTATCGTCGAACCGTTTCGCCTAAAAGCATTCCCGATCATCAAGGACTTGGTCGTCGATCGAAGCGCACTCGATCGGATCGTGCAGGCTGGCGGGTTCATCTCCGCGCGCGCCGGCTCCGCTCCGGAAGCGAACTCAATTCCGGTGTCGAAACACAACGCCGATCTCGCCATGGAAGCGGCGGCGTGCATCGGTTGCGGCGCCTGCGCCGCGGCTTGTCCCAACGCCTCGGCGATGCTCTTCACCGGGGCGAAGGTTTCACATCTGGCGTTCCTGCCACAAGGTCATCCGGAACGAACGCGCCGGGTGCTTGCGATGGTACGCGCGATGGATGAAGAGGGCTTCGGAAACTGCTCAAACATTTATGAATGCGTTGCGGTTTGCCCGGCCGATATACCCGGAAGCGTCATGGCGAAAATGTACCGCGAATATGCAACGGCGACCCTGCGGGACAGAGCAGGCGAGTAAATCCGCGCGCAGGAACACATTTCACCACAGTTCTATTTGTGACGGGCTCTTGAGGGAAGCAGTTTACTCTGCCGTTAACCTTCAATTCGCTCGACGAGTCGCCGCGGGGACCGTTCGATTGCTTCCGACTGGTTGAAAGACGCTGCCCTTCCAAAGACAGATAGCGAAAACCTATCAAACTCATTGAATAGGAATACTAGCCGGAGCACGAACTTCGCCCGATTCTTTCACGCCCGATTTGATCTTAGTTTTTCAACCGAATTCACAACCATGAACAAATCCATCTATATCACCACGCAAGACCAACAACGCCTGCACGACTTGCTCGCTGAAACGGCCGCTTCAGGTCCTCGGCAACAGGGAGATTGGAAGGCGCTCGCTGAGGAATTGCGCCGCGCAATCATTGTTCAGCCTAACGAAGTGCCGGCTGATGTGATTACCATGAATTCCTGCGCGGACCTGATCGATTTGGATACCAATGAAACCGTGACTTTCACTTTGGCATTTCCGCAGGATGCCTGGCTGGACGAGGGCAAGATTTCCGTGCTCGCACCGATCGGTGCGGGAATGCTCGGTTACCGCGTCGGTGATGAATTCGAATGGCGCGTGCCGCAGGGCGTTCGACGAATGAAAGTGGC
>QHBM01000001.1 GCA_003244145.1 Chthoniobacterales bacterium
ACGCCAATGCCATGAGCCTCGCAACCGCCACTCCCGACGGCAAGCCTTCCGCCCGGATCGTCTTGCTGAAGGGATTCGATGAGCGCGGCTTCGTTTTTTTCACGAATCATGATAGCGAAAAAGGCCAGCAGTTGGAGGTGAACCCGTTCGCGGCGCTGGTTTTTTATTGGGTGGAACTCGAGCGTCAGGTTCGCATCTCCGGGCTGGTGGAAAGAACATCGCGCGAAGATTCCGCCGCCTACTTTCATTCGCGGCCGGTCGGCAGCCGGCTCGGCGCGTGGGCTTCAAAACAGAGTGAAGTCATCGACGCGCGCCAGATCCTGGAGTCGAGACTGTCCCAGATGACGGAACGTTTCGAAGGTGGCGAAATTCCGTTGCCGCCTCATTGGGGTGGATACCGGGTCAAGCCGGACAAGATTGAATTCTGGCAGGGCCGGCCCAATCGACTCCACGATCGGTTTCGTTATTTGCGACGAACCGACGGCACGTGGCAAATCGATCGCCTTGCGCCGTGACGCGCTCTTTAACGACCTCTCCTTCTGAAGTTGGACGTTAGACGTTAAGCGTTAGGCGTTGGACGTTCTTCTCCGATGTCCGGCCACGACCTTCCTATTTATGAACTTGAATCCCAAATCGTCGCCGAGCTCAAAGAGCATTCCCGCCTAATCCTCCAAGCTCCGACTGGCTCAGGAAAATCCACCCAGGTCCCACAGATCCTCTTCGAGCACGGTCTGGTGGAAGGCCAGGTCGTCATCCTCCAACCGCGCCGGCTCGCCACGCGTCTCCTCGCCGCGCGCGTCGCTTCCGAGCGTAACGTTCCGCTCGGGGATGAAGTCGGCTACCAAATCCGTTTCGAAAACATCATCTCCGGACGCACCCGCATTCGTTTCGTCACCGAAGGAATTCTCTTGCGGCAACTCATCCAGGATCCGCAATTGCGCGGCGTCTCAGCAATTCTCTTCGATGAATTTCATGAGCGCCATCTTTACGGCGACATCACTCTCGCTCGCGCGCTCCAACTCCAGGCGACCTCACGGCCCGATCTAAAACTCGCCGTCATGTCCGCCACCCTCGATGCGGGTCTTCTCCAAAAATATCTGGAACCCTGCGCGGTCTTGAGCTCGAGCGGGCGCGCCTTTCCGGTCGCCATCGAATATTTGCCAAAACCTGTCGGCGGTGACGGTTATCCGATCTGGGATCTGGCCGCCGATGAACTCGAGCGCATCGCGCCGCAGACCGAAGGCGACGTGCTCGTCTTCATGCCGGGAAAATATGAGATCGGCCGGACGATCTCCGCCATTCGCGCTTCCCGAGTGAGCGATCGATTTGTCGCCCTGCCGCTTCATGGCGAATTGCCACCGGCCGAACAGGACGCCGCGCTCGCTCATTATCAAAAACGCCGGGCGATCGTCTCGACTAACGTGGCGGAAACTTCGCTCACGATCGACGGCGTCCGGGTCGTGATCGACAGCGGGCTGGCGCGCATCGCGCGGTTCGATGCTCGCCGCGGCATCAACACTTTGCTCGTCGAAAAAATCAGCCGCGCCTCCGCGGATCAACGCGCTGGCCGCGCTGGCCGCACGGCGCCCGGCCATTGTCTTCGCCTTTGGACGGAGCGCGAACATCTCGAGCGCGCCGCGCAGGAGTTGCCCGAAGTGAAACGGCTCGATCTTGCCGAAGTCGTTCTCACGTTGAAAGCGAGCGGTGTCGGCGACATCGGAAGCTTCCCCTGGCTGGAACCGCCCGAGCCGCAAGCACTCGCACGCGCGGAACAACTCCTGGCCGATCTCGGAGCGCTCCACACCAACGGAGTGACGCCACTCGGACGCAGGATGCTGGCATTCCCGGTTCACCCGCGTTATGCGCGCATGCTTCTCGCAGCACAACAGTATCGCTGCGTCCCTGCGGTCGCGCTGATCGCCGCGCTCACGCAAGGTCGCAATCTTCTGCGCCGCCTCGATGGCAAACAAGCGCGGGAAGACCGCGAGGATGTGCTCGGCAACGATGCGGAATCGGACCTCGTCATTTTGATGCGCGCATTTCGGTATGCGGAAAACAATCGGTTCGATGCGCAGCGTTGCGCGCGGCTTGGGATCAACGCCGGCGCCGCACGCGAGGCCGCGCAACTGACCGAGCAGTTTCTCGCCATCGCTCGCGACGAAGGCTTGGACTTGCAAACCAGCGCGGCCAAAGCCGGATCGATCGAACGTTGCGTCCTCGCGGGCTTCCCCGATCAGGTCGCGGTGCGGTTGGATGCGGGAACCTTGCGTTGCGCGCTCGTACATGGCCGGCGTGGCGTGCTCGCGCGCGAGAGCGCTGTGCACGGAGCGCGTCTGCTCGTGGCCTCGGAAGTGCGCGAAATCGAAAGCAGCGAGAAAGAGAGACAAGTTCTTCTTACCCTTGCCACCCGGATCGAAGAAGATTGGCTTCGCGAATTATTCCCGGAATCCTTCCGCGAAGAAACGCGCGTCGAGTTCGATCCGACTCTTCGACGGGTCGCGGGTCATCGAGTGACCCTCTTTCACGATCTGGTTTTGCGCAGCGAAGAATTTTCTCCGAAGACCGATCCAGCCGCGGCGCAAATCCTGGCGCGCGAAGTCCTGGCCGGGAATTGTCCGCTAAAGCAGTGGGACAACACGGTCGAGCAGTGGATCGAGCGCGTGAACTTTGTCGCGACGGAGTTCCCGGAATTAGAATTCCCCCGGATCGACGAAGCGGGGAAGCTCCTTCTCCTGGAACAAATTTGCCAGGGCGCGACGAGCTACAAAGAGATCAAGGAGCGGACGGTCTGGCCGGCCGTGAAGTCGTGGCTTGGCGCGGGACAACAACAAACACTCGACGAGCTGGCGCCGGAACGAATCAAGTTGGCCAAAGGCCGCGCGGCTAAGATCTCCTACTGCGGCGCCGCCCCGCCGACCATCTCCGCCCGCATCCAGGATTTGTACGACACGCCGCGCGGTCTTGCCGTCGGGCGTGGACGCACCGCGCTCAGGATCCAAGTCCTCGCGCCGAATCATCGTCCTATCCAGGTCACCAACGACCTGGAAACTTTTTGGCGAGAAGGCTACCCAAAAATCAAAAAGGAGCTCCAACGGAAGTATCCCAAGCACGAGTGGCGGTAATTTTTCGGATTGAGCAATGAACGAAGGGGCGCAAACAGGCGTCCAATTACGAACAATTAATATGATCAATCCAAACGGCGACGAATTCATGGACGACGATCCGCTGGCTGCTTCGATGCGGTCGAGCGAAGACCAAATTTCCGGGGAAGCCCCAGGCCGGTTCCGCCAGGCGGCGAGCAAGGTCTCCACGGTTGCGGGCGATGCCTGGGAGCAGACCAAGGAAAAAGCGGGGACGGCCCGCGAGCGCACGGAATTTTTCCTCCGCGAGAACCCGGTCCCGACCGTGATCGGCGCGCTCGCGCTCGGCGTCGCGATCGGGCTGGCTATTCGCTTTTCCTCCAGCTCGGCCGAGAAAGAAGTCGAAGCCAAATCGCCGCTCGGCAACGTGGACTTGAGTGTTCTTTCACTGCCATTTCTCTGGCCGCTTTTCAAATCGATGCGGCGGAAGTACGAAGATTCCGCTGACGCGGTTAAGGACGGCGTCGATCGGCTGAAGAAGGTCGATGTCGACCGTTACGTGAAGCCGCTGCGGAAGAAGTGGAAAGCCTGGGCGAACTGAGTCGCTACGGCACGAGGGCGTGCCGTCTCCATTTGCAGTCGCATTCGCAGAAGTGCCGATGCTAAGCTTTTCGCGTGTTGCTGAAAGCTGCGCGCATTTACCTAATCGTCGCCGCCGGCGCAGGTAGCCTCTCGGCCAAAGAGCCGCGCCAAATTCACGAGAACGGCACCGCCTTTGTCGGCGCGCTCGGATGCAAATCGTCCAGTTGCCACGGCGGGGCGGGCCCGAAGCGCAGCCAATACATTACCTGGAGCCAGAAGGATTTTCACACCAAGGCTTATGCGGTCCTGCTCGATTCGCGTTCGGAACGAATCGCGGAGGGTCTCGGAATTTCCGCGGCGCCCACAAGTGCGCGCTGCACCGTTTGCCATTCGCCGCTGCAATCCGTCGCGCCGAGCCGGCTCACCAGCACCGCTCATCCCGACGAAGGTGTCTCGTGCGAAACATGCCACGGCGCCGCCGGCGGCTGGCTGCGCGGACACACACGCACGGATTGGACCTACAACACGCGCGTCTCCGCCGGCATGCGCGACCTGCGGAGCCTCTATGTTCGCGCCAGCGCCTGCGCCGCCTGCCATCAAAATCTTGCGCCGGAACTTTTGAAGGCTGGCCATCCCGATCTCTTTTTCGAACTCGACAGCCAATCGGTCGCCGAGCCGAAACATTGGCGCGACGAAGAAGCCTGGAGCGGATTGCGCGAATGGCTGACCGGACAAGCCGTGGCATTGCGGGAAATGAGCTGGGCGCTGGCGAGCGATCCGCAAAGCGACGAAGTGTCGAACGCGCGCTGGAATGGTTTAGCCTGGCTTTGCGCCACGACTACCTCCGCGGCCAGCATCTCGTCGCCGATCAGCCAGCCTTCGAGCACTCCGGGCCGGTCAGATTTCACCAGTATGCAAACGCAGGCGGATGCGCTCGCGCGCCGCGCCTCGGTTTCGAACTGGAGCGATGGCTCCGCGCGCGCGTTGCTTTTGGCGCTGGCTTCGCTGGACCCGGAATTCAGCGCGAAAGGGACGGCGAACCCATTGCTCGCCCAACGCGCGAAACGTCTTGTTCTGGCGCTTGATCGACTCGTCTTCGCGCTCAACAAAAACGCGGGCGTCCGTCCGAAATCCGACGCCGAGCTTAACCAACTTTTCCAGGATGTGAAAAGCCTCGATGCCTTCGACCCTATGGTGTTCGCCGCGCATCTCCAATCCTTCCGCGC
Source organism: Chthoniobacterales bacterium (assembly GCA_003244145.1). GTDB lineage: Bacteria > Verrucomicrobiota > Verrucomicrobiia > Chthoniobacterales > UBA10450 > AV80. The sequence continues at coordinate 4,889 of QHBM01000001.1, forward strand.
CGCTGTGGAGAAAAACGGGTAGCGGCGTTTTTTCAAAACGTCCGTTGAACGCGCCGGAGTTCTCGCGGAAAATACCCGCCCACGACATGGCTTCGCCTTCCTCCACCTCGCATCCGGCCTGGCAACGCAACCCCGTCTTCCGGTTTTTTGCCTCGCTCAAGCTCGCGGTCGTCCTTCTGGCGGTCCTGATCATCGGAGCAATCGCCGGGACGATCTACGAATCGAGCTTCGATGCGAAAGTGGCGCGCGCTTATGTTTATGGCGCGCCCTGGTTCAACATCTGGCTCCTGGCCCTCGCCGCGAACCTCACCGTCTCGGCCCTGTCGCGCTGGCCCTGGAAAAAACATCACGTCGCCTTTCTCGTCACCCATCTCGGCATCATCACGCTTCTGACCGGGTCGCTCATCGGACGCACCTGGGGAATCGAAGGCACGATCACTCTCTTCAAAGGCGAGCCGCCGAACAATCGTCTCCTCGTCGATCAACATCAGCTTCGCGTCCGCGATACCGACGGCATCGTGAAGGGTTATCCGGCCGAATTCATTCATCGCCCGCCCACACCGCAGAAACCATGGGACCTCGGCCTGCTCGCGGGAGGAGCGCGGCTGAGCATCGTGGATTACGCCACTGCGATTGAAGGCAAGCTCAACCCGAAGCCGGTCAATGACGGCGGCGCGCCCGCACTGCATTTCACGATCGCGACCGCGTTGATGGGCCAGCGTCTGGAAAACTGGCTCATGGCCGGCGATCCGCAGCACAGCTCGTTCGACATGGGCCTGGCCACCATCGAATTGAAACGCGGCACCGCGGAAGGCAGGGGCGATTCACCGAATCGCCCCCCGAGCGACGTCGGCGAAGTGGAAATCGAGGAATCCATATTTGCTTTCGCCAAGGCGCCATCGGAACAAATCGCGAAGGTCGTCAAAGGCGGGAACGCGGGCGCGAAAGTCCAATTGAGCCAGCCGCAAAACGGAAACAAAGGCAGCGTCACCGTCAATCTCGCGGGAAGAAACTGGACCTTCGATGTCGCCCAAAACCTGGGCAAAGACGCGCCCATGGATGGAAGCGCGTTCACGTTGCGGATCGAAAACTATTGGCCCGATTTTCGGATCGATAACGGTAAACCTTCCTCGTTAAGCGATCAGCCCAATAATCCCGCCGTCGTGGTCACGCTCCGCGGCAAGGGCGTTCCCGTCACGGTCGCGAACGCGCATGGCGCCGATAAACCCGGCGTCGCCCCAGACATGCCGGCCGACAGCGCGAGCGCGCCGAATCATCTCACGCTTTTCATCGCGGATGACGGCGGCGTTACCTACGATCTCGTCTCGCGAAAGCTCGGCCATTCTACCGGAAAACTGGAACCGAACAAACCGCTCACGACCGGTTGGGCCGACTGGCAATTCACTTTCGATCGCCTCCTGCCGCACGCGCGAGAATGGATGGATTTCAATCCCGCCACGGCTGCGGCTTCGGGCCCGGAGTTGCCCGACGGTCTCCGCGTTCGACTCCAGCAAGGCTCCGACATTTCCGAACAATGGATTCCCGCCGGCTGGCAGATCAGCGTGCCGTCGTCGTCCGGCGAAGTGCAAATCGGTTACGGCTGGAAGCAACTTCCGTTGCCGATTGGGCTGGAGCTGATGGATTTTGAAGTGCAACGCAACGAAGGCAGCGACAGCCCCGCCGGATTCAAGAGCACGGTGCGCGTCACGAGCCAGGAAGGCCAGACCGCGATGGGCCAGTGTTGGATGAACAATCCTTTTAGTTATCCCGGCGAATCGTGGCGCACCTGGACTGGGCTCACCTACAAAATGTCGCAGGCCTCCTGGAACCCGGACAACCTCGGCCAAAGCACGATCCAGATTTTGCGCGATCCGGGCTGGCTCCTGAAATGGGTCGGCTCGCTTCTCATCGTCTCCGGCATCTTCATGCTCTTTTATCTCAAAGGATTTAGACGCCCTTCCGCCCCCGTTTCCCCTGCGACCGGGGTACCGCACGCGAAACGCGAGAAGGCGCTGGTTTCTTCCGCGAGCTAGGACGCAATCATCATGCGCATCCTTGTTCTTCTTGTCGCTCTCCTGTTATCCGGCTGCATCCTGGGCAAGGGAAACCAGACCGCGCGCAATAACTTCAATCCCGCCGGACCGTGGGGCTATTACAGTGGGCCGATCGATACCCGTTGGGATGCCGATGGCAGGACGATGACACTGCTGAACGAATTGCATTACACCGATCCGAAAGGCGTGGTCTGGATTGCGCCGGCTGGATCGGTGATCGACGGCGCTTCGATTCCCCGCGCGTTGTGGTCGTTCATGGGCGGACCATTCGAGGGACGGTACCGGAACGCCTCCGTGCTTCACGATGTCGCCTACGACCAAAAGAGCCGTCCGCCTGCCGAGACAGACCGGATGTTTTACAACGCGATGCGATGCAGCGGCGTGGGTGTGGTCGAAGCCAAGACGATGTATTACGCGCTTTTTCGGCACGGGCATCATTGGCGCGCGCCTCGCATTTTTGCCGGTGCGAAAGCACAAAGCGAAAACAACGTGCCGCGCGCTGCGCCGGTGGAGGAAGGAGAGTTGGCGGCGGCGAAGAGCTGGATTGAAAACGCGAATCCGTCGCTAGCGCAAATCGAGGCGCGAGCGGGCCAGCGGTAACTTGCCGAGTGTCGCTCCAAGATTAAATACGCCATGATGAAGAACCGCCAGGCCGCCGTCATTTTCGTGCTGGTGACGGTGACGCTCGATATTCTGGCGATGGGATTAATCATCCCCGTTTTGCCGAAACTGATCCTCGATTTTCTCGGCGGGAAAATGACGATGGCGGCGGACTGGAACGGCTGGTTCGCGCTTGTCTTCGCGCTGATGCAGTTTGTTTTTTCGCCGGTGCTCGGCGTTTTATCGGACCGCTTCGGCCGGCGTCCGGTGATTCTGTTATCAAACCTTGGGCTTGCTCTCGATTATGTGGTGATGGCGCTCGCACCCACGATTGGCTGGTTGTTTCTTGGCCGAATTATTTCTGGCATCACGACCTCGAGCATCCCGACCGCGATGGCTTATATCTCCGACGTTACACCGAAAGAAAAACGAGCAGCGGCCTTCGGCATGATCGGCATGGCGTTTGGCATCGGGTTCGCTTTCGGTCCCGCGATTGGCGGGATGCTCGGCAGCGTAAGTCCGCGCCTGGCCTTCTGGGTTTCGGCTGGGTTAAGTCTGGCGAACTGGCTTTATGGCTACCTTTTTGTCCCGGAATCTTTGTCTCGCGAGCGGCGAAAAAGTTTTTCCCTGCGCCGCGCCAATCCGCTTGGCTCACTCGTCTTGTTGCGCTCGCACCCGGAGTTATGGCGACTCACCACCATTCAATTTCTCGCCTACACCGCGCACAACGTTTTCGGCGTCTGGGTTCTTTACGCCATTTATCGCTTTGACTGGACGGAGCTGACGACCGGTCTTTCGCTGATGGTGGTGGGCATTTGCACCGGCGCGATTTCCGCATTGCTCACTGGCAAAATGGTCAAGCGTTTCGGTGAGAAAGCCACGCTTTACATCGGTCAACTCTTCGGCGCCGCCGGAATGTTCGTGGCCGGCATCGCGCGCAACAGCCTCCAATTTTTCTTCTCGATCCCGATCATTTCACTTTGGAACATCTCCATGCCAGCGGCGCAGAGCATGATGACCCATCGAGTGAGCGAACGGGAGCAGGGCGAATTGCAGGGCGCGATCCAAAGCATGCGCTCGATCACGTTCATCATCGGCCCGATCCTGTTTCTGCGCGTGTTCAGTTGGTTCATCGATCCGAAACACCACATCCATTTACCCGGCGCGCCTTATTTTCTGGCGGCGGCACTCCTATTCGTGGCGGCCTTGCTTTCCACCCGTACGCAACAACCGGCGCTGGATGTTCCGCCCGAGCTTCCCCGCGTCGTTTCCACGGAAGACTTTGGCGCGGGGGTGGCCGCACCGCTGGCGGACGCAGGCGAAACTCCGCCGCGTTGACCTGGGTTCTGCAAGGAAGTAGTTTTGGTCGGTGACGAGAATTTTGCCGCGCTGTTTTTTCGCAATTGTTTCGCTTTCACTTTTCGCGCTCAGCATGCCGTTGCGCGCGGAGATTGCGGCGGCGGCGCACCAGACAAGTTGCTGCAGCCACTCCGCAAGCGGATCCGGCCATTGCCACCAGCAACCCGCGAAGATACAACAGCAGTGCTGCGGCGCATGCGGCCTCGCCCTTTCACTGTTCGTTTCTTCCGGGTGCAATACGATTTTCCTGCAAGGGAGCGGGGAGTATGTGGCCGCGCCGGCCGCGGCTTTATCCGGGCGAAAAGAACGCCCGCCGGTGCCGCCGCCGCGCGCCTGAGTCTGTTTTTCGCGCCGGCTCGTTGGCTCAGCGCTAACGAGAACTAAACGAAACTCAACAGGAGAACTTATGAAATACCTCTTGATGATCCTGGCGGCCCTTGCCCTCATCGGATCGGCTAGCGCGACTTCGCGCTCGGCTGATTGCTGCGATGGCGGCGGATGCTGCTCCAGTGGCGCCTGCTGCTTGTTGCAGTAAGCGCTGGCAGTTACTAAACGCCCCCGTCGGAGAAATCCGGCGGGGGTAATTGTTGTCTGGCACGCGCCGTTCGCAGCCTTCTAAATCCGCGGCGCCGCATTGCGCAGATGCACGGCGGCGGTACGTTTACGGATTCTGAGGTTTAGCATTTCCACAAAGACGGAGAAGGCCATGGCAAAGTAAGTGTAGCCTTTCGGGATGTGGAAGCCGGCCCCTTCCGCCACCAGGTTAACGCCGATGAGCAAAAGAAAACTGAGCGCGAGCATCTTTATCGTCGGATGACGCTCGACAAAAGCGCTGATCGGCCCGGCAAAGAGCATCATGAAAAGCACCGCGATGACGACGGCCGCGATCATCACCCCGATCTGGTCCACCATTCCAACTGCGGTAATCACCGAATCGAGCGAGAAAACGAGGTCGAGAAGTAGCACTTGCGCCAGCACTGAGCCAAATGAAGGCGCGCGGCCAGGCTTCTCCTGCGCCTGGGCGCCTTCCAGTTTGTCATGGATTTCCTGAGTGCTTTTGCCCAGAAGAAATAAACCGCCCGCGAACAGAATGAGTGCGCGACCGGTGACCTCGAAACTGGCGATGGCAAAAAGCGGCTGCGTCAACCGCGTGATCCAGGTTATGGACAAGAGCAGCGCGATGCGCATGACCATGGCCAGTGCCAGACCAAGCTATCGAGCACGCGCCTGCCTGGCGGGCGGCAGCCGTCCGGACATAATTGAAATGAAAATCACATTGTCGATGCCAAGAACGATTTCCAGCACAGTAAGAGTGACCAGCCCTATCCAGGCTTCCGGTTGAAAGAGCCATTCCATATTTTTTTCTCCTCAAGGTTTTCCGGTAAAGCGGAGTGCGAATTGCAATGTAGGTGCTTTTTCGATTCGACAATTTCTGAAGATTCGATGTTGCCCACCCGGAGCGTGTCGGCCGGGGACGGGCCAGCGTCCGTCCCTCCATATTTATCGCCTGCTTGTCAGCGGGAGTTTGCGCGCGCAGAATAAGCGCTCCGTCATGCCGAGATTGCCGCGCCAGAATTATCCCGACATCGAGCGCATCATCGAAGTCGATTTTCTGCGCGCAACGGAAGCGGCCGCGCTCAACTCCCTGAAGTGGCTCGGACGCGGGGACAAGGAAGCAGCCGACGCTGCCGCCAGCGACGCCATTCGTGGGATGTTCGATTTGATGAACATCTGCGGCGAAGTGGTGATCGGCGAAGGAATAAAGGATAACGCGCCCGGAATTTTTAAAGGCGAACAACTCGGCACCTGGCTGCCGGGCACGCCGCAGTTCGACATCGCGGTCGATCCGATTGATGGCACGACCAATATTTCCAAAGGCGCGCCGAACTCGATCAGTTGCATCGCGGCGGCAAGTCCGGAAGAAGGAGTGAAAGTGGCGCTGCGCGACGTGCCCGCATTTTACATGACGAAGCTCTCCTACGGCGCGCGCGTCACTCAATACATGCAGCGCCGCGGCGATCATTTGAATCTGGAAGCGCCGATTGCAGAAACGCTGGCGATCGTTGCGCGCGCGCTGGATAAGCGCGTGCAGGACGTGGTGGTGATGATGTTGGACCGCCCGCGTCACAAAGAAATGGTGGAACAAATCCGCCGCGCCGGCGCATCGCTGCGCATGATCGGCGACGGCGATATCGCGGCGGCGATGGCGCCGGCGATCGCTGATAGCGGAGTCGATCTTTATCTCGGAATCGGCGGCTCGCCCGAAGCAGTGCTGGCGGCGGCCGGAATCAAATGTGTCGGCGGCGAGATGCAGTGTAAAATGTGGCCGCGAGACAACGACGAGCGCGTGAAATTGGTTGCTGACGGTTACGAAAAAGAAATCGAGCGCGTTTATTCCACTGATGATCTGGCCCACGGCAAGAACATCATTTTTTGTGCGACCGGCATTAGCGACAGTGCGTTGCTCCGCGGCGTGCGCGCGCAGGGTGCGACCGCCATTACTCATTCGATTTTGATGCGGGCCAAAAGTCGCACCGTCCGTTTCATTCGCGCCACCCACGATCTTTCGCAAAAAACCATTCGCCTGCGCTCGACTAATCGCGAAGCTCGAATATAGAAACTCGACAGCCTGCTCTGCCTTTGTTGATATGAAAAATAAAACCGCGCTTATGAGACAAGTACCCAAGACCGAACTGTCGCCGGATAACGGCTGCATTGTGGACACGAAATGGAAAGTGGGCCCGCTCAGTTACCACGCCTGCGCGTCGGAGCCGGCGGCCGCCCATGGCAAACCACTCGATGGAAATCTTCGCCTGCCGGAAGTGATTGTTTACGATCACGTCGGCTTCAAAGGCGCCTATGCCCGCACTAATCTCAGTTTCCATTTTCTGGGCGATTTTTGGAACGACCGCATTAGCTCACTCATCGTCGTTAATGGCGTCTGGCGTTTTTATCGCGACGAATATTACAAGGGCGATCATTGGGACCTCGGCCCGGGATTTTACGAGTGCTTCTTCACCGAGAAGGGGCCAGACGACGTGGTCAGCTCATTTCAGGCAATATCGCTTTGACCTGAGCGGAGTTGGCGCGGAATTTCTTCGGGCAGACGCGCGTTCCTTTCTGGACAAGCGAAATCCACCGGTGAATTGTTCCGATTCCCGATGAGCGTACTGTTTTTCAAGCGGTTTCTGAAACGGCCGTTTCAAATCGCATCCATCATTCCGAGCTCGAAGGCACTGGTCGAGCGGGTCGCGAGCAAGATCGATTTTGAACAGGCGCGCGTGATCGCCGAGTACGGCCCGGGCGAAGGCGTGCATTCGCGCGAGTTGGCGCAACGGATGCGGCCCGATGCGCAATTGTTGCTCTTTGAGCTGGATCCGGCGTTCTCGCGCGATCTGAAACGCCAATTCGCGGCAGATTCCCGCGTGCAGGTGATCAACGCCAACGCCGGCACCATTCGCCGCGAGCTGGCCCAGCGCGGCATCGAAGAATGCAATTACATCATTTCCGGAATTCCGTTCAGCATTTTGGAGATCGAAAAGAAACGCGATTTGCTAAGGCAGACTCACGACGCGCTCGTGCCCGGCGGCGCTTTTATTATTTACCAGGTGACGAATGAACTGAAGCAACACGCGACCGAGTTTGCCGACGCCGATTCCGAATATTTCCTGCAAAACATTCCGCCGATGTTCATCACGGTTTTTCGAAAGGCCGCCGCTTCACGCAACGGCCGCAATGGCGCCGTCCCGCAGCGTTTCTCCTCGCAGGCTGCGCGATGAAGGAAAGAAAAACGCGCATCGAAAAGGATTCGATGGGCGAAATGTCCGTGCCGGAGCACGCGCTCCACGGCGCGTCCACCCAGCGTGCGGTGATGAATTTTCCCATTAGCGGCTATCGATTTTCGCGGCCATTCATTCGCGCGCTCGGTCTGATCAAATGCGGCGCGGCCCAGGCCAATCACGACTTGGGTTTGCTCGATTCGCATCGCTCGTCGCTCATCGTCCAGGCAACGGAAGAAGTGGCCGAAGGAAAACTCAATGATCATTTCCCTCTCGATATTTTCCAAACCGGCTCTGGCACAAGCACGAACACGAACGCCAACGAGGTGATCGCGGCGCTCGCCGGCGAGGGGGCGCACCCCAACGATCACGCGAACATGGGCCAGTCCTCTAACGATGTGTTCCCCTCGGCGGTCCACCTTGCGGCACTCGACACTGCCACCAACGATCTCCTTCCCGCGCTCGAGCGCCTCGAGGCTGCGTTCCAGGCGAAAGCGGCGGAGTTCCACGACATCGTCAAAGCGGGGCGCACGCACCTGATGGATGCCGTGCCCGTAACCCTCGGTCAGGAGTTCTCGGGCTACGCGGCGCAGGTGCGCCTCGGCGCCAAGCGCATTCGTGGCGCGCTGCCACAGGTCGCCCAGATCCCACTCGGCGGTACAGCGACCGGCACCGGTCTGAACACCCACAAGGAGTTCGCCGATCGCGTCCGAGCCCGCCTGACCGCGGAGACCGGTCTACAGATCCGCGCGCCGGAGGACCCGTTCGAGGCGCAGGG
>QHBM01000146.1 GCA_003244145.1 Chthoniobacterales bacterium
TCATGATCGGTGTCGCAAGCGAAGGCGAGATCGAAGTTGTCCTTCATTTCAATCAATCGCTGCATCGCGTAAGGCGAGGATGGGTCCATACGAATCTGACCATCCCAATCAACGGTCATGAATCGGAAGGTGGGATCGACGGTGTTGTTCACCACTGTGAGATTCAATTTGTAGCGCTCAGCGATCGGTCCCCAGTAGTGCACTCCAGCACCGCCGAGAGGATCGACGCCCATGCAAATACCCGCGCTGCGGATGACTTCCATGTCGACCACATTGACGAGATCAGCGACATACGCATTGAGGTAGTCGCGGCGGTGAGTCGTGGGAGCGCGGAGAGCGCTCTCTAACGGAATCCGTCTTACGTTTTTCAGGCGAGTCTCGAGAAATTCATTTGCCTTCGTCTCAATCCAACGGGTGACAACGGTATCGGCTGGCCCGCCGTTCGGAGGGTTATACTTGAAGCCGCCATCGTCCGGCGGATTGTGCGAAGGCGTGATGACGATGCCATCGCCCCACCCTGTCTTCCGGCCGCTATTGTAGGTGAGAATCGCGTGAGAAATAACAGGGGTTGGCGTGTATTCATCCCTTTCCGCGAGCATCACCTCGACATCGTTGGCCGCTAACACTTCCAATGCACTGGCCATGGCCGGCACCGAAAGCGCGTGCGTATCCATTCCGAGAAATAACGGCCCATCGATTTTCTGCTGCTTTCGGTACAGGCAAATGGCCTGAGTGATGGCGAGGATGTGCCATTCGTTAAAAGCCTTTTCGAATGCCGAACCGCGATGACCGGAGGTTCCAAAGGCTACTCGTTGCTCGGGCACGGAAGGGTCAGGAATCTCCGTGTAGTAAGCGGTGATAAGTCGCGGGACGTTGACCAGCATTCCTGGCTCCGCCGGTTTTCCCGCAAGTGGACTGATGTTCATTAGCCCAGGACAACTTCTACTTTGTGATTCGCGCCGTCGTCCGATAAAGGAATGCTTGCGTCGCTTATCTGCAACGCCACGCCATCAAGCCGAATGCTTGAAACACCGCGGCTGACGCCGCGTGGATTCTCAACCGAGATGTCGTAGCGAGCAGAGTGATATTTGAATGTGATTTCGAACCCCGGCCATGACCTCGGTATGCAGGGATCGATGAGCAGCGTCGCGCCCCTTAGCCGAAAGCCGAGGATCCATTCGAGACCGGCGCGATACATCCATCCGGCCGATCCGGTGTACCATGTCCAACCGCCGCGTCCGATGTGCGCTGGCTCAGCATAAATGTCGGCGCACGCGACGTAGGGTTCGACCTTGTAGCGAAAAATGTCGGCCCGCGTTCGCGCATGATTGATTGGATTCAGAATGGAAAATAACTCACCGGCCTTGTCGCCATCCCCGAGCATGGCGAAGGCGATCACCGACCAGACGGCTCCATGAGTGTATTGACCCCCGTTTTCGCGGATGCCCGGCGGATAGCGCTTAATATAACCGGGATCGAGCGGCGTCTGATCAAACGGCGGCGTGAAGAGCAAGACCAGTTCGTCATCGCGACGGACGAGCTGTTCGTTCACCGCCGCCATTGCTGCCACGGCGCGGCTTTTCTCTCCGGCACCGGAAAGCACGCTCCAAGACTGCGCGATCGAATCAATTCGACACTCGGCGTCGGAATGCCCACCTAGCGGTGTTCCATCGTCGAAATATGCACGCCGGTACCATTGTCCCTCCCATCCATCACGTTCGAGTGATTTTTGCAGGTTGGCGGCGTGCTGTCGCCAGGTTGCGCTCCGTGTTTTTTCACCACGACGATCCGCCAACGGAGCAAAGGCGGACAATGTCGCGTAAAGAAACCAACCGAGCCAAATGCTCTCGCCTTTGCCACCTACTCCCACCCGATTCATTCCATCGTTCCAGTCGCCTGTTCCCATTAAGGGCAGGCCGTGGATTCCCATGGAAAGGCTGGTTTCAAGCGCGCGAGCGCAATGCTCGTAGAGTGATCCTTGTTCGTTGGAAATGGTTGGTTGAAAAAACGACTCTAGCTGATCTGCCCCGAGCTTCGCTCCATCGAGAAACGGCACGATTTCGTCCAACACGCCGATGTCTCCTGTGACCTCGATGTATTGAGCAGTGACATACGGCAACCAGAGTCGGTCGTCGGAAATTCGCGTCCGAACACCCTGGCCTAATGGCGGAAGCCACCAGTGTTGCACGTCTCCTTCGGTGAATTGTCGCGCCGCTGCGCGGAGAAGATGTTTTCGGGTAATCTGGGGCTTCGAATTCCCGAGGGCCATGACATCCTGAAGCTGATCGCGAAAACCATAAGCCCCGCTCGCCTGGTAAAACGCCGCGCGCGCCCAAACGCGGCAACCGAGCGTCTGGTAAAGAAGCCAGCGGTTCATGAGCACATCCATCGCGCGATCTGGCGTTTTCAATTGGATCGTGCCGAGAAGGTCGTTCCAAACACCGGTCGTCGCGTTGAAGACTTCGTCGAGATCAGCCGCCCGGTAGCGCTTGATTAAAGCAAGCGCTTCGACCTTCGTTGCAGTTTCGCCGAGGAAGAACACGATTTCCGTCGAACCGTTGGCTTGGAGCTCGATCGTCGTTTGCAAAGCGCCGCAGGGGTCGAGTCCGCCACCGACTTTATTCGTCAGGCCTATTCCTTCGGCGAGAGCAGCCGGAGAATCGAGACTGCCATTGCGACCGAGAAATTCCGTGCGGTCGCCGGTCCATGCGAGTTGGCGCCCTCCCATATCCGCGAATGCAACTCGCGTCCCAAACGCAGCGCTCCAGTGGTTCCGTGCGAGCATCACCTTGGTTTCGGGATCGATCTCGGTGACAATAAACGGCGCGGAAGAGCTACGGGAATTCCCCAAGACCCATTCGACATAACCGGTAATCGAAAGACGGCGCGCTCGGGTTGATTGATTCCGGATTTTCAGACGAGAGATTTTGATCGGGTCGTCCGATGGCACGTACTGCAGAAGCTCCAGCGAAATTCCGTGCGAAACATGTTCGAACCGGCTGTAACCCTGGCCGTGCCTAACGATATATTGCTCCGACTCTTCACGAATCGGAAGAGCTGTCGGAGTCCACAGCATCCCGTCGTCCTCGTCGCGAATGTAAATCACCTCGCCGGGGCGATCGGAGACGGGATCGTTCGACCAGGGTGTGAGTTCGTTTTGCTGGCTGTTAGTCGCCCACGTGTAACCTGCGCCTTCCACCGATGTTTGGAAACCGAACGACGGATTGGCGATCACGTTGAGCCAGGGCGCCGGCGTCCATTGTCCCGGACCTAGGACGGTCAAGTACTCGCGGCCATCGTTCGAGAAACCGCCCAGCCCATTAAAAAATTCAAGTTCCGGCCGCGGCACTGACTGCTGCACTCCTTTCGGCGCGACGCGAAGCTGCGATTTGGAGACAGCTAACTCCGCTTCGTCTAAACGTCTTAACTGTTCGAAGAGACTGCCGCGGCGACTGAAGAATACCGCGCGGGCGGCGCTCTGGAGAAGATTTCGTGCTTCATCAGATAGAAGCTCCGCGCGCAAAATGAAGACCGCTCCCTGCACGGCGGCGCTTGCTCCGGCGGAAAGCCGACGCGACTCGGTTGCGCGAACCATTCCCTCCAAGGTGGCTCGCAGCTCATGCGCGTAGGTTGGCGGATATTCGTTCAGAATGACCAGATCGACCGCGAGCTGCTTCATCCGCCAATACTCGTGAGCCTGTATTAATTGGCGGACGATTTGCAGGTGTTCGATGTTATCGATCCGGCAGAGGACGATCGGCAGGTCGCCCGAAATGCCGTAACTCCACAGCGCGGGCTGCGCAGCCTCGGTTTGTGAGAGCAAGTCGGAAGAAGGACGAAGACTTGGGTTCGCGTAGAGCACACGGCTGGCGAGGCCTTGGAACATCGTCGCTTCATCCGAATTGATGCCGAGGTGGAACAATTGAACCTGCGCCTGCGTCCATGCCAGAGTAAGTAAGCGTTCGAAGGCCGCCGGATTGCTGTGCTTGTCGGCGAGATCGAGCACCGCGCTGCGAGATGACGCCGCCAGCGTCCAGAAAGTGATGTGGACAGTGGTCCCGGGCGCCAGCCTGAGGCGACGCCGAAGACTGAAAATCGGATCGAGGACCGCGCCGGTTGTATTAGAAAGAGGTTGGCCATCAATGACGGAAACCGGCGTCCGAATGACGCGTCCCCGACCAAGGAAGCGCGCTCTGTCGGTTTCGAATTGGACTCCTGCGACCGCGTCTCCTTCGACAACGGCGAGATGCGCCAACCAAACGTGAGGCTCATCCGGCGATCCGCGCCGGCGTGTGGCTAGAAGCGCGCCGATGTCGCTGACAAACTCTGTCTGGACAAACAAGTTCGAGAAAGCTGGATGGGCCACGTCGGCGGCCTGCGGGGCCAGGACGATTTCCGCATACGAGGTCACCTCGATTTCTCGAGCGCGATTTCCTTCATTCGAGATCGTGATCCGGCGAGCCTCGGCGTCGTCCTCGGGCGAGACAGTTACTTCGAGTCTGGTCGTGATAGTTCCATCGCGTCTCGTGATCTCAACTCGATCCTCGAAAAAGGACGCATCATAACTATCGGGCTCGACTCCACTCGGTTGAAATCCCGCCGACCAGACTTTGCCACTGTGCGCATCGCGCAGAAAGAAGTAGCTACCCCAACAGTCACAAGTCGGGTCCTCGCGCCAGCGCGTTAGCGCGAGTTGATTCCAATGACTGTATCCCGAACCCGCCGCCGTCATCATCACAGCGTAGCGACCATTTGAGAGAAGCTGAGTCTGCACCGCCTTCTGGTGGGGAGACCGAAAATGACGCGACGAAGGCGGAATGAGTTCGCGAACATAGGATGCTGCCTTCACGTCCTCCTGCCGGGGCCGGAAGGCGTCCACATCGCGCGGCGTCCTCTCTTGTAATAAGAGCTCAGTCGCTTGAATGATTGGCTCGGCGTGAAAGCGGGCGCGCATCGCGCCGTCGCGAAGTCCGTTCGCGAGCGCGACCAGTGTCATTCCTTGATGGTGCGCCATATAACAGCGCACGACCGCCACCTTTGCATTTTCAGGTACACGCGACGCTGTGTAATCGAGGGCCTCATACCAGCCATATCGGCCGCGCGCGCCGGCATCTTCCAGCCGCGCAAAGTTTCGCACCGCTGCGTCGGGTGCGAGCATTGCAGCCAACGCTGTGGCGTAAGGAGCGACCACGGCGTCGTCACCCAGGCAACGTTTCAGCCCGAGGCCAGGAACACCGAAGCTCGAATATTGGTAGGTGAACTCGAGATCCCGAGCGTTGTAGGCCGATTCCGAGACACCCCATGGCAGGCCACGCTCGGCGCCATACTCCTCCTGTCGACGGACCACGTTATGATTCGTGTCGTCGATGAGACAACCCGGCGGCGGCCGCATGACAAGGTTCGGCATCAAGTACTCGAACATCGATCCCGACCAGGAAACCAACGCTGCATCGCCGGACACTGAGGTCACGGTTCTGCCTAAGTGAAACCAATGTCGAGTCGGGACGTCGCCTTTGGCGATTGCGACAAAACTTGCAAGCCGAGCTTCCGAGGCAAGGAGATCGTAATAGCTTGCATCAAGGGCTCCTTCGGCGACCCGGTAGCCGATCGAGAGAAGTTGGCGATCGGGATCGAAGAGCAAGTCGAATTTCATTTCTTCGAAGATCGTGCGCGACAACTCGAGCACGGCTTCGAGGCGCTTCTTCAGTGACTGGGCGACGCCTGCGGAACGCTGAAGTAAATCGATCGCCACTGGATCGTCGTTCTGCAGATCGCGTTCGTGGCTGCTGATCGATGCCTGCAAAGCAGATGCGCAGGTTAATAATTCAACGCTGGCATTATCGCTCCGTTCGGCACTAAGCGTTCGCGCGATGTCAACGACCGTTTCGGCATGCGACTTTAACTCGTGAAGAGTTGATACGTCGCCGCTCTGTCGAATAGTGACCAACGTTGCAGAAAGGACATCGAGGGCATCTGCCAGGTGATCGCGCGTCACGATGTGGGTCCGTTTATCGTCGGGAAGCAAATGCAACGATTGACGCGTGAGTTCCAACCCGTCTTCGATTCCGTCGAGCCATTGCGGCGCAACGGGCGGCCCGGCAATCATCTCACGGCAAGCCGAGCCAAGCGCAATCAGGTGCCCAGCGAGATTCCCGCTATCGACCGCGGAGATGTATTTTGGGTCCAGCGGATGCAGGTCGTGCGTATCGTACCAGTTATAAAAATGGCCTCGAAATCGCTCGAGACTTTTCATGCTCGCTAGCGTCGCCTCCAGGCGATCTACGCTTTCATGGGTGCCGATCCACCCGAAATCGCGGGCTGCGATAACTGATAAGAGATAGAGTCCGATGTTTGTGGGAGACGTCCGATGGGCGACAACCGGTTTTGGATCTTCCTGGAAATTATCCGGTGGAAGGTGGTGATGCTCAGCGGTAACGAATTGTTCAAAGAAACGCCACGTGCGCCGGGCGCTGTGTCGTAAAGCTTTGGCGTCCGTCTCGGAGACCGGAATGGAGCTGCCGCATAACGGCAGGCTCGCCCATTGCGCGATAAGTGGTGAAAGTATCCAAAGCGTGATGAACGGAGCTGCGACGAGCCATGCTCTGGGTTCCCAGAAAACGATGATGGCGCCAGCGACAACGGCGAGCGCAACACCGCCGCTCATCCACAAGTACATTCCAAAAAGTCCAAAGCGGTTGCTGACTTTCACCTGTGCGGCCGTCACCCATTCGAGCAATCGCCTTCGCCTAACGAACAGACGAAAGAGCGTCCGGTATATCGCATCGGCCATTAACCAGGCTTGGGAAGCGATGAGTGTGATCAGGAGACCGAGTTGCAGAAAGGCCAAACCAAAATCGGCGCCCACCGTGTGCCAGTGCCGGCGCTGCGACAGGCCAAGTCGCCGCGGCACGATCGCGAGAATAGCGGGCAGAAAAGCGGGGAGCGTAAAGGTGGCGACGACAAATCCGGTCCAGATCACCGCCGGCATCAGCGGTAGCATCCATCCGCCTAACAACGCTACGAAAACCGCCGGCGCTGAGAGCGTCCGGCGCAAATTATCGAGCATCTTCCAACGCCCAAGAAAGGGGATCGCACTTCTGTCATGCTCGCTGGTCGAACTGCGGCCTCGGCCAAAGATCCACGGCAACAATTGCCAATCGCCGCGCGCCCACCGGTGTTGGCGGGCGGCAGCGACGGAGTAGCGCGCGGGGAATTCTTCGACGACCTCAATGTCGGAGACCAACCCGGACCGCGCGAAAATCCCTTCGAGTAAATCATGACTAAGGAGCGTGCTTTCCGGGATTCTTTGTTCGAGTGCTGCTTCGAACATGTCCACGTCATAGATGCCTTTACCGCTGTAGGAGCCTTCTCCGAACAAATCCTGGTAGACATCGGAAACTGCGAACGCATACGGGTCCAATCCACTTGGGCTGGTAAACACACGTTGAAAGAGTGATCCTTCGGAAGCCTTCGGCAGGGATGGGGTAACTCTCGGTTGCAACACTGCGTAGCCCTCGACGACGCGTCCGTTAATCGGATCCAGTCTCGGACGATTAAGCGGATGCGCCATCTTCCCAACCAGGCGCTTGGCACTTCCCCTTGGGAGTCGCGTGTCTGCGTCCAACGTGATTACGTAACGTACGTCGGGAGGCGGGGACGGAAGAGCATCCCCGTCCGAGACAAAAGTAGTATCGCTCGCTCCACGAAGCCATCGATTGAGCTCGTGTAGCTTACCGCGTTTGCGTTCCCAGCCGATCCATTTCCCCTGCCCTTCGTTCCACATGCGTCGCCGATGCAACAGAAAGAACCGCGGACCGCTGGGCGCCGGGCCGTAGCGCTGATTCAACTCTGCGATGCCGTGCGCCGCCGCACTCAGAAGCTCATCGTCACCTGGCGCAATTTGGCTTGCAGAGTCAACCCAGTCGGAGAGGAGCGTAAAATAGAGATCGCCGTCCTGGTTGGCCAGGTAGTGCACCTCCATGCGTTCGATTTGTTCTTCCAGCTCTCCTTGTGTCGTTAGGAGTGTGGGCACCACAACTATCGTCCGTAGTCCCGCTGGTATGCCTGCACGAAGCTCCAAGCCGGGAAGCGGCTTGGGTTTTAGGTCTCTCGTGATAGCGCGATTAATAATCGCGACCGCCAAGTCCGAAGCTGGGGCGAGACCAAGAAATGCAAAGACTACGAGGAGCCATCCGCCGATGCCAAACTCTGCCAGAGCGATCAAGGGCAAGGCCATGATCACCGAGAGAACGACGGCGATCCCTCCGACATAGCCTAGGACTCCCGCTCTTGTGGCGGTGCGAATCAGCCAATTGCTGAGAGGTATTCGAAAGCCAATTTCCGTTTCAAACTGGCGGCGGCCATTCGCGAGTAGATAGTAACCAGGCTCCTGTTTGCGATCACCAGCGGGGTCTGTAGGTCGGCGACTCGATCGCGCGGCAGCAATCGCACGCCGCGCAACCTCGAGTTCCGACTGACCCGACCCTCGCGCCAGCTCTTCGATGGCATGGCGGTAACGATCCCGAGTTGAGAAATCCATCTCGGCAAAGTCACTTTCGGCGCGCAGCGCAGCGTCTACCAAGCTAGTACTCTCAAGCACCTTGGCCCAGTCGAGTGCGGAAACCAGCCGCATGCTCGTGATAATGTTTCGAACTGTGACGTTCGTACCAACCAGCCGCTGATGCTCGGCGCGGATGATCTCGTCGCCATTTGTGTTTTCTGCTGCGAGCCGCTTGTCCAGCCAGCCAAGTGTCCAGGTGACGCGTGGATCTTGATCGCGCAAACGCTCAAGCAATCGGACTACGAATGGCCTCGGTAGCGGCATCGCATCGAAGGGCAAGAGCGCTGTCTCGGGTAGCGGAGTCGACGCGCCATCGGTTCCGAGAAGTCGATCGGCCAGGCGATCCGCCAACGCACGTTCGATGCGCGCGTTAGCGACCTGATCGGCTGCACGGCGCAAATTTTCGATAAGGACAATCCGGAGTGCAATCGCGACGGCCCAGAGTTCACCTATCGTTAGGGGCTGCACGCGCTGATAGGCGGCCACAAAATGCAGGAGCATCTCCCGGTCGACCCGACTGTCGGTATGCGCGATGAAAGCCCAGGCGACGCCATATATCCTCGGATAACCCTCCAATGGTCCCTCGGCAAGCTTGGGCAACCCGCGGTAGAATCCATGCGGAAGATCGTCTCGCACCTGACGAATTTGCTCTTGCGCGACGTAAAAGTTGTCGAGCAACCATTCGTCCGCGGGGGTAATGTGACGCTCCTCGCGAATCGCTTTCTCGACGCCTCGATACGAAGCCAGAAGCGCGCGTCCATTGTCTTTGAGACGTCGATCGAGCCGTCGGCCGCTGTTTGGATCGGCGGTGATGCGCTGAGCAGCGGCAAGGCTTTCGGCATGTTGCTCGAATCGCTCGATGCCAAAGAGCTCACTGCGAATTAGCGCTTGAGTATCCTTTGGGAAAACGGCCGGCCGGCGAGTCCCGAATAAGCGCGTCTTTAAATGTGCGAGGCCGATGCGCTGCGGCACCGAAGCTGGCAATGGGTAAACGGCATCGGCCGCGGAGGTCAACGTATTTGGATCGTGGCGATGAGCACCGGAAAAACTGAGCCCGGCGTGACCTGGTCGGTTAGGCATTAGAGCCCCATGTTCGATAAAGCTGTGGCGAAGCGATTCACGATTCCAACAATGACAGGATGTGATTCTTCCAGGCCTTGGACGGAAAGATGCAGCCCGTGTAACGCGGTCTCTGCCAGTTGGGTATTCTTTTGTGAGCGGGACACTTCGTGCGCCGACACTTCTGCGAAAGAGGCGATGCTGGATGCCTCGTCGCGATGCGTTTCGGCGAGTTTCCGAACTTCCGATCTTAACTCCGCGACCAGCTTCAACAGCTCCGCCTTTCGATCGCCTGGAATATTCTGCGCCTGCACAAGCGTCGACTCGATAACCTCGATACGATCTTCAATCATGGTAGTGGGAGAGCGAGCTTCAGTGCGTCGGATCGACCTCATTAAGCGCCGCTAGTGTTGCGTCATTTTCCCTGGAGTGGAGGAGCGCATCTTTTGTGGAGTTCACGTAAGCCGTGGATTCGTCGAAGCTGACCTTTGAAATTTTGTCCGTTGGTATGCGGATTGTCTTTCCCGCAAACCAGTGTCCGGTATCGACGACGATTTCGGAAATTTTCCACGTTCTGCCGTTGATCAAAAAATCTGCGAGGTGACCGATGAGTCCATCCATGGCTTCGACCTTGTAGCCTTTTATGAAGCGAGTGCTCCGAAGATGCGAGTCAGCTCCTCCATGCTTGGCCGCGGCCACGGGAGGCGGAGGCGCCATCACCGGATATTCGGCCAAACCCCACAAGGG
>QHBM01000109.1:0-63678 GCA_003244145.1 Chthoniobacterales bacterium
CACGTAGACGGTCTGGCCGCTGAAGTTGCCGTAAATCCTGTATTCGTAATTGTTGTCGAACCCGAAATTCAACTGCTCGCGATCGGGTGCGAGTTTCTGTTTTTCATTGAAGACCACGAGCTGCGCCGTGCTCCACGGTTGGCCGGGCTTCCGCAAATAGCCCCAGAATTTGAAGACGGTAGCCTTGAAGTAACGGCGGCCGATAAAATAATCGCCGGGCGGTTCCGCCTGGATGCGCTGGGCCGCGGCGATCTTGGCCTCTTGAATTCCCTTCGGCATGCTCTCGCAGCCGGCCAGCAGAAAGACGGCGAGGAAAACGTGGATCGGAGCCAGCAGGTGAAGCGCGCGATTGATCATGGACAGTTCCCTTTATCGCAGACCCGTCATGCGCGCAATTCGGATCAACGCATGTCGAAACA
This sequence comes from Chthoniobacterales bacterium, assembly GCA_003244145.1. GTDB lineage: Bacteria > Verrucomicrobiota > Verrucomicrobiia > Chthoniobacterales > UBA10450 > AV80. The sequence goes on from QHBM01000109.1 coordinate 420, forward strand.
AACCTGATTCAGGTTTTGCATCGCGCGGGCGGTCCTTCTAGGATGGCGGCCGTGCTGGAGCTGGAAGTTTATGCGGCAGGCGTCCGCGACTTGAACAAGATCCTGGAGCTCGATATCGAGTTCGAAGCGATTCCCGACCTGCACTACAAGGTCGATCGCAACCACGACATTGTTTATATGGAACTTGAGTGGCCGAGTGTGACCTTTCGCGAGATCCGAGCGGCCTTCCGCAAACTGGGCCTGGAACCGAAATTCGTCGGGGCGATTCCCGCGGAGTTGCGGCCGAAAACAAAAACGCAACCGCTGGGCGCTTGAAAAAGTTAATGGTGATCGGTGAATAGTGACTGGCAACAGTCAGCGCCGCATCCGACTATTCACTGATCACCCTTCACGCCTCCTATGTTCGCTCGATTCCTCACACTCCTCGGCACGCCAGTCGTTTCTTTCTTTACCTATGTCGGCGAGGTGGTCGTTCTGGCGAGCGAAACATTCGCGTCAATCGTCGCGCAAAAAATTCGATGGCGATTGTTTCTGCACCAGATCGTTGAGATCGGTTTGCGCTCGCAGCTCGTGGTCATGATCACCGGCGCTTTCACCGGCGCGGTCTTCGCCGCCCAGACGTTCTTTCAATTCAACAAACTCGGGATGGGGTCGGCGGTCGGCGCCGTGGTTTCGGTCTCGGTTTGTCGCGAACTCGGACCGGTGCTGACTGCTCTCATGGTGACCGGACGCGTTGGCGCGTCGATGTCGGCGGAAATCGGCACGATGAAGGTGACCGAACAGATCGACGCTCTGCGCGCTCTGGCGGTGCATCCGATCGATTACCTGGTTGTGCCGCGCACGCTGGCGATGATGCTTTCCATGCCGTTGCTCGTCGCCGAATGCATCGGCATCGGCATCGCGGCCGGATATTTCGTCGCGATTTTCCTGCTGGATGTGAACGGAACTTACTACGTCGCCAATATGGTGCGCTGGACCCAAATGCGCGACATCATCATGGGTCTTTCGAAGGCGTTTTGTTTCGCGCTCCTGATCGTTTTCATTAGTTGCCACAAAGGCCTGACCAGCCGCGAAGGCGCAGTGGGGGTGGGGAAGGCCACCACGGAAGCGGTGGTCGATTCGTCTCTCGCCGTGTTGATTTTCAATTTCTTCCTGACCATGGCGCTGAACGTCATTTTCCCGGCGGGATATCAATAGGCGCGGACGTTTGCGATGATCGACGCACCGCCATCTGCTCAATCTCTCAACCCTGCGCCGTCGCGCGCAAACTCCGCTCCCATGATCGCGGTGCGGGGATTGAAGAAAAAACTCGCGGGCCAGGAAATCCTGTGCGGAATCGATCTCACCGTGGCGAAGGGCGAGACGCTCGTGATCATCGGCCGCAGCGGCGGCGGCAAGAGCGTTCTGTTGAAACATCTCGTCGGTTTGATGCATCCCGATGCGGGAGAGATTTGGATCGATGGCGAGAACATCATCGGATTGAGCGAACGCAAACTGGCCGCGATCCGCCGCAAGGTCGGCATCCTGTTTCAAGGCGGGGCGCTTTTCGATTCGATGACGGTCGAGGAAAATATCGCATTCCCTCTGCGGGAAGCGGGCGAACGCAATCCGAAAACCATCCGGGAAAAAGTGAACGAGATGCTCGAAGTGATCGAACTGGAAGGGGAACAGAAGAAGATGCCGGTGAATCTCAGCGGCGGAATGAAGAAGCGCGTCGGCCTGGCGCGCTCGATTATCCGCCGGCCCTCCTGCATTCTCTATGACGAACCGACCGCCGGTCTCGATCCCGTCGTCTCGGACAGCATCAACCGTTTGATCCGCCGCTTGCAGGAGCGTTTTCGCGTCACCAGCATCGTGGTTACTCACGATATGAAGAGCGCGTTTCATATCGCCGATCACATCGCCTACCTGCATCAGGGCGGGATTTATTTTTACGGGACACCGCAGGAATTGGAAATCTCCCCCGATCCGTTGCTCCAGGATTTTCTGCTTGGCCGCTCGGAGAGGTGAGATGCTCGCGGCGGCGAGGGCCGCTCCATCGGATTCTGCCTGACGGCACCGCAACCCGTGGTAAACTTCCCTTGCCGGTCCCGTTGATGCCATGCCCACCAGTCAGAGCGAGAAAACCCTGGAACTAAAAGTAGGCGCCTTTGTCCTCGCGGGTCTCGCGATGGTGGCCGTTCTCGTCGTTCAGTTCGGCCGAGTCGGCGAAGGATTCAAAACCTATTACGACCTGACGATCCGATTCCCGGATGCCAGCGGTTTGCTGAAAGGGTCCGACGTCTTGCTGGCGGGGGCAAAAATAGGTCGCGTCTCGGGTGGACCGCGCCTCGTCCGATCTGGCCAGGGAGTCGAAGTGCCGCTCCGGATTTACGATTACGTGCAGATTCCGGCCGGCAGCAAATTCAGTGTGGGAAGTTCAGGATTGCTCGGCGATCGTTTCGTGGCGGTAGCGATGCCGGCGGGCACTCCCAGCAGTTACATCGGAAAAAACACAGTGATCGAAGGAACGCGCGAAACCGGCCTGGACGACTTGACCCGCGAGGGCGGATTTCTGGTGAGCGATCTGCGCAATGCGGTGCAGAATGTGAACACGACGATCTCGCGCTTGAACGAGCAGGCGCTTTCGGCGGCGAACATGGAGAACCTCAAGGCGAGCGTCGAGCATTTGAACACGGCGACCGCGGCCCTCGCCGAATCGACCCAGAAAATCGACGGCGTGATCGAGAAAGCGGGCGGGACGATGGACTCGGCCAAAAAAGCGGCGGATGACGTGCAGGTCGCGATTGCCGATGCGCGCAAGACCATTCAAGCCGCTACGGTAGTCATGCAGGAAGCGACAAAGGGAAAAGGTTTGCTCGCCACTTTGCTGACGAATCAGGAGATCGCGAAAGATTTGCACGCGCTCGTGAGTAATCTGCGGACGCACGGAATTCTTTTTTACCGGGACAGCGCCGCCAAGGAAGAGGCCCGCGCCGCGGCCGAACGCGAGCAAACTTCACCACGTAAGACCGGAAGACGCTGATGACGCCGCTGCTCACCGTCAACCTCCTGCGAGTTTTGTTTGTCACCTTCTGCGCGGTGATCGGCGCGATTGTGACCGTGGAGCTACAGGGCAACGCCATTCCCGGCATTCTGATCGGCTGCGTTTTTGCGCTTGTGGTGGTGTTGGTGGACCGATTGCTTAAAGGCTTTTCGTTGCGCGCATTTTCTTCCGCGACCTTCGGCCTGCTCCTCGGTCTTCTCTTCGCCAATCTTCTGATTGCTTCGGACGTATTGCGTTACCAGAGCGAAATGATGCAATGGGCCGTGCGCCTCACCATCTTTTGCACGTTCGGTTATCTCGGAATGATGCTGGCCATGCGAAGCAACCGCGATGATTTCTCGCTCATCATTCCGTACGTCCGCTTTGCGCGCGAAACCACGCAGCACGAGCCGCTCGTCGTCGATACCAATATCATCATCGACGGACGGATCGCCGAACTCTGCGCGACCGGGTTCTTGAGCCGCGCGCTCATCGTCCCGCGATTTATTCTCGGTGAATTGCAAACGCTGGCCGATTCGCGTGACCAGTTGAAGCGGGAACGCGGGCGGCGTGGCCTCGAGATTTTGAATCAGCTTCAGCAATCGCGCGACGTCGATCTGACCATCCACGAGACGACTGAAGACGCGGATCTCGCCACCGATGCGCGGCTGGTGCGCACGGCCAAAGTCCTGCAGGCGCGCCTGCTCACCAACGATCACGCTCTTTGTCAGGTGGCGCGGTTGCAGCAGGTGCCGGCGCTCAATCTCACCGATCTCACACGCGTGTTGCGGCCGATCGTGGCCGCGGGCGACGAGCTGGAATTGAACCTGGTCAAAGAAGGGCGCGAAGCGCATCAGGCCGTCGGTTATCTCCCGGACGGGACGATGATCGTCGTGAATCATGCGCGGGCGCAGCTAGGAAAAGTTGCGACAATCGTGGTCTCGAGCGCGCTGCAAACGGGCGCCGGCCGTCTCGTTTTCGCCGAGTTAAAAGGGAACGGGAAGGCGAGAGTTTAGCTGCGGCTCGCGCAGGCTTCCTCCGGTTCGCATTTCGTGAAAGCCCTGCGCAAACTGTTGAAATATTGCCTGCCCTTTGGCGCCGTCGAAATCATGCGGAACCGGCGGCGGTTGCGTGAGCTGGGGCGGGAGCTGCCGGTTTCCGATTTTTGGAAAAGCGAATGGCTCGTTCATGAAGCGGAAGCAAGCGGACTCGCTCTTTTCCCGCTGGGTCACTGGCGGAATTTGCGCTGCGTCGTCGATGTGGGCGCCAACGTGGGGCAATGGGCCCACGCGCTTCTGGATTTGGTCTCGCCGCAAAAACTCATCATGATCGAGCCAGGGCCGGCGGCCTTCGCCATCCTTCGCGAAGAATTCGGCCGGCGGCCTAACGTTGAGCTGCACAATATCGCGATCGGTCGAAGCAACGGCGCCACCAGGCTTCGCGTCACTCGTGATTCCACCGGTTCTTCCGTCCTGCCACCGCGCGCCGAGATGAGGGAGTTGATCGGGAGTAATTGGGCCGTCGAATCGGAAGTGGAATGTCCAATGCAAATACTCGACCACCTGCTGGCCGGCCTGCCCGAAGTCTCGCTCCTCAAGATCGATGTGCAGGGCTACGAAAAAGAAGCGCTCGCGGGAGCTGCGGAGACGCTGCGGACGACAAAATTCATTCTCATCGAACTGAACTACATGCCGCAGTACGAAGGCGGTTCCTGGTTGGGCGAAATCCACGAATTGATCACGCGCGATTACGGTTTCGTCCTGGTCGATGCCACCAAGCCGCTGCGTTTGAACGGGCGCGCCTCCATGTCGGACGGGCTTTACGTGAACCCAACGCTCCTGCCGGATTTCGCGAAGCGAGATTTTATTTAGCCTACAATCCAACGGCCGCGCGCACCCGCTTCATCACCGTGTCCGCAATTTCATTCGCTCGCCGCGCTCCACGTTCCAGGACCGCATCGATGTAATCGGGGTCCGCCAGGATTTCCGCGCGCCGTTTTCGCATCGGTTCGAAATATTCCCAGAGCTTCGCAAACAGTTCCTTTTTGAATTCACCGTAGCCGCTGCCGCCGCGTTGGAATTTTTCCCGCATGTGCTCCGTTTCCTCCTTGCTCGCGAAAAGCGAGTAGAGTTGGAAGATGGTCGAGCTGGCGGGATCCTTCGGCGCTTCGACCAGAGTTGAATCGGTCACGATGCTCATGACTTGCTTCCGCATTTCTTTTTCCTCGGCGAAAATATCGATCGTGTTTCCGTAGCTCTTGCTCATCTTCTGGCCGTCGATGCCGGGAACCGTTTCCGTCGCGGTTTGAATGTAGGGCTCCGGCAGCTTGAGGCCCTCCCCGAAGGTCTCGTTAAACTTCTGCGCCATATCGCGCGTCATTTCGAGATGTTGCTTCTGGTCTTTGCCTACCGGAACGAGATCGCTGTCGTAAATTAAAATGTCGGCCGCCATCAGAACGGGATAGGTGAACAATCCGGCGGACGCCGGCAAGCCGCGCGCGACCTTGTCTTTGTAGGAAGTGGCGCGCTCGAGAAGGGCTTTCGGCGTAACGGTCGATAAAATCCAGGCGAGCTCGGTCACTTGCGGCACGTCGCTCTGCCGGAAGAGCGCGCCGCGGTCGACCTTGAGACCGCAGGCCAGAAAATCCAACGCTACCCGCCGGCTGTTTGCTCTGAGCGTTTCCGGATTATCGATTGTCGTGAGCGCATGATAATCGGCGATGAAATAGAAGGCCTCGTTTGTTTCCAAATCCTGGAGCGCAATCGCCGGGCGCATCATCCCGAGATAATTCCCGATGTGAAGAATGCCGGTGGGCTGAATGCCGGAAAGAATGCGCATGCTGGTGTGGAAGGTTCAACAGCCTGCCCGCAGCGCAAGTCGAATGCTGCGTGTCGAGTTCGCGAGCAAACCACCGCCAGCCCTCTGGCGCGCGGTCGCTACCGCAAATTGTAAACTTCGACCAAGGCGATGCCCGTACCGTTGTCCGCTCCGCGGACGACTGCGGTGTAGTTTCCGGGGGCAAGCGTGCGGACGATGGCCGATTCCAGGTCGTTCGTCGGCGGAATCGAATTGGCAATCTCCTGCTGCTGGCTGTCCTTCCAGTTATCATCCGTCGCGATCGTCGCTCCATTAACGTCGTGCAACTCCAGGGTCGGATTCTGCAAAGTGCCACTGAGCGGCAACGAGGGACCGAGCGCGCGGACAATCACCTGGGCCGCGCCGCCGCCATTTCCTCCCACGATAAAGCCACCGATCATGGCGTTGTCGTTCGTGTCGACAAAACCGCGGGTGCTGATGTTAGCGAGCTTTGAATTTGCGCCCTGCGCAAGGTCGTAAACCTCCACCAGACCAATGCCGGTACCATTCTTGCCGGCCAGAATGGCGGTGTACTGTCCTGGGGTCAGCGTTGCGATCAGGGCCGACTCCACATCAAACGTCGGTTGCAGATGAGTTGCTTCAATCTCCGCCTGTTGACTGGAACCGTCGGGTCTCAACTTCCAATTATCATTGGTGGCGAGAGTGGTGTTGCCCTGGTGCAACTCGAGGGTGGGATCTGCCAGGAAACCTTGAATGCCGAAGTTGGAAAGCCAGGGGCCGATTCCGCGGATGATCACCGTCTTCGGATCGGTGCCGGTGATGATGAAGCCGGCGATGAGGACGTTGTCGCCCCCGAGCACTTTCATGCGCGTTGAGATATTGAGAAGCTGATCGGGTGGCTGGCTCTGGAAATTGGAAAGGACGAGGTGGTTGTCGCTGTAGGTTGCGATGAAGGAGCCGCGGTTATCGGCGGTCGGGAACCGGCTGCCGTTGGGGGCGTTGATAAATGCGCCGGTGATCGTTGGGCCGGCGGTGAGGACGGTGAAGCTGTCGCCAGGCGCGGGAGTAAAGCCGTTGATCAAACTCACGTCGAGCGTGCCGCCGAAATTAGCCGAGCCGCTCATCGTCATGGTATCGAATTCGCCTGCGGTATTGTTGCGGATGACAAACCCCAAGTGCGCGTCTGCGGCGAGGTTGAGATTGCCGTTGATGGTCATGGTATCGGGGCCCGGAATTAAATAGCTGCCGGGAACGATGATGACTCCGGCTCCGCTAAGACTGACACTGCCGCCGCCACCGCCACCGGTCGGAGCAATGGTACCGCGCGACACATTGACGTTGCCATTGATCGTGCCTCCATGATGGATGATGCCGCCCTGGATCAGGACGTTTGCCGCCGTCAGGATGCTGTCGCCGAGAGATGTTTCACCGCCGGTCTGGATATAGCTATGTCCGCCGGCCACGCTGAAAACTTGCGAGGAATTGAAGTTCGAGATGAATAGCGTCCCCGCGTTGGTGAAATCGGTGGGCGCGGCAAAAGACTGGCCGAGGAGTGAGAAGGTGCCGGCCTTCGTATTGTCGACGAAATTCCGCAGACCGTTGTTGCTCGATTGGTCGACGATCGTTCCCGTGCCGCCCACCGTAAGGTCGGCGGCGTTGTGGACGATATCGGCGCCGTTGAACCGGAGCGTCGCGGTCGTGGAAGCATTGGAAAAACTCCCGAAAATTCGAAACACTCCGCCCGTTAATGTTTTGGTCGCAGAATCGAGATTCGTGAGCGGGCCGTTTATGGTGAAAGAAGTCGGGAGACTTTGCGCGTTCACACTCAGGCTGCCGTCGTTGGTGAATGCGCCGGTGGAGCTGAAATTGTGGTCGGTGAAACTCACGACACCGGCCGCGAGGTTATGGGCGAAGTTGCGAAAAGCATCGAGACCATTCTGATCCACGATCTTGGCGGTGGGAGAGATGATACCGATCGAGCTGGCGTTGTTCACGACGTCGGCGCCGTTGAACCGGAAGATGACATTCGCCGTGGCGGAGAGAAAGGTTTGCACGCTAATGCTCCCCCCGCTTAACGTTCGTGTCGCGGGGTCGAAGTTCGTGAGCGCGCCGGTGACCGTGAAGCTGGTATCGAGTCCATTGTCGGCAAGACCGAGGCCGCCGTTGATCGTCAGGTTTCCTCCGGTCACGAAATCCAGGGCCCCGACGCTCAGCGTCGTGCCTGTCCCGATGACGGCGAGATGGCGCAGGGCGTCATTTCCAACTTCGTCAATGACATGACAATTTGAGCCGATGAGACTAATCCTGGTGTTGGTGCCTCCCAGGTTGACGATATCCGCGCCGTTGAACTGCACTGTGGCCGCGGGTCCCTGCGAAAAGAGAGTGAATCGCGTCATACTCAAGGTGTTTCCCGAGAAATTCGTGAAATGGCCTAACGAAAGGATCGCATCGGCGCCGCCGGTCCGGGTTTGGATGGTAAACCCGGGAGTCTGGGTCTGATTGTCCCCAGTCTGATTCTGCAAAGAGTTGTCGGTGGTGGTGCCTGTTACCGTCAGGAGGTTTGCACCACCCGATGATGCGAAATCATCGTCGGTCAGGCCGGCATCGAGCAGCGTCAGGTTGGAGACGGTCGCGGAAATATCGAGCTTCGCGGCTCCGACGCGCCGGGTGAGGGTCCGGTCCTCGTTGCTCAGTTTGCCGCTTACAGTCACCCCCAGGATCGTCACATCGAAGAAGTTGTTCCCGGCGTTGTTCGGCACCACGTGCGCAGAAACCCAACGATTAGAGTCGCTCCATGGGCCGGTCGCGTCCGCCCCCGTCCCGTTGCCCGCGAAGGTCTCTGCAGTGGTTTGCGATCCCGCCTTGAGGTTACAGATGAACTGGAGGCTGTCGGCGTAGCCATCATTAGAAGCGCCGGAGATGCGCGTCATCGTCAAAGTGATCACGACGCGAGTCGTATCTACCGGAACAATTCCGCTGCCGCGTCGAAGAAGAAGGCCCGTCGCGCTGCCGCGATCTTTCGCCGTGACGTGGCCCACAGTGGCGATGCCGAGGCTTGTCGTGTCGTTGAAAAACGTCGCGCTGAGCCGGGCGTTATCGTTGTCCCCCGAGAATCCGCCGAAGTAACCGGAGAGATCGAAGATCACATCGCCCTGGTTGATGTCCGCCGCGTTCGCGGACAGATTAATGTTCTGGGTCGCGGTGCTGACGGCCGCGCCATTGCCGCCTGCGAAGAAATTATTGCCGCGGTCGTTCGGCCCGGGATCGCCGGGGCCGGGATAGCCAGTGCCAGGGGTGTAGGGAATCATCGTGAATGCGCTGCTGACCGTCCATCCCGACACAAAGACCGGGTTGCCGTTTGCCGAACCGACGCCCGTCTCGGCGTTCCCGTTCACGATCAGGTTGATGCCGTAGGGTGCCGCATTCACTCGCTGGGAAAATGCGAGAACTGCGAGCATCGCCAGTCCTACAATTAGCCCTCGATCTCCCCTCACGTGCATCCTGAAGAACCTTTACTGCATTTAGTTGGTGGAAGCCAAACTAAAAAAAGCGCGCGAAAGCGACCGATGCACCGGATTGTTACGAGTCTTCCGGCTTACCTTCCAGCAGTGGCTCACAAGGAAGTGTCTCAGGTCCTTTCTCGGTGCAGACAGCGTAGCTCGCTCCGGGATACATCGACACGCCGGCGTATTCTCCTTTGGCATTCAAAGCGTAGAAGTTGATACCGAAATTCGGGTTGCCTTTACTATTGAGTAAGCGCTTCTCGATCGTGTTCGCCTTGATCCGGCGGCACGCGTCGAGACCGGCATCCTTGGGATGCATGCCACGGCGCATGTTCTCCACCATTAGAAACGAACAGAGATTGTAGAGGTTCGCTTCGCCGCGCCCGGTGGATCCCGCGGCGCCTACCTCTCCATCGACGTAAAGACCCGCGCCGAGGATAGGCGAATCACCGACCCGGCCCGGGATTTTCCAGGCGAGGCCGCTAGTCGTGGTCACGCCGCAGATCTCGCCTTTCGCGTTGATGCCGTCGCAGTTGATCGTGCCGTAAATATGCTGCGGGTCGATCAGACCTTCCGCCACCATTTGCAGCATTACCCGGTTGCCTGCCTCCGCGCGCTTTTGCGGATCGAGGTAATGCGACGGATCGATTCGCCGTTTCCATTCGAGCCAAAGTTTTCTCGACTCTTCGGTATTGAGATCGTCCTCAATTTTGAATCCGAGGCCGCGCGCAAATTTTTGCGCGCCCTCGCCGACGATAAGATGGTGATCGGTTTGTTCCATCACCGCCTTGGCCACGAGCGAAGGCGTGCGGACTCCCTCGATCGCCGCGACTCCGCCGGCCCGCTTCTTCGCGCCATGCATGCAACAGGAATCGAGCTGCACGATTCCATCGGCGTTAGGCAAACCGCCATAGCCGACGCTGGTATCGAGCGGATCAAGCTCCACGATGTTGACGCCGGCGATCAGGGCATCGAGCACATCGGTTCCCTGCGTCATGAGGGTGAACGCTTTCTGGACGCAAGTCATGTCGCCGCCGTTCTTGAATTTGTTGCCATTGGCGGAAGCGATCACGACGGGCTTGATTGATTTGGAATTCATAATGGTAGGAGCTTGGGCAAAGAGCGCGCGCGGGGTGACGGCCAGGGCCAAACCTCCGGCTACGCTGGACTGCACAAAACGGCGTCTGTTCATGCCGCATCAAAGCACGGACGAATGCTCACTGGCAATGAGAACCCGCTAACCGTCGCGGGATGACGGGCTGGCGACGACCAGACCCATGAGCAGGAAGCTAGTTGCCGCCGAGAACAAACAATACCGGCAGAAGGCATGAAGCAGAAAGGCCTGGACGTAAAGAAGCCAGAGTGTAGCGGCAAAGAGCAGGTAAACGGTGAGATTGAAAAAGGTGCGTGCGCGCAGGTAACTGAAGGCGGCAAAGGTCGCGCAAGTAAAGGCGCTGAAGTAACCGAGCACACCCAAAGCAGCTACGGGAACGCTTGCTACTTTCGCATAAGGACTTCCTAGCACTTCGAAACAACCGGTCGAGTTACCGCAGGCCGCCGTCTCACCCGAGAGGGCGAGCACACTTAGATAAGTCGCATCCGCGAGGCCGGCGACGGCAAAGCAAGCCGCGACAGAATAGAGAATGGTTCGCACGCGAGAGCGACTCACTTCTTTCTGCTTTTGTTTTTCTCGGCGTTTCACAACTAAGAGTTAGTGCGGTGCGCTTTCCTTGAGCGCGGCCTCAATGGCGGCATGGAGAGCAGCAGGATTCAAAGAAGTCGCGGGCACCATGATTTTATTAATGAAGATGGTAGGTGTGCTGCTGACGCCGCGCGAGGTGCCGCGTTGCTGATCCGCCGCGACCCTGGCGTTAGTCTCGGGATTCTGCATGTCCTTCTTAAAGCGCTCGACGTCGAGGCCGATCATGCCGGCATAGGAATTAAAGAGCGACGGCACGTCCGGAGCTTTGCTCCAGGCGTGCTGCTCACGGTAAAGCAGGTCGTGCATCTCCCAAAAGCGGCCCTGGGCGTGCGCTGCTTCCGAAGCCAGTGCGGCTTCCCGCGCGTGCACGTGCACGGCGAGCGGGAACTGGTGGAAGATCACGCGCAATCGCGCGCCGTACTCGTGCTCAATCCCCTGAAGAATTCCGGCCATCGTGCCGCAGGGTGGGCACTCGAAGTCTCCCCACTCCTCCAGTGCAACCGGCGCCGTGGCCGGGCCGCGAGCATGAAGCCCTTCCTGTTCTTTGGTTGCCGGCGTAGCGGAATCTTTTTGTGGAGTGAGATTCGGCGCCCGCTTGCCTCGATAAAGCATCATCCCACCGCCGAACGTGATCAACGCCACCGCCGCCACAATGATAAAGGGCAGATAGCGTCTCATCGAAAGAGGCCGCAGGGCAGAGCGATGGTCAACGCAGGATAGGCGGCGCCTAATGTCTTGTCGGGCATGTCCGAAAAGAAGATGATTGCGCGATGATTGCCAGAAAAATCCTCCTTCTTTGTTTGCTCCTGGGAAATCTCACGCTGTTTCTGCGCCAGGACGCGAACGCCGCCGCGAAAAGTGCGACGGCGCCGGGGACGTATCGCGATTGGAACGGCGACATCGATGAGATCACGATTTTTCAGCCATTTAACGCGGCCAGTTTCGAGGCGATCGCGGTCGAATCGTTCGACATGGCGGGAGTGACGTTGCCAAATCCAGGCGATAACACTTACGCTGCGGCGCGCTCGGCCATGAATTCGATCAAGCCGGCTTTCATGGCCGGATTGATGAGCAAGGCCCGGAGAAAAATCGGCGCCGGCGGCGCACCCGGTCATACGCTCATCATCCGCGCGCGTCTGACGAAACTCGATCCCGGTTCGCAGGCGGCGCGTTATTGGGGCTTTGGCGCCGGAGCGGTGAAGATACAGATGATCGGCGAAATCGTGGATGGCGTTTCGAAGAAGACACTCGTCCGATTCCGACAGGAAAGAAGGTCGGGCTTTGGTCTTTTCGGTGGCGGCTACCAAGAGCTCTTCACCCGAACCGCGCGCCAGATCGGGGAAGATATTGCAACACTAGTGAACGCATTCTAAGCGCGAAGGAAAATCTCATGCGAAGAAAACCTGCTGCGGAATCCGGTCTTTTTCATCCGCGTCTCTTCTTCGCGTTCCTCTTCTGTTTAGCGGGGACCCTGCTGGGGATGTTTAGCGTTGCAGGGCCGGTGCCGGGACCGCCCCGTGTTCTGGCGGCGTCGGCGCCGCCCACCTTTGGGCACCCGATTATCAGCGGCATCGGCGGCACTGGTTTCGAACAAGCCATCCGCGTGGACCCAACCGATCCGAATCGCATTTACACCAGCACGCCGGGATCGGCTTCCGCCGATACGAGCTGGATCTGGCATTCCATCGACGGCGGCAAGACTTTCAAGTGGGTCGTCGGCGCCGCGCCTTTCGAAGGAAAAGTCACGACCTGTCATGGAGGCGGCGACACGGAGCTGGGCGTGGACCTCGCCGGCCGCCTTTACTTTAACGACCTGACGCTGGCGAATTTTAGCACCGCCCGCTCGGACGATTTCGGCGCGAGCTTTACCTGCAGCAACACCGGCGTGCCCGACACCGCGGTCGATCGGCAATGGTATGCCTTCGATGGCGATCCTCTTACTAACGGAAGTATCTATCTCACCAACGATGAGATCGGGCCCGGTGCACCGATGTGTGGCAGCAGCGCGGGCAACAACGTTCTCGTCATGTACCGCTCGCCCATCGCCGGTGTGCCGACTGCGACCGCGGGCATTCAGTTCGGCCCGGCGAATCACGTTTCCGCGGTGGGCAGTTGCGATGAAGCCATCATGGGCAACAACGAAGTAAGTCCCATGGCCACCTCGTTAGGCCAGCCCAATGGCGTCGGCGGCTTCGCCACTTTGCTGGCCCCGGTAAAACACGTCTTCGTCATCCATGATAACGCGGCTTTAAACAAAATTCTGATCGGCCGCTGTTTTCCGGTCGCATTCGGTGCGCCGATTCCGAACGTGAGCGATCCAAGCGGTTTGAATTGCACCGACCTTCTCGTTGCCGATCTCGGCGCTGACGCTAAAACCGGTGGCGATTTCCCGACCATGGCGATCGATAAGGCGGGAAATCTCTACGCGGTTTGGGAAGAAGCACCCACGAATGCCGGCGTCATTTCCGGTGATGTTGCGCTCAAGTTTTCGTCTTCCACCGATCAGGGAAATCATTGGTCGACTCCGAGGCAGATCGATACCTCGGGTTCACCCGTCGGCATCCTGCACACCAATGTTTTCGCCTGGATGAATGCCGGCGACGACGGCCGGGTCAACATCGTCTGGTACGGAACGCCCGGCGCCGCCACGGCTGGCGCGAAAGGACCGGACGACTGCACCGATTGCATTTGGAGCGTTTGGATGGCGCAATCGCTCAACGCGCACGATGCCGTTCCAGTTTTCACCGCGCCGATCCTGGCCAGCGCTCATCACAATCATCGGGGTACCGTGCAGACGCTCATCGGCGGGCAGAACCAGCTCTCGAGTCGTGCCCTGGGCGATTTTCTCCAGCTCCGGACCGGGCCTTTTGGTGAAGCGCAGATCGCTTACGCCGATTCGAACAACATCATCGGCAGCGCGGTCGGACATGCGATGTACGTCCGACAGAACGGCGGCGACGGCTTGTATGTGGCGACGTCGCCCATCGCCATCGCGGGGATAAAAGCGTTCAACGCCGTGACCGATCCCGCGGGCGACGGCAAGTACGAAGCAGCCGGCACGAGCAGCGCAAACATGCCGCAGCTCGACATCGTGGCTTCGAACATCACCAAGGTTACGAGCGCGCCCTGCTCGGCGGCCGACCCTTGTTACCAGGTCGTGATGCAATTGAACAACCTGAGTCTCGCGCCGACGACGGTGCAGGATCCTGATCCCGATCTTGTCTGGCTCACGCAATGGTTCGTGCCTTCGACGACCGATGCGAATGGCGGCAAGAACTTTCACGTTTATGCCGAGTCCACCAATGGCGGCGCGCTGCAATGCTTCGTCGGCGAAAACGCGGTGGCGCTCATCGGCGGCGGCGGCGCGATCACTTATCCTGGAACGACGACGCTGCCCGCGGCGAATTGCCAATCTACGTTGGGCGTGAACGGCGCCATCACCATCTTTGTTCCGCTCTCGCTCGTCAGCGAAGCAGATCCGATCGATGCCCGCTTGCATGAAGTCACCGCGAGTACGATGACGCTGACCCAGCCCGCTAACACTTCGCCTTCGTTTGGGGGAATTGGCGGCGTCTTTTTCAATCTCATCGATGTCGCTCAGGGATATACCTTTGATCCCGCGACCCCGCCGCCGCCAACTCCGACGCCGAGCCCCACCGCCACGGCGACGGCAACACCCACAGCGACTCCTTCGGCCACGCCAACAGCTACGCCTACTTCCACACCAACACCCACACCCACCGCGACTCCCGCCGGCACACCCGCCAGCGTTCAATTGCTCAACATTTCCGGACGCGTCTTCACCCAGCCAGGCGATAAGGCGGGCATTGGCGGATTTATTGTGAAGGGCTCTTCGTTCAAGCGCGTCATTGTCCGCGCCCTGGGACCTTCCTTGAGAGTCGGTGGCCAGCCGGTTCTGGGCGCGGTGCAGGATCCGATTCTGGAACTGCACGACAGCAACGGCACCATCATCGTCAACGACAACTGGCGCAGTTCGCCGCAAGCTACCCAGATTTCGCAGAGCGGCCTCGCGCCCAGCGACGATCGCGAGTCGGCCATCCTCGTTACCATCTCGGCCGGCAACTTCACCGGCATTGTGCGGGACGCTGCCGGCGGGTCCGGCATCGCCTTGATTGAGATTTACGATCTCGACTCCTCAAATACGAACACCGAGCTTGGTAATCTGTCGGTGCGCGCCGATGTCCGGACGGACGATAACGTTCTGATCGATGGCGTAATCTTGCGCGGCAGCACTCCAAAACGCGTCGTCTTCCGCGCGCTGGGTCCGTCGCTTCAGGTCAACGGCACACCCGTGGCAGGCAGATTGCAGAATCCCACGCTCGAGCTGCACGATGGAAACGGCGCGCTCCTCCAGGGCAACGACGATTGGCGGGACGCGCCTAACATGTCGGAGATCCAGGCGACTGGGCTCGCGCCGCCCGACAATCGCGAGAGCGCGATCCTCATGACGCTCTCCGCGGGCAACTACACGTCGATCGTGCGCGGGGTGAATCGCACAACCGGCATTGGTTTGGCCGAAGCCTACAAGCTCGATAACTAGCTGCAGGTGAGGGCGCGTTCGCGATCTGTTTGTGCCCGTTCGGGGGCAAACATTTATTTTAGCTAAACGGAGGAATTCCGTTGACGAACCCGACGAGGATTGGCTAGAAGCGAGGCCGACCATCCGATGTTTCAACGCCTTTTACTCAACCGTTAAGATGAGTGCATTTTTGGGAACCACTTTCCCATCCAAGCCGCACATCGCGAAATCAACCTCAGCCAGCTACAAATGCGCCTACGCATGGCTATGAACCCGAACAGTTTTTCATTTATGAAACCGACGAACAAAAGAAATATTTCGACCTTCGCCGCGTTAGCTATCTTATTGCTCGTCGGAGTTAGTGCGCGCGCTGGAGAGCTGCTGAATCTTTCTACCCGCGGGACTGTCAACACAGAGGATAGTATTACCCCCGGGGGCCGTGGGTCCGTTGGCACAGGGGATAATGTTCTCATCGGCGGAGTCATTGTTACCGGCAGCGGCGCTAAACACGTCCTCTTCAGAGCTGTAGGAGCTTCGCTGCAAACGGCCGGCGTAGTCGCCACGGCCACACTTCAGGATCCGATGGTGGGTCTATACGACGCGAAAGGCGATATCCTGCAATCCAATGATGACTGGCGCTATGGTCCGGAATTAGAGATCGAAGCGACCGGACTCCAGCCCCGTGACGACTACGAGTCGGCGATCATCGCCGATCTCACTCCGGGAAACTACACCGCAATAATCCGCGGCTACGCTCACAGCAGTGGCATCGCGCTCGTCGAAGTTTTCGATCTCGGTGGTGCCAGCGCGCGGCTGGCTGAAATTTCAACTCGCGGCAACGTTCAGGGCGGCGATAACCTCCTGATCGGCGGATTCATTATCGGGGAGAGCCCGACAAAAGTTTTGATCAGAGCGATCGGGCCTGAGCTGACGGCGTTCCGGGTTCCCCATGCTTTGCAGGATCCGACTCTTGAGCTGCGAGACGCCTCCGGGGCACTTTTGGAAGCGAACGACGACTGGATGAAAGACAATCGGCAGGCGATTTCCGATACCGGCATCGCACCTAAGGATGACCGGGAATCAGCGATCCTGCGCACATTGCCGCCGGGCCGCTATACCGCCCTGGTTCGCGGCAAAGACAATACTACTGGCATCGGCTTGGTGGAGATCTACCGCTTACAGTGACCTGTAGTCGTTAATGCAAAGCATCAGTTAAGTGAAACGAAGTATTACAAGCCATCTCATAAATGGTCACGCCAATGCTCAAGGGGCATCGACAAATTATAACCGCGGATTACGCGGATCAGAAACTGAAATCCGAATTCGAAAATCTTTTCTTATCTGCGAAATCCGCGTAATCCGCGGTCAATTCTGACAAACCTGCGCCGCTCACCATATGAAAATAACATTGAACTCAAACCTGCCATGTAAGCCGGCGTGGCGCGGGATTGTTTTGGCGCTTTGTGTCGCTACACTCATGACTCTTGCCCCGTCGTCGGCCCACGGGCAGACCGGCCCCACAGGTCCGACTGGCCCTACAGGTGAAATTGGAAGCAAAGGTCCTAAAGGCGACCCAGGCCGGACTGGCGCTACTGGCCCGCAGGGAATCAAAGGCGATACCGGAGCTACTGGCGCTAACGGTGCGACCGGGCCGCAGGGAGCTACTGGCGTTCAGGGTGTGCAAGGCAACATGGGTGCGACAGGATCTACTGGCGTTCAAGGTGTGCAAGGCAACACTGGTGCAACTGGAGCTGGCGGCGCGGCCGGTGCGACTGGACCGCAGGGGGCTACCGGCGTTCAAGGTGTGCAAGGGAATACAGGCGCGACCGGGCTGACGGGTGCAACGGGTGTCGCGGGTACAACCGGTGCGACTGGTCCGAATGGAGCCACGGGAGCGACTGGTGTTACTGGACCGATTGGTCCCACCGGGCCAGGCGGCGGCCTGATTGTTTTCTCTACCGGTCAGGTTCTTTCGGGGGCAACGGTCGTTTCAGCTGCGCCGGTGTTGATGGGTTTTGGAAGCCACACCTCCGAGGTCATCGCGGGTAACGGCGAATCAACTTCGCCTCCGGAAGCTGGTGGCTTCGCTTTCCCTATTCCTTTCGCCGGCACAATCCAGAACCTGCAAGTCAGTGCAGATCTACTTGTGGCTTCGGTCGCATCAATCAACACGACGGGCCTCCAGTATGATTTCACCGTTTTCGTGGCTCCGTCTGCCCCTAATACTGGTATCGATCACCTGACGTCCTCTTATGTGACCACTCCGCTCAGTGCGTCGGTCCGCTTTGGCTTTCCCAACACCGTAGTGACAGCGGGGACCTTTCGGACCGCTACCACCATTAACACCGGGGCGATTGCGGTAAATCCCGGCGATCGAATCGGAATTCGGATCAGAACCAACGCAAGTACCGACCCTTCCGCGGCGGATATTACCCAGCTCTCCTTCAGCGCCACTTTATCATATACTCCAACGCCATAAGTTATTTGAGACCGTCGATGCCAGGATGATTCAGCCCAGTAGTTGCCACATATGAAAATAACATTAATGCCAAGCCTGCCATTGAAGGTAACGTCGCGCATTCTACTCGCGGTGTGTGTCGCTGCACTCCTGACTGTTACCGCATCGGTTGTCCAAGCGCAGACCGGCCCCACAGGTCCGACCGGCTCTACCGGTCCGACTGGTGAAATCGGAAGCAAAGGCCCGAAAGGTGACCCGGGCCGGGTTGGGGCTACCGGCCCGCAAGGGATCAAAGGCGACACAGGTGTCGCAGGCGCTAACGGCGCGACCGGTGCCACCGGGCCTCAGGGAGCTACTGGTCCTCAAGGAATCAAGGGTGATCAGGGTATCGCTGGAACGAGCGGAACCAATGGAACGACTGGGCCGACTGGTGCCACTGGTACCGCGGGAACCAATGGAACTAATGGAGCAACCGGTGCGACCGGTAATCAAGGTATTGCAGGTGCGACTGGACCAACTGGCACTGCGGGAACTAACGGTGCGACCGGAGCGACGGGCACGACTGGTACTGCGGGAACCAATGGAGCGACCGGCGCGACTGGCCCACAAGGAACTGCTGGAACCAATGGCACGAATGGCGTTGACGGTGCGACTGGACCAACTGGCACTGCGGGAACTAACGGAGCGACAGGCGCAACGGGAGCGCCCGGTGCTGATGGTTCACTCAATGCCTGGTCTCTCACTGGAAACGCTGGCACTGTAGACGGCACAAACTTTATTGGCACCACTGATAACGTTCCTTTTAATATCAGAGTAAATAATGAGAAATCCGGACGAATAGAATCTGACGCTGCAACTGCAAATACATTTTTTGGTTATCAGGCGGGAAATTCAAACACCACCGGCTTCAACAACACGGCCCATGGTTTTGGAGCGCTCTTTAACACGAGCTCCGGCGACAGCAACACGGGCAACGGCTATTTTGCGCTCTATCGCAACCAGACGGGCGCCAGCAACACGGCCAACGGGAATTTTGCGCTCTTTAACAACAATGGCAGCGCCAACACGGCCACCGGTGTTAATGCGCTTGGTAGCAACACAAGTGGGGGCTTCAACACGGCTTATGGTATAGGCGCGCTCGGTAGCAACACAAGCGGCTACAGTAATATCGCATTAGGCCCACAGGCCGGTCGGTTCCTGGACACTGGCAATTTCAATATCGACATCGGCAACAACGGTGTTAGTGGCGAGTCCAACACCATTCGCATCGGCACGGACGGAACTTCCCTCGAGGCGGCCCAGACCGCAACTTTTATCGCCGGCATCAAAGACTTCAACGCCGGAGCGGTCGCGGGCAGCGTTCCCGTTTACATTGTGAAGAGCACCGGCCAACTAGGATTTGGACCTCCGTTCGTCTCAAACGCTCTAAACAGTCCATTATCGCCGAGCACACCGGCATCGGGGCGTGATAAGGGGGAGAGGACTCGCTACGCGGCCGAGAATGCGAAGCTGCGTGGTGACTTCTTGAAACAGCACCGCGACCTCGAAAAACAACAAGCTAGCATTGTCCAATTAAAGTCTACCGTCGCGAAACAGGAATTGACCATAGCACAACAGCAGAAGACGATGGAGCTTCTAACCGCAAGCTTGAAGGAGCAGGCGTCACAAATCCAAAGGGTGAGTGATCGCGTGGAGATGAGCAAACCCGGACCGCTAACCGTCGATAATCAGCAGGAACGGAGCAACCCCTGACAAGGGGCGGCATCGTCAACAAATGAAAGAACCGACCATCACAAGGTCGGCTACGAGCCGCACATGAAACTAACATCGAAACCAAACCTGGCATTTAAGCCGAAGTGGCGTGCAACCTTTCTCGCGCTAGGTGTCGCTACACTCCTGACTGCCACCGCGTCGGTGGTCCAAGCGCAGACCGGCCCCACAGGTCCGACCGGCCCTACCGGCCCGACAGGTGAAATTGGAACCAAAGGCCCGAAAGGCGATCCGGGCCGGACTGGAGCTACTGGCCCGCAGGGGATCAAAGGCGACACAGGTGTCGCTGGCGCGAACGGCGCGACCGGTGCCACCGGGTTTCAGGGAGCTACTGGTCCTCAAGGAATCAAGGGTGATCAGGGTATCGCTGGAACCAACGGAACCAATGGCGCGACTGGCTCGCAGGGAACTGCTGGAACTAATGGAGCGACCGGGCCCACTGGGACCGCGGGAACAAACGGAACCAATGGTGCAACCGGTAATCAAGGTATTGCAGGTGCGACTGGACCAACTGGCGCTGCGGGAACTAACGGAGCGACGGGCGCCACCGGCACTGCGGGGACTAACGGAACTAATGGAGCAACCGGTGCGACCGGTAATCAAGGTGTTGCAGGAGCGACCGGAGCGACGGGTGTTGGTACTACAGGTGCGACCGGAGCAACGGGTGCAACCGGAGCGACCGGCATAAGTGCAATTACCGGCGCAGCGGAATTCATAAGAACAGTGCAGACACCAAATGATTCGGTGCCCCCGGGGACCGCTTTCACAGTCGATACACAGGTCTTCAACAATATTCCCACGGAAATTGTCGCGTCAGCCGGAGCTGGCGGAACCGTCTTCACGCTCGCGCAAGGCGTCTACGTCATTGATTACGAAATGAGTTTGGGGTCAGCCGGTTCCATCGGCATTTACAGCGGACCTGGTGCTGGCACTCTGGTTTTGGATACAAATACGATTTCAGGATCTGCGACCTCCACAACCTGGATCCATGGCCGAGCCATTATCGCAGTGGGAAGCACGCCGCAGGTCTTTGCAATTAGTCCTGTGGTCGGCACTGCCTTCGTTGCCCCTGCTGGGACTGCTGTCGGTTTCTACATGATCAGACTCACCATTCTGAAGATCTCGTAAGTCACTCGTTTTCTTCGATCAGATTTCTGGGAACGGCGGGCCAGCCGAAGCGCAAAAAGACTGCCATGCGAATGACGGCACGGTGAGCAAACTCTAACCCCGCTCTCTTCGCTTAATCATACGACGCCTTCGCAATCCGCCCGCCGGCGAAGATCGGCAGGCGGATTTGTTTTTCATCATGCGCGATTGAAGGCAGACTGCAGGTCTTACTGCGGATGACGCGGACGAAGTCAGAGGTCAGACATCAGGAGACAGAAAGCGATTACCCGGCATCCAACTATAACCACGAATTAAGCGGATGACACGGATCAGAAGCCGAGATTCCGGAGTAGAGATGTTTTTCTTATCTGCGAAATCCGCGTAATCCGCGGTCAAAGCTCAGGAATCGGTCTCGAGTTTCTGGAGTGTATCCGCCCCGCGAATGGTCTTTCTTACTTTCGTGGTTGATGTAGGGTGCGGCACATGAGTACGGTGACTGAGATTCGAGAAGCGATCCGCAAACTGCAGCCACAGGACGCGTGGAGATTGGCGGAGGAGCTGCGCGAGCACCTCGACGCGCTCTGGGACAAACAGTTCGAAGAAGACGTCAAGACCGGGCGCCTGGATCCATTGATCGCACGAGCTCGCGAGGAACACGCCGGCGCGAAGACTCCTTGACTTGGGATTAGCTGATGGGAAGAAATTAGGCTAAGCTGCCAACGTGAGCACCGTTACGGAGATCCAGGCCGCGATTCCAAATTTGTCGCGCGAGGAAATCGAGCAAATCCGTGGATGGATTGATGACTACCTTGAGGACCGGCTTGAATTGACCGATGAGGTCAGGGCCAAGCTCGACCAATCCCGGCGTGAAATTGCGGCCGGGCAGTATAAAACGCGGCAGCCGAGCTAGATTAGAAGGGAAAAAGCGAAGAAGCCATAACCGCGGATCAGAAACCGAGATCCGGATTGGAGGTTCTCTTCTTATCTGCGAAATCCGCGTAATCCGCGGTGAATTCTGATGCGGCACTTCTCACGAGCGTGCCTATTAGATAGAATGGTTCGATGTTTGAACGCGTGATCGCTGCACTGCGCAACAAGCGCCTGGCCGGGCTGGGCAGCTTGCTTTTGCTACTGGCCCTCCTCGCCACCTACGCGAACCATTTCCAGAACAGCTTTCACTTCGACGACGCCCACACGATCGTAAACAACTCGGCCATCCGTGAGCTGCGGAACATTCCGCTGTTCTTCCGCGACGCGACGACCTTCAGTTCGCTGCCGAGTAATCAGTCGTATCGACCGCTCGTCTCGACGTTGCTCGCGATCGACTATCGGCTAGGTGGCGGACTTTATCCGTTCTCGTTTCATCTCTCGATCTTCGCGTTCTTCCTCACGCTTACGCTGCTGCTCGCGTTTGTCGTTTATCGCCTGCTCGATCATGGCGCGAGTTCGACGCGCAACGGCTGGATCGGGATCGCCGCCGCGGCGTGGTACGGGCTTCACCCGGCGAACGCGGATACGGTCAACTACATCATCGCGTCCTCGGAAGTGATCTCGACGCTTGGCGTGATCGCGTCGTTCGCGCTCTACTTCGCCTTCCCGGGTTTGCGGCGCTATTGCATCTACGTTCTTCCGGCAGCGATGACGATCATGGCCAAACCACCTGCCGCGGTCTTCGCTGTGCTGTTCGCGATCTATCGTTTGCTCTTCCCGCCTGAGGTAGGACACACGACAGGAAGGGCACGGCGGCTAATCGGTTATCTGCAGGATATCGCACCCGGCTTTGTCATCTGCGCGGCAATGCTGCTCTTCGTGCAGCAGATGACGCCGCACACCTGGGTTGCGGGCGCTGCCAATGCGCACAATTACCTGATCACGCAGCCTTACGTGGTGTTGCTCTACGTGAAGACCTTCTTCTGGCCGAACGGTCTTTCCGCCGACTACGACCTTAATCCGTTCTCAACTACCGGCGATCCCCGCTTCTGGGCGGGTTTCGCGTTCATCATTCTTTTCATCACGATCTCGATCGCTGCTGCCGTGTTCAAGAAGACGCGCGTGATCGGTTTCGGCTTGCTCTGGTTTTTGATCACGCTTCTATCCACCTCTTTGCTGCCGCTCGCCGAGGTGATGAACGATCACCGTACGTTCCTCCCCTACGTGGGGCTTGTCATTGCCGCGGCCGGAGCGGTTGCGCTCGTGTTGAATAGCCTGGTCTTCGGGAAACGATCCGTGAAAATCGCGCTCGCTTGCGCGGCCGGATTATTCTTGTACGCCAACGGCTATGCGACGTTTCAACGGAACAAAGTCTGGCAAACCGAGGAAACACTTTGGCGGGACGTCACGCTCAAGAGTCCGCGCAACGGACGCGGGTTGATGAACTATGGCAACACCCTGATGGCACGAGGCGATTACGAGGGTGCGCTCGATTGTTTCCATCGCGCCCTTGTCTTCAACCCTCAGTATTCGGTGCTGTTCATCAACCTCGCCATCGCGGAGGACGCCACCAAACAAAGCGCGGCCGCGGAGCAACATTTCAAGGAGGCGCTGCGACTCACGCCGGCCTCGCCCGACAGTTACACTTACTATGCGCGCTACTTGCTCTTGCATTCGCGCGCCGAGGAGGCACGCGCTTTCCTGCAGAGCGCTCTGGAGCTGAGCCCGACAGATCTCTTCGCCCGCGACCTTCTGACGAAAGCCGAAGGTCAAGCCGTCAATCAACCGGCAAAGCGGACCCCGGAGTCTTACCTTGACCTCAGCCTCCAGCTGTATCGCGAAGAGCGTTACGTCGAGTCAATCGTTGCGAGCCGGCTCGCGCTCGATCTTCGGCCCGCCTACGCGGAAGCTTGGAATAACATCGGCGCGGCCTATAACAATCTAGGTCGCTACGAGGAAGCTGCGGCCGCATGCGAGCAGGCCTTGCGGTATAAACCGGATTTCGAATTGGCGCGGAACAATCTCAGCTTCGCCAGACAAAAAATGGCTGCCACGCCGCCAAAGTAGCTCAGAGATGATCGATTCAATATCTGTTTCTGCCGCTGGCCCGCGGATCAGTCGCCCGACTCTGGTCACCGTCGTGTGGCTGTGCCTCTTTGCCCTTGTATCCATTGGGGCAATTGCCCTTCGTCTGGGCAATCGCGAGGTGGCATGGCGCACTCCTGACGAGAGAGTTTACATGGATTATGCGAAGCAGGTCGCCCGCTCCGGAATCCAAGGAGTCCGTGCCCTTGTGGAAAGTTACAACAAGGACAAACAGCAGTGGATTTATCCGCCGCCTGTCCGCGTCGGTCACATTTACCTTGTGGCTGGGGTGATGAAGCTATCAGGAGCGTCTGCTGAGCAAGCTGCCGTCTCGGTCTCGTCTACGTTCAGTATTCTGGGATTCGTCGTCGTGGCCTTGCTCGGATTGCGATTCTTTAACCGCTGGGCGGTGTTGATCGGGTTGGCTTTGCTGAGTGTTAGTCCCATCGATTTGGCGATCGCTCGAAGGGCCTGGCAGGATTCCGTGTGGGGCTGCATCGGCCTATTTCTCTTTTATCTGTGCATGGAGGCATCGGTTAGCTCACGCCCCAAGTTCTGGAGAATTTGCTTCTGGGTCGTCGCTGCTTACTTCCTCGTTATTAAAGAGTCTGCACTCGTGGTGTATGGGTTGTGCACGCTCTGGCTTGTCGGAAGCGCATGGTTGCAGGAGCGCTCCCTCCAGAAGGGTTTTCGCATCGCGATCATGAGCGCCTTGGTGGCGGCAGCAAGCTTTGCCGCATTAGCTTGGTGCTCGGGAGGAGCGGGTCCGCTAGTCGAAACCATCCGGCACACCGTGGAGGCGCGGGAGTGGAATCAATATGGCCACCAATATCAACGTGGGCCCTGGCACTCGTTCCTCACCGGGTTCTGGGTGATGAGTCCGATCACCGCGCTCCTTGCTATCGTTGGCATCGCCACGATGACTGGCCCTCGAAATTCAAGGCTTGGTCTTCTCACTCTCGATCCGCGGCAAAGACAGATCGGCTGGGCGATGGTTTATCTGATTTCCACATTAGTTTTCGCGCTGACGGTCGCGGCAGACCTCAAAAATTTGAGGTACGTGACGATCCTGTTAGGGCCATGTTGTCTCCTGAGCGGGTTAGGAATGGTTCATCTGCTCGTACTGGCAAAGTCTAACTTAACCATCTCGGGATACCGCTCCACAGTTTGCGCTGCTGTGCTCATCCTGGGTCTGACCTGCCTGACGGACTATCGAAGATTCGAGCGTGTTTTTGTGCGGTATGCGCTCGACGATCTCGCGATCGTTCGGGTGATCAACTACGCGCTTGCCGCAGGCAGTAACGCCGACAAGGCCCCGTTAGAAGTCATGGCCTCCTCGGAAATTTCCGCCGCCGGCCCTCCCGTTTCGAGGCTGCCCGGAACTCCGGAGTCTTATCTCGCCCTTAGCCTCCAGTTCTATCGCGAGGGGCGCTACTTTGAGTCAGTCGTCGCCAGCCGGCTCGCGCTCGACCTTCGACCTGGCTACGCGGAGGCATGGAACAACATCGGCGCCGCTTACAATCAGCTCGGGCGCTACGACGAAGCCGCAGCCGCTTGTGAGCAAGCCCTGCGTTACAAGCCTGACTTCGACCTGGCGCGGAACAATCTCGAATACGCCCGAATGAAACGGTTGGGGCACTAACGGGCTCACTTAAAGCTCGCACTCGGCAGCCGTAACTGATTTTGTTCTCGTGTGACGAAACTCCAGCGCGCCCTGCGATAACCATTGATGGAAGACCTGCTGCAGGATATTCGTTATGCGCTTCGCGGGCTGCGGAAGTCGCCCGCGTTCACACTCGTAGCCCTACTGACTCTGATGCTGAGCATCGGGGCCAACGTCGTCGTCTTCGGAATCGTGAATGCGGTCCTGCTCCACCCGCTGGATGTGAAAGACCCGCAGAACCT
The DNA here is from genome assembly GCA_003244145.1 of Chthoniobacterales bacterium. Taxonomy (GTDB): domain Bacteria; phylum Verrucomicrobiota; class Verrucomicrobiia; order Chthoniobacterales; family UBA10450; genus AV80. Next base: position 26,262 of record QHBM01000109.1, read on the forward strand.
CTATCAGCTTCGCCTCGGGCCTTGGACAAGCTACAAACTCCTGACGACGTCCTATCCTGCGTATCACGACTATCAGCAGCGCAACAACACCTTCAGTGAAATAGCCGGCTACGACGGATATTCTGGCGGGAGACTCAGCTGGGGTAACTCAGCAAAAATTGTCTCCGGCTATTCGGTCACTGGCAACTATTTCGAAATGCTGGGGGTGCAACCTGAGCTAGGGCGGCTCATCCAGCCATCGGACGACCACGGTCCGAATTCAGCGCCTTACATCGTGTTAAGCGATCATCTCTGGCGAAGCGCATTTAACGCCGACCCGGGCATAATCGGAACGACCATTCGGCTCAACCGAGATTCTTTCACGGTGGTGGGCGTGGCGCCGACGCGATTCCACGGCACGGAGCAATTTGTCTGGCCGGACTATTTCATATCCGTCTTGAACCACTTCGAAGCGGAACAACTGGCGGATCGGAGAGGGAGACCTTTGACGGTGCTGGGCCGGCTCAAGCCAGGCGTGACGCCCGAGCAGGCGGCGGAAAATCTGAGCGCGATCGCGACCCAGTTAGCGAAGGAATATCCCAAGACAGACACCGGCTTGCCGGTGCGGCTGGTCCGTCCCGGACTCTATGCGGACAACGGTGATGTCATTCGCGGGTTTCTTTATAGCGTGACCGGGCTGGCTCTGCTGGTGCTGTTGGCGGCGTGCGCGAATCTGGCCAGCTTGTTCGCCGCGCGCGCGGCGGATCGCAGCCGGGAACTGGCGCTCCGAATAGCTCTGGGAGCGAGCCGGTGGCGGTTGGTGCGGCAACTGATGACCGAGGCGGTGGTGTTGTCGTTCCTGGGCGGTGCGGCGGGGCTGGTAACTGCAAGCCTGTCGTTAGGCATACTAAGCCGGTGGCAGTCGCCGTCTGACCAATTCGTAGTCGGTATGGATGCTCGGGTCTATCTCGCAGCCCTGGCCTTCACCCTGGTCAGCGCGCTGCTCTTTGGGATGATTCCCGCGAGAAATGTTTGGCAGAGCAGTCCATTGCAGGCGATGAAGAGTGGAACGTCGGATTCAATTACACTGCGCCGATTTACCCTGCGGGACCTCTTGTTAGGCGCACAGATTGCCATCTGCATGCTGTTGGTCACCTCCTCGCTCGTCGCTGTCCGCGGCATGGTCCGCATGCTGCACGCTCCGCTCGGTTTTCAGCCGGAGGGCGTGATGCTGGCCGACGCGGACTTTAGCCTGGAACCGGGGGGCAACGTGCCGCTCGAGAGAAAGAAAGCGATGCTTGAAGCGGTGCGAAGCATCCCTGGAGTGACGGCGGCGGGAACTCTTAGCAAACCGTTCTTTCAAGGCGGAATCCGTGTGATCCCGATTTTCCAGCCAGGGACGACCGAGTTGATCCTCAAAAATTCCGCGCTGTCGGCGTACGCGCTTGCCATATCACCTGGCTACTTCGAAGCAGCCCGGACTCGGCTCCTGCGCGGGCGTGATTTCTCATGGCAGGACACCACCAAGACTCCGCGGGTGGCGATCGTGAACGAAGCCTTTGCACGACAGATGTGGGGCGACACGCCGGCGCTTGGCCAGCGCTTCATCGTCTTGGAGCAATTGATGGAAGTGGTCGGCGTGGTTGAGACCGGCAAATACCAAACCCTGCAAGAATCGCCCCAGCCGGTGGCGTATCTGTCGTTGTCGCAAAACGAAGACTTCCATGCCTGGTTCGTAGTGCGATCGCAGCGGACGCCGAGCGAAATGGCGGCTGCGCTCGAACGCACCCTGAGCAGCCTCGAGCCGAACGCGCTCATCACGGTCCAGAGCTGGCTTGATTCGTTAGGCGTGGTGATGTCTCCAGCTCGGGTGTCCGCCTTTTCACTGGGCATCATGGGCCTGCTCGCGGCGATGCTGGCCGTGACCGGCATCTTCGGCATGGCGGCCTACAACGTAAGCCGGCGGATGAAGGAGCTGGGCATCCGCGTGGCGTTAGGCGCGCGTAGCCGACACGTGATGAGTGCAGCGGTCGGTCGGCCAATCGCGCTCCTCGGGTTCGGATCCTTGGTGGGACTGCTCTTGTGCGTTTTCGCTAACCGGTTACTGGACCAGATCGTGTATCAGGCGAATCCGCGGGATCCCGTAGTCGTGCTCGGCGCAGTCCTAACAATGGCGCTGCTGGGCCTTGCCGCGTCCGCCCTTCCAGCCCTGCGAGCGCTCGCCGTCGATCCATCCAAACTCATGCGGGAAGAGTGACCAGCCGTCGGTCCGAGCCGGACTGGCATTAAGGCTTCCATCTTCGTGCGGACCACCGCACTACAACGTGACAAGATGGCGTGGCAGGGCAGGTGGATGCGCTTCACGTCAGCGCCTTTTGGCACCCTCACTCTTAGCCTTCAGTACGCAGTTGACTGCTTGAGAATTAAACGCGATCACGGCCGGGCCGGCGCCTCGAGAAAGGGCTGACCTAGACGCCGATCAGTTTATTGATTGCGCTCAGCGCGAGATGTCTGGGGCAGGCGCGGCCTTGTTCCCACTCTTGCAGCGTCCGCGTCGAGATCTGCAGCTTCAGCGCCGCTTCACTTTGGGAGAAGTCGTTCCTCTTTCGCCATTGGTAGAGTTGTTCACTCCAATGCTTAGACGCGGTCGACCGCCGCTTGCTCTGCGAACGCACTCTGCAACTCATTTTTTAATTCCAAACTACCGAGGGCGCGATGACATACGTGATTCACGTATATCGTGGCTGCGTGTCTCGTTGCCCATTGCACGTCATCGCTGCGGTCCAAAATTCAGGCTGGTGCGACACCAGTGCTCAAACCTATACGTGAGTCACGTATATCCACGCTCGACGATCAGATGTTTTTGGCATTGTGGCGATTGTCGGCGTGGTTTGGGCGTCCTCGCGAGCCGGTTACTTGGGCAGATCGTGTATCAGGCAAATCCGCGAGATCCTGTAGTCGTGCTCGGCGCGGTGCTAACGATGGCGCTGCTGGGCCTTGCCGCATCCGCCCTTCCCGCCCTGCGCGCGCTTGCCGTCGATCCCTCCAAACTCATGCGGGAAGGGTGAGGTGGGTGAGCGTGCGCAGGAATATCTCGCGAGAAAGTTGTTCGACAGTTGTAAAGCAACTGGTCGCCTTTGCTCCTTCCTTAGTTTCATCGCTCGGCGGCTTTCGCCAGCCAAGCTTCAAAACCTCAGTCGGTCTATGCTCGCAACCCCACAAGCCTATTCGCCAGATGGCAACCCTTTCGCGGCGGACACCACTACGTGGGCAATCTGCCAGCAGACCCTTTCGGGGTCCTTGGCCGTGTCGAAACACGAGCGACTCCAGCTCCGGTTTTCGGCCGTTGCATAGGGCTGACAGACTAGTTGAGCTTGGGCAAGCATCACCAGCTGTTGCCTGATAACTAGACGCGATGCGCGAGATTGAGATTCGCACCGGGGCCGAAAAGATTAGCGACGAATCCCCAAGCGTGCGTGCGCTGGATTGGCCGTTCCCCGGGACGCGATCTCTAATGAGGAGTGCCGGACACGGACGGCGAGGGTGATTCACTCGTGGTCTTTGGCCGGACCGGACTTGGCATTGATTTGACCGCCGGGGCAGGGCTCTTCGCCTCGAGATACTTCAGGCGCGCCGTCGCGCTGGGATCGCCCGGCTTTATCTTCAACAACGCCCGAAGATCCATGGCCTCTTCTTTGTCCTTCTGCAGTTTTTGATAGGCATAAGCGCGCCGCCGATAGGCTTCGGCATCGCCGGGAGACTTCTCGATTACCTTCGTGAAATCGGCGACGGCCTCGTTATACTTGTTCAGATTCCGATAGGCGAAGCCACGCCGCTCGTGAGCTTGTATGTCGTCAGGACGTTTGGCGATGACCTTGCCATAGTCTTCGATCGCCTTCGCCCAGTTCTTCTTCTGCAAAAAGGCGTAAGCCCGAAAACGCAACGCCTCGATGTCGTTTGAATTGAGCTTTACGGCCTGATCGAGGTCCGCGATCGCCGCATCTAATTGGCCAGAAGCCAGGGCGATCTGGCCCCGCTCGCTGTAGGCATCCGCGTCTTTTGGATTGAGCTCGATGATCCTGGCATAATCGGCCCGGGCTTTATCTCTTTTGCCGGTGATTTTGTAAACAGTCGCCCGGTTAACATAATTCTTCACATCCGCCGGCTGCGCTTCGATGGCCTTGGTGAACTCGACGATCGCCTGTTCGTATTCCTTTTTTTGGGCCAGGATCACCCCTTTGTGCGTGTGGCCACCGGGATCGGCTTGGTTTCCGCTAGAGCGCTGGGATTTGGCCTCGGCGGGAATGGCCGGGAGGAGCGCAAGGGTCAGCGATATGATTGCCGCAAGTTTGGTCGCGTTGAAATTCCTCATGATCCAACCGTAGCAGAGGGCGGCAGGCGCGGCTATTGTTTTGGCGGCCGCGCCGGTCGACGTGGTGCTAAACGATGACGCTGCCGGGGCATCGCAGCGTCCGCCCTTACGGCGCCGCGAGCGCCAGCCAGCGATCACTGCTTCGGAATTTTCGACAACTCCGAACCATTACACCTTTGTTCCCGTTACAAACGAACTGATATCGGTCAATGGTTTCCGAGCGATGTCGGGAACAAGCGCATCGTCCGCCGGATGTCCGACCACCAAAAGGACAAACGGTTTCTCGTGGGAAGGGCGCCCCAGAATTTTATTCAGGAAACCCATCGGGCTCGGCGTGTGTGTGAGCGCCACCAACCCGCTCGAATGCAGTGCGGTGATTAAGATGCCGGTCGCAATTCCAACCGATTCGATCGCGTAATAGGTTGGTGAGCGTGCCCCATCAGGAAGAATGCGAAACGGCTGCGCGAACACCGCGATGAGCCACGGCGCGATTTCGAGAAATGGTTTGTTCGAATCGGTCCCTAACGGTGCCAGCGCTTCGAGCCACGCTTTCGGCGCGCGTTTTGCGTAGAACTCCTTTTCCTCACTCTGCGCCGCGACCCGTATCTCGCGCTTGATCGCCGGATCGCTCACCGCCACGAAATGCCATGGCTGCAAATTCGCACCGCTCGGCGCCGTGCCCGCCGCGCGCAGGCAATACTCGATCACTTCGCGCGGCACCGGCCGGTCGGAATAATCGCGAAACGTCCGGCGCTCCCGCATCGTCTCGTAAAATTCTCGCGCCCTGCGCAACAACTCCTCGTCCGATCGATTGTCGATCCTGGGGGCCGGCACAAATCGCGGCTGCGTCATCCTGGTTTAATACCTGACCGTTCGACTATCGCCAGTGCGTGCCTCAGTCAGACGCGCTGGACTGTCCGCTTTGTTTGCTTCTCATTATGACCGCGCGTTCCGACCCGTCATCAAGCGTTGATGATTAGAAACAGAAGCAGGCTGACGATGATGATCGGGATCGCGCACAGAATCAGCACTACATTGTTCCGTGGCCCGCGCGCGGCGGGCTCGAGCTTGTCGGCCACGATAGTGCGCTCGATTTGTTTAAGGTGACGGAATACATAAATGAAGGCGGCGACGACCGCGAGCAGCGCAATGATCCCAAGGACTCGGATGGGAAGCAGCTCTGGTCGGGCAGCCAGGATAGAATGCGGGAGCGTGTTCATCACCGTGATTCAACCAGCAAAACCGCGTAGATGCAATCGGCGTCGGTCTGCTCGGGAGCGAACGCCTCGGGAATGAATGGTCGCCGGCCGGTCCAACTGGAATATTTCACTCGCGGCACTAAGGCCCCTCCCACATTGCAAGTTAGCGGAGGTCCTCTAGCACCCGGTAAGCGAACGTCACTCGGGCGTCGTTGGGGTAACGTTTGTTGGCCAACAAGACGACGCCGATCTTTCTGGCAGGAACGAAGGCGACGTAGGTTGAGAACCCGTTGGTCGATCCGGTCTTGTTGATCAGAACGTCATCCTGTGGCGGTGACGGAGGATCGAGCTTGACCGCCGGATTCGCTTTCTGGCTGACTTCACCAGAGTTGCCAAACAGCAAATCCTTTAATTCCACCGGATAGGCATACTGTTCCCAGATCAGGTCCTGCGTCATGGCGCCGATCTTGTAGTAGCCGATGTGCGTGTCGGTGATGGCACGCTGCCACCTCTCCTCCAGCTCTAGCATTTTCATGTTGGCCTCGACGAAATGAAGCAGGTCACCGGAGGTCGTTCTCACGCCGTATGCTTCCGGGCCGAGCACACCCGGTGTCATCCGGACGGGAGCGTCCTTGTCCGTGTAGCCTTGCGCGTAATGGTCCATCTGGGCGGTGGGAACATTGAGCCAGGTATTCTTCAGGCCCAGGGCCGGGAACAACTTGCCTTCCATCAACGCGACGAAGTCCTCGTTCATACTCTTTGCCGCGATCACACCGAGCAGCCCGATACTCGGATTGGAGTAGGTCCGATACGTCCTGCGAGCGTAGGTCGGCTTCCAGCTCTGGAAGTAGCGCATGAGTTGGTCGTAGTTCGTGATGTCGTCGGGCACTTGCAACGGCAGGCCACCCGACGTGTGCGTTCCGAGGTTGAGCAAGCTCACCTTATCGAAGGTGCTGCCGCGCAGGGGAGGGAGATATTTGCTCGCGGGGTCGGAGAGTGAGAGTTGGCCACCGATCTGCGCGTAGGAGGCAAGGGTCGCGGTAAACGTCTTGCTGACCGAGCCGATCTCGAAAAGCGTGTCGCTATCGACTGGTTTCCCGGTCGCTTTCGATGCTACGCCGTAGTCGAAGACGTAGCTCTGCCCGTTGAGCACAATCCCTACCGCCATGCCGGGGATACCGTAGTGCTCCATGACCGGCCGGATGGCCTGCGCGACGATCTTCTCAATCTTGGTCTTCTCGTCGTCCGCCGCATCGCTGGACGTCGGTAGCAGCAGGCCGACGCACAATGCCGCCATGGCAGGGTTCAGGATGTTCAGTCGCATCTTTGGTGTCCTATTCTGGCATGCCGAGTCGTAGCTCGCAGCGTGAATCTGGGGCGCGAAAGAAGGTCCGCCTTCGCGGACGCCACGGCGCGACAGTCTTCGCTTCGCGTTTCGCTGCGAGCGAAATTCCCGTGTGGCATGCCGAGTCGAAGCTCGCTGCGATAATGTAGCAGAGTGAAAAGGGTCCGCCTTCGCCGAGCCTGCAGCGCGACAGTCTTCGCTCTCCGCTTCCGCTGCGAGTGAAGACTGGAGGTATGGGGATTCGAACCCCAGGCCTCGTCATTGCGAACGACGCGCTCTACCAACTGAGCTATACCCCCGAAAACTGCGGCGACAGAGTAGCCGCTGCTCTGCGGATTTCAACACCGCTCCGTGGTGTCAAAAAACCCGAGGTTTTCTTAATTCAACGAACGCCGGGAGTTTTGCAGGCGCGGCCGGGTAGGACTCAACCGTATCGCGTGCGCGCCGGTCCGATTCTCCGCTAAAACTGGCATTATGGAAATTATAAGAATGGCTTGCAAACTGCTCTATTCAAATGATCGATTGTCCGTCCAGAAAACGCGACGATCCAAGGAAAAAACAACGATGTGTTTAGCGCTTTATTTGGCCGCCCCTCAGGAATTACCCACAATCGGCTGGGACGAGACGACGCCGGCCTTCCACATCATCCGTTTGCCCAGGCATGCGGAAGACGTTCGCAAACATTTTCGTTCCGAGTACGTCTATTACGCCGGTTCGCAGCAGGGTTGCTCGTGCGCGTTCAATTACGAGCATGAGTACGACTCCATTGTCGAATTGAGGAACTATCTTCGGAACGCGCTCATCTGTGTGAACGAAGTCGAGCTGTTCGCTTGTCAGGCTGGCGGCGAAGCACGTGACACTCAACATGCTCTGGTCACCTCCCCGGAGGGAATTGCTCTGGCCGAGTTCTTTTTCAAGGATGGGCAGTACGTCGTTGTTCGCTCGGGAAAAGATTCGCAGCGTGCGACTGAAGCAGAAAAATGCCTGGAGCGTGTGACGCAACCAGTCCGGTCGTCAAAGAATCGCCGTTCCAGGCTCGTTGGCACCAAACAAGCGACCGCGACGCTTCTCTCCGCATAATTGAGATAGCGGTTGCATCTGCGCGCCTCGGGAAATTTTGACCCCGACGCCTATGCCATAGCGCCGAAGGCAAGGCCGAGGCCGTAGGTAACCACGGCTTCGATCACGCCGACCATCGTCATTTCCAATCCTGACGCCCACCAGTCTTCGCTCGCTGCGTAGCGCGACGGGAAGACTGCCGCGACGTAGCCTTGGCGGAGGCGGGCCGCTTGTTCTTATCACATTTATCGCAGCGAGCTACGACTCGGCATTCCAGATTGAGAAAATGGGCCTTCACATACGTGTACGTGTCCAAAGCGAGGCCGATCCAAGTCGGTTTTACACTGGATCCACCCGTGATCTTCGTGCGCGATTAATCCGCCACAACCGGGGCGAGGTCCCGCATACGTCAAAATGGAAACCGTGGAGAATCAAAATCTACATTGCGCTTTCCGATCCAGAGCAAGCGAGGAGTTTCGAAAGCTATCTGAAATCTGCCTCGGGGCGTGCCTTTCTAAAAAAGCGGCTGTAGGAAATCGCTGCGGACCGTCTTCGTTATGCCATTGCGCCAAAGGCGAGACCGAGCCCGTACGTCACGACGGCTTCGATTACACCGACCATCGTCATTTCCAATCCTGACGCCCACCACGAACGAATCGTGATCAGGGATTTCACCGCGCCAACCGCGAAGTGCGCGAGAATGCTGACCGCGAACGACGCGATCACGGCGTTGATTCCACTCATGAAAAAGAACGGAATGATCGGGATGAACGCGCCGATCGCGGTCGAGATCGCGGCGGAGGTCGCGGACTTCCAGTGGTTCGGGAAATGATGCTCGGAGAGACCGAGCTCGTGTTGCGCCATGGCTTGCACCATTTGGTCGGGCTGCTCCGCCAGACGCTCCGCCATGCGCTGCGATTCTTCCGGGCTGAATCCCTGGAGTTGATAGAAGAGCGACATCTCCTCGATCTCTTCTTCCGGATTTTCTTCGACCTCGCGTTTCTCGCGGGCGATCTCCGCTTCGTAAACTTCGGCTTCGCTTTTCGTCGCGAGATACGCGCCGGCGCCCATTGAAAGCGACGAAGCGAGCATGCCGGCGAGACCGGAGATGAGAACGTAATGTTGCTGATTGTTCGTGGCGCCCGCGACGCCGGAGACAATGCCGAACACCGCGCCGAGTCCGTCGTTCACGCCATAGATAGCGTCGGCCACCCAACTGCCGCCGCGTCCGTGCCAGCGCTCTCGCTTTAGAATGGTATCGAGCGCGCTGCGGGGGCCGGGCGGCGGCGCCATCGCGTTCAGCGCGCGCGCGTGCGCTTTTTCTTCCACCGCGCTCGTGCGCAGAAATTCCTGCACGTCGTCTTCGCCGGCGAGGGCGCGGTCGCGTTGATCGCGAAACGCCGCTTCATGTTTTTCTTCCGCGGCTTCCATGCGCCGGATGGCGATATCGGTGCCGGCCACTTTGTTCCACCAGCGATTCAGTCGCCGCGCGATGGTGTCCTGCAAAACCGGCACCTCCAGGCCGAGGTCTCTCATCTTTTGTTCCCAGCGTTGCGCGTGACGCTCCTCCGCCTCGGCCATGCGCAACAAAATGCCTTTACGCTTCTGGTCCGTCTCGCGCGAGGCGAGGTCGCGATAGACTTCCGCGGTCTCCACTTCCGCGCGCCAGTTATGCTTGATCACTGCGATCGTCTCCGGGTCGGCGGGCATTAAAGACTAATCGGTGCGCGCGCAGCGATGTCCAACGTCGGTTTGATTGGGGCCGCCGGACCGTGATCACGAGGGGAACAGGCGACAGTCATAATCTCCGATGAAGACAAAATACTTCTTCCCGTTAGAGCGCGTTTCTGACAGAACAGTCAACGCGTGAAGTCGTCCGGACGTATTTCGTCTTTTTTTGTGATCGCTTCCTGCCTCGTTTCGCTAATCAAAGCTGCCGACGCTGGGCCAGCTACGATTACATCAATCACGCCTGCGCGCGGACCGATTGCAGGCGGAACTCAGGTTACGCTGACCGGCTCAGGCTTTAACGGAACTATGCTCACGCTGGATGAGGCAACGATCACACCGGGATCCAGATCGGACACGCAGGTCATCTTCACTACTCCGGCGCGCGATAACGGGATCGCGTCGGTGAAGTTGAGCGGCAACGGGCCGAGTGTATATGCGGAGTTTCTTTATCTGCCTCCAGCGCTGAAGGACCTGCCGCCTGGTTACATCACCACAGTGATGGGTATTGGGCAATTTCGCGGAGACGGCAGATTGGCCACGAACGCAATGGTAGACACGGAGGAACCCGGATTCGCCATCGTAAAAGACGGCTCACTTGTTTTCAGTGAGCCAAACGAGTTTGTAATGCGGCACGTCCGCTCTGACGGTGTGATCGAGCGTTATGCAGGAACCGGCGTAGGAGGAAATCCGGGGGACGGTGGTCCAGCCGTCAAGGCCGTGCTCAGTCACCCTCGTGGTGTGGCCCTTGATGCGGCGGGCAACTGTTTTATCGCGGACGCTGGTGGCTTTAACTGCATTCGACGCGTTGACGCAACGACGGCTGTTATCTCGACGGTCTACGGTAAACAGGGTGTTTTTGGATTCTCAGGCGACGGCGGGCCCGCGACCCAGGCAGTGTTCAATGAACCGGTTCAAATCGCCTTTGACGGCAAAGGCAATTTCTATGTTTTGGACTCGGGCAATTTTCGCATCCGGAAGATCGACGCGAACGGAATCATTACCACGATCGCAGGCACTGGTGTTGCCGGTTATTCCGGCGATGGCGGCCCTGCCATTCAGGCTACTTTCAACGACTGCCGCGGGGACGCCTGCGGACTAGCCGGCGATTCGCAGGGCAACCTGTATCTGGCGGACAGTGCTAACGATTGTGTCCGCAAGATTGATGGGCAGACGGGAATTATCTCAACCTTCGTTGGTGGGCAACAGGAAGTATGCGCTGTCGTTACCGATGCTGCAGACAACGTCTATGTGGGTAACAAGAACTTCACTGATCCGACATCCAAGCGAATCCTGAAACTGTCACCAAGCGGACAACTTCTACAATCGTGGGGCCGCGGTCGCGACTTCAGTGATGATGGCGCTGCCGCGGCAACTGCACCAGTATGCAATATCACGCGATTGGCGCTCGACCATTCGGGAAACATTCTTTTCGGAGAAAATTGCTCTAGCCGCATCCGCCGAATCAATGTTGTCACCGGTCTGCTCGAAACATTTGCCGGAATGGGACCGCATATTATAGGCGAGACGGGTCCGGCCCTTGAAACGGTTCTTAATGATCCTGGAACAGACCTCCTCTTTCTTCCCAGTGGTGACTTACTGACTGGGGAGCAGTCGAACAACCTGATTCGTAAAGTTGATAAGGATGGAAATGTGCAAAAATTCGCGGGAACCGGCTTTCGCATCAATTTTGCCTATGGCCAGGACGGCCTCCCGGCCCTAGTGAGTTCGGTATATCCTGTCGGGCTAGCTCTCGCGCCGAATGGCGACGTCCTTGTCGATATGGGATTTATCACGCGAATCGATACCTCCGGGATAATCCATGGGGTAACATGTCCATGCGCCATAGGGTTTTCAGGCGACGGGGGACCTGCAAGCGGTGCTGCTACGGGGCAATCATGGGGCGTTACCGCTGACGCAGATGGGAATGTGTTGATCGCTGACACGAACAACAATCGCGTCCGCCGCGTCGACGCCCAAACCGGAATCATTGATACGGTCACGGGAAGTGGTCCCGTTAACGGCGGTGAAGGTTATGGACATGGCAGGTATTGCGGCGATGGCGGGCCGGCTACACAAGCGTGCCTAAACACACCGTACGACGTTGCTGTGGCGCCTGACGGTACGATGTACATCAGCGAAAACTTCGAGCGTATCCGAAAGGTTACCCCTGACGGGATCATCACGACTTTCTTTACGCCTACCTTTGTCGGCCCTGGAAATAAACTTGCACTCACTCCGACGAATAATCTTTTCATGACGCCATACCGTATCGAGTCGAACGGACATTCCTTTCAGTTCGCATTTACAAATCAAACGTCTGTTGGAATTGGTGATGGTGGTCCCGCGACGCAAGCGCGGTTTGAGGGGGCCTTACAGGACTCTGGAATTGCGGTTGATGCTGAAGGCAATTTGTTTTTCGCGGACCCGGTGGGTCGCCGTATCCGGGCCGTTCGTTTCGGTGCGGTACTGGCAGAGCCGGGATCAATCGTGAGTGCGGCGAGCGGCACTCCGCAGACGGGTCCGGTTAACATAACATTTCCGACGTCGCTTCAGATCACGCTCAAGTCGCCGGTAGGCACTCCGGAGAATGGAATTCGAGTGGACTTTGCTGCGCCTTCTTCCGGACCTTCGTGCATGTTTCCGAACGGAAAAACGACTTACTCCGTGTTGACTGACATCAATGGCCACGCTTCGGCAATTTGCACTGCCAACTCACAAACTGGCTCCTACGCCGTAACTGCCACACCACTCACTCTTGGGCAATCAGTGTCCTTCTCACTCACCAACACACCTGCTCTGCCAAATAATCGCCAGCCTTTGAACATTTCTACGCGGATGCGTGTGCTCAAGGGCGACAACGTTCTTATTGGCGGTTTCATCATTATGGGGACCGACCCGAAGAAAGTCATTATTCGCGGGATCGGCCCCTCGTTAACCAGGTTCGGTATTCAAGGTGCACTGGCTAATCCTACTTTGGAGCTTCATCGAGGCAGCACTACGCTGACAACGAACGACAACTGGAAGTTGAGGCCGGACGGTAGCAGTCAGCAGGCCGAAGTAGAAGCGACCACGCTTCAACCCACCAATGACCTGGAATCAGCGATTGTCGCCACGCTCGATCCAGGCGCCTACACCGCAATTCTCGTGGGCAAGAATCAAACCAGTGGAGTCGGAATAGTAGAAGTTTACGACTTGGCCCAAGGAGCTAACTCTAAACTGGCGAATATTAGTTCCCGCGGATTTGTCGACACCGGCGATAACGTCATGATCGGTGGCTTGATTGTGGGACCCGGTGGAAGCGCGACTGCCAAAGTGCTCATTCGCGCGATCGGGCCTAGTCTAGCTGCCTTTGGAGTGAGCGGTGCGTTGCAGGATCCGACGCTCGAATTGCACAATGGAAATGGCGACCTGGTATTAGGGAACGACAACTGGAAAGACAGCCAACAATCAGAGATTCAAGCTACAGGTATCCCACCCAACGACGACCGTGAATCCGCTTTGGTGTTTACGGTCACTCCAGGCAACTACACCGCAATCGTTAGGGGGGCGACCAACACCACTGGCATCGGGCTGGTGGAGGCTTACAATTTGCAGTAAGCGACCTGTGTTGGGACCTCCCGCTGCCTCTTCCTTTTTCATCGCGCGCACTCAGCTGGTTCGATGATCGCGGGGACGGGAGAATCTTTCGCTTTCATTTGTTGCGCCATGATTACAACCGCGACCGAGCTGATAATCAATCCCGCACCTACCAGCGTGCGCAAACTGAGAGTTTCACCGGCGAATGCGGTGCCGAGCAGAATAGCGACGATCGGATTCACGTAGGCGTAGGTCGCGACCTTCGCCGGATCGCAATGCCGCAAGAGCCATGCATACGAAACGTAGCCGATGATTCCGCCGATCAGGACGAGATACGCAAACGCGCCTAACGAGACCATTGTGATTTGCCGCGGGTCGAAATGCCGCAGCTCTCCCGTGGCCACGCCAGCGATGAGCAGGAGACCGCCGCCGCAAAGCATTTGCTGCCCGGCGGCGAGAAATGGTGAGCTGGCCTGACGCGCACTCCGCGAATAAAGCGACCCGGCCGACCAAATGAGCGAGGAGAAAAGCAGGATCGACATGCCGATCCAGGCGCGTGGGGATTCGCCATTGGCGGAGAAGCGTAACGCCGGGCCGATCAGCACGCCGACGCCAATGAAACCGCCCGCGAGTCCGAGGACTTTCATCGGCCCCGGGCGTTCGGACATGCCGAATAACCAGCTCAAGAGCGCGATGTAGAGCGGCACGGTCGCGACCAGGAGAGCAGCGAGGCCGGAAGGAACATATTGTTCGGCGAGGGTAACGCCGCCGTTGCCGCCCAACAGCAGACAGGCGCCAACGATCAGCGCCGTTCGCCATTCGATCGGTTTGGAACGCGCCGCGCCGCTAAGTCGCGCGCCGAAATAAAGAATGAGACCGGCGAGCAGAAACCGCGTTCCCGCCATGAGGAGCGGAGGAATGGAGCGAATCGCAAACAGGATTCCGAGATAGGTCGAACCCCAAATGAGATAGAGCGCCGCGAAGGCGAGAATGATCGCGGTTTTTTTTGGTGGAGCAGCCACCCGCTATCGTGTCATCGCTGCGAGGTTCGCGCCAATCGCTTTGAGCGAATAAAGTTAATCCCGCCGCGGAGCGATCAACCGGTAAAGCAACAGAAGCACCATTGCGCCGACGATGGAACCGAGGAAGCCAGCCGGCTGACCCGGTTCGTACCAACCCAATTTCTGTCCGGCATAAGAGGCGACGTAGGCTCCGGCGATACCGAGCAGCATGGTGATAATGCAACCGCCCGGATCGCGGCCCGGCATGAGAAATCTCGCGATCGCGCCGATAACGAGACCGATGAGCAAAATCCAAACAATTGAATGAGAGCTGAAATCCATAAACGAGAGAGTATTTAGTGTTCGAGAACCGCAAAGGTGAATCGATGATTGTGGCGCTGTCGGCCGCCACCAATCACAGCTCGATCACTTGCGCCGAGGCGATGTCTTCGCTCGCCCGGATTTTTTCGAGCAACGCCGGATCGGGAGAAGTGTCAAGGTTGAGCACAGTCAGCGCCGTACCGCCGGCTTGGTTTCGGCTCAACGACATAGTCGCGATGTTTACTCCATGATCGCCGAGCAGCGTGCCGATCCGGCCGACGATGCCGGGACGGTCGGTGTTTTCCAACACGAGGACCACGCCGTGCGGACGCGCTTCGACGTGCCTGCTGTTTACATTTACGATGCGCGGCGTTGCGCCAAAAAAAGCGCCAGCCACTGAAACCGTTTTCCCTTCCGACACGGCGGAGAGTTCGAGGAGATCGGTGTAATCGCCCGCGGCGCTCAGGCGCGTTTCCGTGACTTTGAGGCCAAGGCTTTCCGCGAACGCCGGCGCGTTTACTTCGTTGATTTCGTTGCCAGCGGCGCCCTGCAAGAAGCCTTTCAGAACCGAGCGCGTGATCGCGGTCGTATCCACTTCGTTTACTTTTCCGCTGTAGTTGATGTTCAGCCGCTCGACGCGTTTCGGCGCGAGTTGCGAAAGGAATCGCGCCAACTTTTCTCCGAAGCGCAGATGCGGTCCGACAACCGCGAGCGTTTTCGCATCGAGGTTCGGCATGTTGACCGCGTTGCGAATGGTTCCTTCGAGCAACGCGGCCCGGATCGATTGCGCAATCTCGATGCCGACGCTTTCCTGCGCTTCGACGGTCGAAGCGCCGAGATGCGGGGTGAGAATGAGCGTCGGCAAATCACGCAACGGAGAATCGACCGGCAGCGGTTCCGTTTCGAAAACATCGAGCGCGGCCGCGGCGACGTGCTCCGAACGCAATGCCTGCGCGAGCGCGACCTCATCGATCAGGCCGCCCCGGGCGCAATTGATCACACGCACGCCGCGCTTCGTTTTAGCGAGGCGCGCGCCATCCAGCAAATGATGCGTCTCCGGCGTGAGCGGCGTATGCAGCGTGATGAAATCTGAAGCGGCCAGGAGATCATCGAGCTCTTCGATCAGCTCCACCTGCAAAGTGCGGGCGCGCGTGGCGGAGAGGTAGGGATCGTAAGCGGCCACGCGCATGCCGAAAGCAATCGCGCGCCGGCTTAGCTCACTGCCAATCCGTCCCATCCCGATTATGCCGAGCTTCTTGTTGAAAAGCTCGACGCCCTCCAGATTTTTGCGGTCCCATTTCCCGCCGCGAAGCATGGCGTCCGCCTGCGGAATTTTTCGGGCGGCGCAAAGAAGAAGGGAAAAGGCATGCTCCGCCGTGGAAATGGTGTTCCCGCCCGGCGCGTTCATCACGATTACGCCGCGCCGCGTCGCCGCTTCCACATCGACGTTATCGATGCCGACTCCCGCGCGTCCGATCACGCGCAAGCGGCCGCCGGCGTTGATCACGGGTGCACTGACTTTTGTCTGGCTGCGCACTACGATCGCGCTGAACTCAGGAATTATTTCCATCAGCCGGGCCTCGCTCAGTCCCAGTTGAGTGGAGATTTCCAAGGCCCCGTCGCGGGCGAGCTCCGCCACGCCCCGCTGGGAAATGGAATCCGCGATGAGAACTTTGGGCGCTGTCATCTCTCGGCCAACCCTAGAGAAGGAGTTCGCGGAGTCGATAGGGAATTACGGTGGGGCCGTTCCGGTCTCCCGCATTCTGCTGAGACTCTTGGCCAATTCCTGCCGGGCCGTCTCGAGATTCGGATCGAGACTTAGGGCCTGGCGGAAAGCGGCAATCGCATACTCATGCTGGCTGGCGGCGGCGAGATAGCGGCCGCGATTGACCAGCATGCCGATATACACCGGCAACACCTTCAGTTTGAAGACATCGTCCTTCTCAAAGAACAAGGTCCCGTCGGTAAGACCGCGAGTCTGCAACGGCGGGGCGCTCGGAGCGTGAAAGTTCTGATCTGCAAAGATTCGGAAGGCAAGGCCTCTGGGGACGAGTTGATAGCTCCTGGTCAACCATTCGGTTACCTCTTTGTTTTGCGGCGTCCTTTCAAGCAGGTCGGAGGTGATATAAACCGGGGCCACCTTTAGCTCGTTCGTGACAAAGGCCTGGCACATTTCATTAAACGCGGAACTGATTTTTACCAGACGTGCTGGATCGCTTTCGTAGGACGCTGGATCATTTTCCCACGGGACCAGTTGAGCGGTGAAGGCATCTACCTTCTGGCGAGAACGAGCCATCAATTCAGGGTAAGCGTCGGTCAGGTAGTCGAGGTACCAGGAATGGTTCAGAAGATTCAGGTCCACGACTTTGACGTCGCGACGCAGACCCTCGATCTCGCGCGTATAAAGCATCGGAGATTCGACCTGCCAATCCTGATTAAGCAGAAGACCATTCGGTTCGATGCCGCCCAGGATGTTTTCGACATAATCGTGCGCAATAAAATAATGACGGCGATTGTTAAAAGGCCAATTACCCACCACGGCTAATGCCGGCATCGCTAGTGCGACGAGGAGAGCCAGAGCCAAAAACTGTCTGCCCCGCAGATCTTTGGCCAGGATATAGCGAAGCAACCAACTAAGACCGAGACCGATGGCAATGGCCATGGCCATGAACGCTGGCAGGTAGTAGGCGTCCTTGTCTTCCTCGATTGAGTAACTAAGGCAGTAGGCCAAGTCGCAGGCAATTACTACGACAAGAATCCAGAAGAGCGTCCGCATTCTCCTGAAAGCGCTCACAAGACCGGCAAGGAGGAGAAAAAGCCCAGGAACAAAGCACCAAGGTCCGAGTTGGCGGGTAGCTAGCTTTCCGAACTCGATCAGTTGAGCGCCCGCGATCTGCGGTGCGAAAGAGAGAAAGACCTGGTATTGTTTTCCAGTCATATGGCGCCAGATGGCCTGAGGCGAACGAGCGTCGCCCCAGTTCAGAATCGGCGCGTGGGACGCCGCCAGCGGCAGATAGCTGTAAACGGTCAGGAGCGCGGCGATGGCCAGGATCGCGGCATAGAGCAATCTCGTGCTAAGAAAAAATTTTCTCCCCTGCGTGCTGTAAACGATGATTGCCAGAGCGGGGAGGGTGAGACCCACAGTGACATGATGGACGCCCAGCGCGAGACCGAACAGGAAAGCGGCGGCGTAAAGAAGGTAGTCGTAATCAGCAAGAGTGGTCGTTAGCTCGCTTGCTTTGTTTGCTTCGACGATGCGCCGCCGCCATCTAAACATAAGAAAGAAAATAAGCAGGATTAGCAGAGAGTTTAGCGTGTATACTTCCGCGATAGTCGCGTAGGACCAGAGAGTGCGGGAGAAAGCCAGCAGCAATCCCGAGGCGATAGCGGGAATGAGGACTACGGTTTTGCTGTGCATCGCTTCAACGACATCCGCGCCAGGGGCGTTGCCCTTATTCTTTCGCGCAACCTTCGCGCGGCCCCGCCGGCCGGAGGTAAACTGACTAGTCACCATCAATTCGGCGACTACCAGGGTGAGGGTGGCGGACGCGAGCGCGGCAAAAAGGGCCGAGGTAAAGTTGACCCGGATCGCAACGTTGCCGAGCGGCACCATTGAAGCGAGATGAGCCAGGATCAGATAGAGAGGGAATCCGGGTGGGTGCGCGACCCCCAGGGTACGTGCGGCGACGATTAGCTCGCCGCTGTCAACCAAAGTTACGGTTGGAGCCAGGGTCCAACCGTAAAAAGCCAGTGAGACGCAGAACACGAGGCCAGCGCACGACCAGATCAGGCGCTGGGAGATGGTAGAATTCGGCGGTCTCTCCATGCGGTGTTCCTTTTACTACGCCGGAACGGGCCGGCGCACGATGGCGATCGCTTGATAAATTAGCAGAATGAAAAAGCACGTGGACAAAGGCATTACCGGGAGAAGGTAACGTGGATCCAGATCCGGCCACCAGGTTGCATGAAGGAAAGCAAAGAATACAAATCGCGAAGCGATGGTGCCGGCGAGCAGCAACAAAGTCGTGTTGATTGCATCGCTCATCCGCAGCCGCCGAAAATACCGGACCAGCACCAACAATGCAGCCAGGCTGGCCAGAGCCAGGCCCATCACGAGAAAGTGGTAGGTATCGCCCACAAATGTCTGCACGCGTATCGCCAGGGCTGCGGAGACAGTGGCGGGGATAATTGTTGCATTCGAAGCGCCAACGGCCGGGCGACGGAAACAGATTTCTTCATAAAGGCTACGCATCCACGGGGCAAGATTGGTATCGTCGCGCACAGGGGATTTCTCATAGGTTAACAAAAACATCTTCGCTACATAGGGGATGGATCGCGGCAAGTAGCGAATGCGGGAGATGGCCCCTGGATCGAGAAAACTCGAAAGGACAAAGCGGCTCGGGACCCGGCGTTCATCGCACGCGCGATTGATCTCGCCGGCCACATCCCGATAGAAGCGATTCGCCAGCTCCGGATCGCGGTAAAAGCCAGTATTGGCTGTCACATTGCGCAAGGCCCACATGAACCACGGACCGTACTCATCGATCCCGCGCGTATCGAAGGCGGGGCGTTGCCAGTTGCGGCCCACCTGCCCTTCGAATTCCGGCTTAAGTTGAGCGAAGGTAGGACTAACCTCGTAGGCCATCCTGATTGCTTCGTTTGAAAACGCAATGTAGCGCTGGACGTGAGTGGGCTTGATCCGAAGGAGAGCTTTGAGAATCGCTTCAAAACCGGGAGAACTCATGTCCGATTTCGCGAAGCTGCGAAAGACGCGGTAATTTGCCGCGTATACTGCTGTGACGACCAGGAAAAGCATTCCGCCTATTACGGCCATGCGTTTGAGCCAGAAAATCGCGTGAACTTTCCGTGAGTGGGCTGCGGATCGCGGTTGGAAGAAGGCGAGCCCCAGAGAAAGAGCAAGTATGATCGGAATAAGAAAACTCTCCTCGCGCGCATTCCAGAGAACCGCGAAGGCGACACCCGTCCATACGGCATGAATTATCTTTTTTGTGAACAGCGTTAGCAGAAGACCACCCAGGGCCAAAGATAGAATGGCGGTGTAAAAACTGTCGCTGAGGCTGTAGTTGTTGAATTTGAGACAGCCCGGGTGAAGGACCATGAGCGCGAAGATGAGCAGGCAAAGCACGCGCGGCACCGCGGCCTTGCGCAGAGCGGCGATCAACACCAAAAATCCGCCCATTTGGACGAGCTCGATGGCGATGCGAAGCGGGATGCCGCAGAAATGCGCCAGCGCTATGAACAAGGGATAGGACGGTGGACGGACAAAAGCGGTCCAACTATAGGGCGAACCCCAATACCAGTGCTTGGCGGAATTCACGAACCAAAGCGCGTCATACTCGGTCGAGCTGCCGTAGATTTCCTCCGTGTGCACGACCCAGAGTTTGAAAAGGACGAGAAGGAAGAGGCCGAAGGCAAGAGCGTGACGGCGGAGGAAGAGCACGAAGTGTTGGGCTGCGTTACTTGAAGGAGGTGAGACCACAGTTTCCTAGGACAGGGCCGGGTGACAGAAGGCGCGTGACCTCAGCATGGAATGAGAGCGGGCGAAGGGAATCGAACCCTCGTTTCGAGACGCCTCTTCGAGTCATGTTCATTTCATAGGTAAGTGGAAGCTTGCGGAAAGTGGTGGACGTACGTTATGACTTATTATGAGTTCGAAATGGCGAGTATTCACAAAGATCCACGAGGAAAATCCCAATTTTGGTAATGTGCCTATAACTTACCAAACAGCAAGCGGGTCTTCAGGTCTGCCAAGTTAGAAGACCGAGATAAGGCGATGGAGTTTTGCCGGACCTTGGCGCGTGCATCTGCGATCGGAAGAAACGGCAACCTGACCGAAGCTAAACCTAGAGAACTCATTTCCGAAATTGCTGAGATCTCTCTTGGCGAGCCTTTAAAACTCTACATTGCCGAAGAATGGCTGCGCGATTGGTTTGAGGGAAAAAAAGCGGCCAGGAGTAAAGCCGCATATCTCAAATATCGGCATACGATCGACAGTTTCATCACGTTCCTCGGGGTCAAAGCAAACCGCAATCTCAATCAGATCACGCCGAGGGACGTGCACCGTTTCAGAGACGCCGAATTAGACGCAGGAAAGCACCCCAGTACGTGCAACTATGCCGTAAAGCATCTTCGGGTCCTATTCAATGTTGCCCAGGAAGCTCGGCACGGGCTTTCAGAGTTCCGGATCCCAGCTGAGTTCGGCAACAAACTATTCGAATATCAAGCGGCGGCCGCAAAAACGGGGCGCACCGATCGCTGCGCCAGCTTTATCTAAGCCATCCTTGCACGTCACGTAGCGCACAAAGAGACATTCCGGCATTAATAACTGCACTATCACCTGCACGGAAAATGGGCGGCATCTAAACACTTTGATATTCAGTTCGTCGGGCTTGCCCGAGTTTTCTCAAGCTGCGACTGTTAGATGCCAGTCACACTCGCCGCCGCGTCAGCAAATCCAGTTGCCACCCGAGGGCTACGTCGATATTTTTGCGTCGAGGCCTCTAATTTCGGAGGTCAACTTTGGCTCTGGCTGGAAAATTTTCTACGATCGAATCGCGGGCCTGCGCCGCGGCTTTATTCAGTCCGGCGCGAAGAATCTGCTGATGACACTCTGGCTGATTTAGCGATGAGACGACCGTGAAGATCATGCTCGATTTCTACGACGCCCTGGATAAGTCGAAGAACGCTCCGCAAGCCTGGGCCGATGTGCAGCGCGACTGGCTTGTAAAACTGCGCAAAGAGCGCGGTCTCCTTGCCGCCGTGAACTGGGCCGGTCCCTTCATTATGTCGTCGCAGGGAAAACCGTAGTGTCGGCCCGATATTGCGTCCGCGGGCAAGTGTAAGTCTGGTGGGTTTGACCAGATCTCTAAGGTCGATTCTAGGGTAAATTCTAGCAACAACGGTCTGTTTTGGATCTGAGCCGTGGTGGCGAAATTGGCAGACGCGCCAGACTTAGGATTGCGAAATCATCGATTTCAAGACATCGCTTTTCGTTTCTTATCGAAACGTGTTTGCGAGGGGAAAACGGGGATTTTAACGAAATCGCTTGAGGCGAGGAATGACAAGTAGAAGAGCGCTCATTCTCGCACAAATCCTGGCACCATGGCTATCGGAAGCGGTCGCGACTTCGCGGAGTGGGCAGACGGTCGACGACGGGCCTCGAGAAATCGTTGAAGCAATTGCTTTGTTTCAGGGGCTTCGATCGAACTTCCAAAGATCCGCGGTGACGAACGTGCGAATTCCTTTTTCGTATGAGG
The DNA here is from genome assembly GCA_003244145.1 of Chthoniobacterales bacterium. Lineage (GTDB taxonomy): Bacteria > Verrucomicrobiota > Verrucomicrobiia > Chthoniobacterales > UBA10450 > AV80. Next base: position 48,122 of record QHBM01000109.1, read on the forward strand.
CCGATGAACCTCTCGTCGTCACAAGGTTCGCCGTAATGCCTGAAGCGCCCGGCACTCCACATTCCAAATGGTGTTTGTGTCAGTTGCATGGAATCAAGACGAACGTCTGACTTCAGGATCTGCACGCAGTCTGGCCCGCATCACGCTCTCAATCTGGCCAGCGAGTTCGGCCGAGAGCAGCTGGATCGGTCAGCACACCCATGCGTTGGGCAAAAGTGTCGGCGATGCAGACGGCGCTGTTCTTCGCTTGCTCGCTTTTCTCACCGATAAAGTTTTCGTCGATCGTTTCCACGAACAGCGTCAGCCAGCGTTCGAAATGCGCCTGCTCCACTGGAAGGACGGCGTGTTTTGGAAAGGGCGCGCCCTGGTAATTACCCGCGCCGAAAAGCATCGACTCCCAGAAGCGATACATCTTCGGCAGATGCTCGGTCCAATCGACGCTGGCCGTCTCGTTAAAAATGGGCGCGAGCAACTCGTCGCGATTCACCTTGGCGTAAAAGGCATCGACCAGCGTCTTCACATCTTCCGGTGTTTTGATGTCAGTGAGGAGGTTCATCGGAATAGGCAGGAGGCTGTTCGCGGCGGCATCAAACCTTCGGGCCGGATCGCAAAAGCGCAATAGACAAATTAGTAAAGGAATATCTTGACTAATGCGCGATCGAGGCCAGGTTCCGAAAAACCAACGGTGCTTCGGTGGAGCGCGAAAGCGGTCCACCCGGCATCAACAACCCAATAGGAAAAACCTGATATGATGAAATTAATCGCAGTTACCGCCGCATTAGCCGCTGTGGCGATGCTTGGCACCACACACGCTCAGACCAGCACCACTGGCTCGGCGCCGAATGATGCCCAGATCGCCATGATCGCGGTCGTGGCCGACACCGTAGACATCGATGCCGGCAAAATGGCCGAGAAAAGAGCCACGAACAAAGAAGTTAAAGCCTTCGCCGAGACCATGGTTCGCGATCATACGGCCGTGAATACGAAAGCTACCGCCCTGGCCAAGAAGCTTGGTGTGACTCCCGAGGAGAGCGCCACCAGCAAGAGTCTGAAATCAGATGGCGACAAGGAGATGGCGAAGCTCGAGGGGATGAGCGGCGCCGAGTTCGACAAGGCGTATGTCGATAACGAAGTCAGCTACCATGAAGCGGTCATTGGCGTGCTCGACAAGACGCTGATCCCGAATACGAAGAACGCGGAACTCAAGGATCTGCTGGAAAGTGCTCGCCCGATCTTCGCGTCACATCTGGAACACGCCAAACAGCTCCAGAAATCACTAACCAAATAAACAAAGGCGAATGCTATCGCGGCGGGACAGAAATTCTCCCGCCGCGAAGCCTTCGCAGATTCGAAGTCCGGCTCATGAAAGCATCCGTGTGTGTCGGGTTCAGTCCAGCAAGCCTCGCGAAATGATCTCTTCCTCTCTCGAACAGCATCGGCAGGGTGTGGATTATGAGGAAGGGACGGATGTGCAAAATCTACACGCCGCAATCCGGCGCGATGAGCGCGACCTCCAGGTCAGGATCAAGCCATTCTCGCTTTGGGTGATGGTTGTTTGCGGGCTAACGATCTTTTTTGTCGGATTTTGTTCGTCGCGTTACGCAGTTAATTTTAGCGCCGCAAGTCTAGATTCTACGAGTCCACCGCAATCCGAGCTGAATCCGCAAACGGTCCAATCGAATGCCAATCCTGCTCGTGTCGCCCAAAGTGTGGGCGCAGAAGCCGACACGCCGGCAGTAGTACACATAGTCATGAAGAATATGAAATTCGACCCTGCGACAATCGAAGTGAAAAGCGGTGACACCGTCGAGTGGACGAACGAAGACATCACTCCCCATACCGCGACCTCCGCCAAATTCGATTCGGCTTCGATCGAGCCGGAGAAATCCTGGCGACACACCTTCACTGAGCCAGGGAGCTTTCCTTACAACTGTACGTTCCATCCGGACATGAAAGCGGCTGTGCTCGTTAAATGATTGGACACGACCACGATCTCAGCTCGGAGCTAACCGACTTCGACTGGTAGCGAACGTACGTCTTTGAATGAACGGGTGCCGGTATCCTTAAGGCGGCCCGGGACTCTGGTCGCGATCGCCTCAGAGCCGTGCACGCGGTGCTGCCGGAACGCGCACCTGCAGTGCGCCAACCCGAAGCCGGTAGCACAGCGGCACCTCCATCATCTCCACTTCGCCATCGAACGAGACTGGGACACGGGGAGGGTCGATCTCCAAGCGCAGCTCACGCGCGCAAAGCATCTCGAAATCCTGCGTCTCCTCCGCTTTTCGTGCGAGCATCCGCAACCCGAGGCGCAGGATGCCGGGCGGGCTGAGCGGCTGCGGCAGGTAAACCGCGAGGTTGTCCGCGTCGATGCACTCACGACCGCGCAAATGGAAGTAATCGAGTTCCTCCGGGTTATTGCAGACAAAGACGAACCGGCTGCGGAACACGTGTTCCCCGGTATCAGTCGTTAGGCGAATGGTCATGACATTGCCCCAGCGGAGAAGCGCCGTCGCGCCGCTTAGGAGCGCGATCATACGGCTGCGTCCGAAGCGCCGAAACATTTGTTCGCGGTGACGCAGCGCGAGCGGGTAAAGACCGACACTCGATCTGCTGAGAAAAATGCGGCCGTTCACTTCGCCGACATTGATCGCTCGGATCTGTCCGCTCACCGCCGTCCGAACTGCCGCCTCCAGATCAAGGGGAATGCTGAGTCGTTTCGCGAACAAATTGAACGTTCCGAGGGGAAGCACGCCAAGACTTTTGCCGGTCCCGGCGAGAGCCGCAGCAATCGCATCCATCGTCCCGTCGCCGCCCGCACCCACGATGACGCTGGCATCGCTCCGCGCCGCTTCCGCTGCCAATTCAGCGATCTCAGCGCCATCTCGTGCCACCAGCAGCCGCGGAGCGGCACCATGTGCTTGAAGCAGGTCCAAAATCCGCCCCTGCATCGCGTCGTGGTTATGACCGGCACCACGATTGATGATCAGAATCATGCGGCTTCCAATTTAGCCGTTAATCGCACAGAGTCTCCCTCGATCGAACCTGACAAAACCTGGCATCACACGTTAAATAAGGCAGGCAACCTTGCCTGCGCCTGGACGTTCCACCGGATATGAAGGCCGCTATGATCGTTGAAGAAGCCATATGATTCGCGAGCCGAAGAAGCCAAGTCGCCGGAGTCCCGGCAAGGTGAAGCGACAAAGAGATGCGGCGCAATCCAGTCGTGGCGCGCAGAGTAAAGCTGCGGCGGCGAAGGTTGAAGGGAGGAGTGAAAGAGCAGACGACGAACCGATCAGATGCGCCAGTCCGCCTTGTTATCTTTCTGAAATCGAAGACTGAGTCAGTCGCTCTGCTCACAAAACCGCTGGATGATTTCATCAGAAGCGAACTCCAATGCTCGCGCGAAGCCGGTAATCCGGCACGACTTGTAGTGCGGTGTTGTCCAACGCGACCGGAAGTTCAGCGGCAAGCTCGCCGCTGATTTTACCGAACGACCCGACCACCCGCGGCCCGACAAAGACCGAGGTAATACCGGTATCTTCATCTCGGCCGCGCCCCTGAGGCTGGTGATCTGTTCGAGTTGGCTAAGATTCATCTCAGTCTTCATGGGGTTTCTCCGGCAAGCGCCCTTTCAGGTTCTCGCGCGTGAATGGTCCGGGCGCCGCGATTAAACGACGCGCAGCCTCGACCTGGCCCCACACATTCCAGAGCAAGACGCCGCGAACGCGATCGCTTCTTAAATAATAGACGACACCTTCTTCGTTGGGCCGCTTCCAGTCGGCGAATGTTTCGAGACGCGAATCGAGTTCGCCGACTGCTTCATACCCCAGTTCGAACATGTCGGAGTAAAAGAAGGGCAGGTGATCATAAGGCTCAGACTTTCCCGCCATGTTCCGGCCGGCCAATCGTCCCATCGTGTTGGCGTTGTCCTCGTGCTCGACGCGCATTCGTTTATCCAGCGCCGGGTTGTAGAAAACAGCCACGTCTCCCGCCGCGTAGATATCGGCTTCTCCGGTGCGCAGGAATTCATCCACAGTGATTCCTTTCTCCGTCGTTAGGCCAATGGATTCGGCGAGCTCGATGTTTGGCTCGATCCCAATGCCCGCGACGACGGCGTCGACCAGAATCGTTTTCCCGGAAGCGGTTTTCAGCGCGCGTTGATTACCTTGCGCTTCGGAAGCAACGACCTTTTCTCCGCCTAACAACTCCACTCCCTTTTCCTTGTAAATTCCGGAGACATATTGCGCCAGGTCGCGCGGAAAAATGCGTTCGCCGACCTCGTGACCGGGGAAGATCATCGTGACCTTCTTCCCGTTCATGGCGAGGGCGGCCGCAATTTCGCTTCCGATGAACCCGCCTCCGATCACAGCGAAGCGCTCGGCTTTTTCGGTCAACGCACGAAGACGCCGGTAATCCGCCAGGGTGCGAAAATAAATCATCTGGTCGTCCTCAAAGGGCAGACGGCGAGGCGTGCCGCCCGTGGCCAGCAGAAGTTTCCCATAGGTGAAAACATTTCCCTGGTCGTCAACCGCGCGGCGTTCCTTCGGAATGATCTTCTTAATTGTGCGACCCAGATGCAGCTCGGGCGCGTTCCCCTTTGGCTTACGCCAGATGCCGTCCACCGGGTCGCCCTTCCATAAACCTTTCGATAAAGGAGGACGATTGTATGGCGGGTCCGACTCCGTGCTGACGATCCCTATGCTGCCAGTCGGATCTACTTCGCGAATGCCGTCCACCGCTGCGGCCGCCGTCATTCCGCCGCCGATGATCAGGTATTGGTAATTCTTCATGTCAGGCGGGCGAATTGTTGACTGAGCCGCGCCAACGCCAGGGCGGCGAGGAGCAAGCCGAAATCGCGCAGTGCGATATCGAAGTAGCCGGGAATGAGAAGCAGGTTGGCGATGATCATCACGAGCCACGCCGCGACTACCCACGCGAAGATCCGCGGCTTCCACGCGACACCGATGCCGGCGATGATCTCGATCACGCCGACCACCCGCATCAATTGATGTCCATCGATCGGGGAGTGCCGGCTAACGACCGCAGGCAAATACTGATCCCAGTTGACGAGCAGATGGAAGAACTTGTCGAGCCCAGCCAGGATCGGCGCTGCGATAAAGGCGGCCTGCAGAATCCGGAATGCCTGATATGCCGGCGAGCTCGGGCTCCGGTCCGGTGATGTATTTGGTAAGGTCGTATTCATAATTACAACGCGTAGCTTTGAACGGTGCCAATAGATAGTCAAGAATAATATTGACTAATAGCTGCGGTTTTTTCACACAGTTAACTGCCGGAGCGATCAGACGAATATAAGTCAAGAAAGAGTTTGACTAATATTGCTCAATGGGCGCTAGTTTGAAGACATGTCTGATTGCAACTCAATCCTCAATCTGGTTGGAGCATGACGCCGCTTTCAGATAGGAGAGCGAAATCAGGAGATTGGAAATGAAGACGGCGTTTGCAGGCCTGGCTCTTTTGTTCGTCTGCGCCGCGACCGCTGCGGCGGAAAAGGTTGCTCTCATCAAAATCGATGGAGCGATTGGTCCCGCGACGGCGACTTATATTGCTCGCAGCATCGGGGAAGCAGAGGCGCAGAATGCGCAATGTCTCATCATTCAACTCAATACCCCGGGCGGTTTGCTGGATTCGACGCAAAAGATCGTGCAGAGCTTTCTCGGCTCGCCTTTACCGGTGGTGGTTTATGTCGCCCCGACCGGCGCGACCGCGACCAGTGCCGGCTGTTTCATTACGATTGCCGCGAGCGTCGCGGCGATGGCGCCGGCTACGACCATTGGCGCGGCCCATCCGGTCTCGTTAGGCGGGAATCCGATCGGCGGCGAAGAGAAGCCGGATGATACCATGAAGAAGAAACTCGAGAACTTTTCCGTGAGCTATATCGAGACCATTGCCGCCCGCCGCCAGCGCAATGTCGATTGGGCAAAATCGGCTGTCCGCGATAGCGCTTCGATCACCGCGACGAAGGCGCTCGAGTTAAAAGTCATCGATCTGATCGCTCCGGATCTGCCGGATTTGCTCAAGCAATTGAATGGACGCCAGGTCGACGGCAAGACCCTCAACACGGCCGGCGCGGAAGTCTCCGAGATCAAGATGTCGTCGTCCGAACAGGTCTTTCAAAAGCTCTGGCGACCCGAGGTGATGTTTGTCCTCATGCTCATCGCGATTTACGGAATCATCGGTGAACTGACCATGCCGGGCGCGATCCTACCCGGCATGGTGGGTGCGATCGCGTTGATTCTTGCGCTTTATATGGCGGCGATCCTGCCAATCAACGTGAGCGGTCTGGCCTTGATTGGACTCGCCCTCCTTCTCTTCCTCTTCGATGTTTATGCGCCCACTCACGGCATCCTGACGGTCGGCGGCATCATCTCGTTTCTGCTAGGGTCACTTATGCTCTTCAATCACGCTGATCCGCTTTTTCACTTATCGCTCAGCTATATTATTCCGGCGACGCTGGTGACGGCGGCGTTCTTTGTTTTCGTGATCGGTAAAGGTCTGAGTGCGCAGCGCCTGCCTGTGAAAGTGGGAGTGGAAACAATGTTGGGCAAAATCGTCCCCGCACTCACACCGATCGACTCACATGGCGGCCGGGTTTTTATCGAAGGCGAAAATTGGAGCGCGGCCAGCGATCACCCGATCGAAAAAGGCCAGCTCGTAGAAATAACCGCGGTGGAAGGATTAACTCTGAAGGTAACAAGCAAAGGAAAATAAGATTATGTCATCACTCGAAGCATTACCCCGGCTGATTGGATGGATCATACCCGTCATCATTCTCGCCATCATCATCCTGCCGCAGATGGTTCGCATTCTGCGCGAGTACGAGCGCGGCGTTATTTTTCGCCTCGGGAAGCTGGCCGGGGCCAAAGGACCGGGATTGATCTTCCTCATCCCGATCGTGGACCGGATGGTGCGGATCGACATGCGCGTCGTGACGATCAACGTCGAGCGCCAGGAGGTGATGACGCGCGACAACGTGCCGGCGACGGTCGACGCGGTAGTTTATTTCCGCATCGTCGATCCAGAGGCGGCGGTCGTGAAAGTGGAGAACTTCCTCAAAGCCACGTCGCTCATCGCCCAGACCACGCTGCGGAGCGTGCTGGGTCAGGCGCCGCTCGACGACCTTCTCTCTCAGCGCGACTCAATCAACCAGACTTTGCAGGATATCATCGACAAACAGACCGAGCCATGGGGCGTGAAAGTCACGGTCGTCGAGGTCAAGGACGTGGTGCTGCCCGACACGATGAAGCGCGCGATGGCCAAGCAAGCCGAAGCGGAACGCGAGCGTCGCGCCAAGGTGGTCAACGCCGAGGGCGAATTTCAAGCGGCGGAGAAAATGGTGCAGGCCGCGGCGATGATGAGCCACGAACCGATCGCGCTCCAGCTGCGCTTCCTCCAAACCATGCGCGAGATATCGAACGAGCATAATACAACGACTTTCTTCCCTATTCCGATCGATCTCCTGTCTCTCTTCGCGAACAAAAGCACGCTGCCCAAGTCGTAGGTTAAACAGGGTCCGAAGTAATGCCCGCCGTCCTCGACGGGAATACCCGCATCTATTCCGTGTGCTATTCGGAAATGGTTCGTCGTAGGATCCTAAAGCTAAGAGCGTGTCATGCACTTCAGCTGCCGATTACTACAACGGAACCAGCCGCGATAAGATCGCGCCGATTCGACGACGGTCATGACTCCGGAGGAGTCAGAGAAATTAGCCGGTGGTGGAGGGTGCCCGGCGACCGAAACCACCGGGCTCTTTCGGTTCCAAAAGGCGGCGCTCCGGCAGGAGCGCGAGAAGGGTTCAAACTTGCCGCTGACCAGAGGTATCGCTCCTCGTATTCCACCAAGCCGCGATGGCATGCCGGCGACTAGATTGGCCTCCGGTATCTCGATCAGCGCGGTGGCTGCGGCAAGGAAATGGAACACGTGCCACGGTAAAGGAAACTCCTTCGTTTTCCGAGAAAATCTGCGCTCTCGAGGGCGCCTTTTCGTCGACTGCTTTCAAGATTAAGCGATTGCGGAGGTTGAGCGTGAAGACGCGCGGTCAAGGGCGAGCGTAGCGCGCTCTTGGTTTCGGGGCAAACGCGCTAAGCTGAGCCGATAAGAACCGACGCGCTTCCAGCGCATGCGCCGCCAAGCACCAACCAGGCGGAGTTGATCTTGCAGCGGATCAGCAGAAAGAGGCTCACCGCCGCAAGGAGAAGCGTGAGCCAATCGACGACGGCATTGCGCAGCAACGCGAAGGTCACCACCACCATTAATCCCAGCGATGCGACGACGACTCCATCGAGAAACGCGCCGATTACGGGGGACCGTCGCATCCGCGGAACCAGCGGCCCACTGAGCGCGACGAAGACAAATGCGGGAATAAAAATTCCGATCGTCGCGACCACGCCGCCTTTGAAACCGCCGAGAATGTAGCCGACGAAAGTCGCGGTCGTGAAAACCGGCCCGGGCGTAATCTGCCCCGCGGCTACGGCGTCGAGCAGTTGGGATTCAGTCAGCCAATGCCAATGCTCGACCAAATCGGCGCGCAGGAAGGCAAGCAGCACATAGCCGCTGCCGAAAAGGACCGCGCCGGTTTTGAGAAAGAAAAGAAAGAGCGGCCCGAGACCAAACGCCAGGCCGGTCGCGGCGGCTGTGCCTTTCAAAGCCGGGCCGAGCCCGAGAAAGAAAGCCGGCATGCTGGCTTTGCGCGTCAGCCAGTGTTTCCCAAAGCGCGCCAGACAGACGACCACGCCGGCAAGCAACAAAAGCAACAACTCGTTTGTCCCAAGAAAGTTCGCGAGGGCGACAGCGACTCCGACGAACGCGAGGAGCGAAGTTTTGATTGCGGCGGTTCCCAGCTTCCAAAGAGCCTGGGCGACGATCGCGATCACGACGGGTTTCACTCCGTAGAGAATACCCGCGGCTTGGGGCAGTTTGCCGAAGGCGACATAACTCCAGGAGATCGCCAAGACAATTGCAAACGCAGGTAGAATGAAGCAAGCGCCGGCCACGATCAGACCGGGCCAACCGGCGCGGCGGTGGCCGATGTGAATGGCCAGCTCGGTCGAGTTTGGCCCGGGAATAAGATTGGTCGCGGCGAGCAGGTCGAGAAATTCTTCGCGCGTGAGCCAACGCCGCCGGCGGACGACTTCATCCTCTATCATCGCGATGTGCGCAGCTGGCCCGCCAAAAGCGATCGTGCCAAGTTTAAAAAAGAGGAGCGCCAGCTCTTTCAGCTTCGTCGCAAGGCTCATCAGGAAATGATTTACGTGCCTAACGAGTGTAGGAACGCGGTTGCGTCACGCGGTGTCGAACAACACCATGAAGCCGTGGTCCATGTGCAGTTGCTGGTGACAATGGAACAAGCTTAGTCCCGGCCGGTCGGCGACGAAGTCCACTTCCATTTCCTGATAGCCGCCGAGCATGACTACGTCTTTCATCACCCCGCCGGTGCTTTTTCCGGCGATCCTTATCAGCTCGAAACTATGCCGGTGCAGATGGATCGGGTGGATGTCGTCGCTCGCGTTGCGCATGCGCAGCCGGTAACGCTTCCCTCGATCAAGATGAATTCTGGGTTCGTTCGTCTTCATCGAAAACGGAACCTTGTTGATCGTCCAGAGATTGAATCTATCGGCGGCGGCGTTTCCCTTGGCGAAGGTCATCTCGATCACTTCGTCTGCGGTTGGTGCGTTGGCGTCTGCTTTGCCGAAGCGGGTATAATCCCAATGGAACGGCTGGGGCTTCTTCCACTGCGGCTCTCCTTTGCGTCCAGCGTATTCAATCACCATGCCCATGCCATTCTTGCGATCGTCATCGCTCAAATCTCCCAAGACCCAGACACCCGGATGCTTCATCTCGACGATGGCCGAGACTCGTTCGGCCGTACCGATCCATAACACCGGCACTTCCGCGGGGACCGGCACCGGATTGCCATCGAGCGCGACAACTTTGAAGGTGTGGCCGGGCAGAGCGAGGCTGCGAATCTCGCCCGCGCTGGCATTGACAATGTGAAACAAGATACGCTCGTTAGGCTTGACCCGGATCGGGTCGCCATGGCCGAGCATGCGGCCGTTGATCGCGAAGGCGCCGTAGCCGACCTCGTAGCCATGCGGCATTCCTTTGGCGAGCGAAGCCTGCATCGCTGCTTCACCGGTTTCCTTTAACTCGGAGACTCCCGATCCGGCGAGAAAGTCCTGAGCCATATCACCGCCGCGGCTGAAAAACGGATCGAATTCCTTGAGCACAAGAAACACTTCGCGGTCGTAATCACCCGGCTCGTGTTTCGGCTCGATATAAACCGGGCCAGCCTGTCCGTTGTAGAGACCGCGGGAGAGATCGCTGCCGGCGGTGACGTGGGTGTGATAGAAGCGCAACCCCGCCGGGCCCGGAGTAAACGTAATGCGCCGCATCCCGCGCGCCGGGATGTAAGGCGTGCCCTCCTCGGCCGCACCATCGACATCGACCGGCACGAACTGGCCATGCCAGTGCAATTGCTCTGGAACATCGGTGTCATTGTGGATGTTCACCGTGACCGGTTTGCCTTCCTGCAAACGCAGCAGCGGCCCTGGAAACTGTCCGTTGTAAGTGACGGTGGAGACGATGTGATCGGGCGCCAGTTCGACCAACCCGAGCCCGATTCGGATGGTGTGATCCGCCGGGCCGGTCGGCTGCGGCGTCGTGGTTGCGAGTGATATTGGTTCGGCGGCGCGCGCCGATTTTGGAAGGGCCGCGTAGCCGCCCGCGAGCAAACTGCTGACGAGAAACTTCCGGCGCGAGAGGTGGTCGGGTTTAGTGTTCATGTCTTTGTGAATTGAGAAGCTGTGGCCGATTTCGATCTCAGGTTCTCGATGCTCTGGGCGCGAAGCGCGCGTCGAGCGACCAGACGCCGGCTCCGACGATAAGAAGAAACAAACTGCCCAACAGCATGCAAAAATCGGCGCGCCCTTCGTGCGCCATGGGCCAGAAGCCGTAGTGCGCCATTTTCGGAAGATCGAATCCGCCGAATCCATACCCGAGGAGAATCGGTATTTTGGTGGAAACAATTGCGACCGAGATATTCAGAAAAAGCGCCAACGTGGCGGGTCGTGTGAGCAATCCCACGATGACCAATCCGCCGCACACAATTTCAAGACCACCGGAAAAGGGAGCCATTACTTCGGGCGAAGGAATCCCGATTTTCAAGAACCGACCAACGCCGAGCGCGTCCGGAAATAAAAACTTCTGGATACCTTCGGAAAGAAAGACGCAGCCAACCAGCAAACGGATCAGGATGGTCGACGCGGGCGCCGATGTCGCCAAAAGCGAACGAATGGAGTTATTCATAAAGGATGCTGCTGTGGGCCGCTGGTTTAATTATTCCCAACTATTTCCCGGAATAATTCGCGGATTTTCGTCTTCGAATCCTGCAGTGCGCGACGACCCTTGGCGGTGACGCGATAGACGCGGCGGATCCGTCCGTCTGCGCGCGCGGTTTTCACGCTGAGATAACCCTGCCGCTCCATCCGATGAAGCATGGGATAAAGCGTGCCCGCGCTGATGTGATAGCCGTGCCGGCGCAATTCTTCTATCATCCAGTTGCCGTAGAGTGGTTCCTCCTCGGCGTGATGAAGAATGTGGAGCCGAATAAGACCGGAAAAAAGTTGCTGGTGTTCGAGGCGCATCGTTATAAGCGAAATACGTTTCCGTTAACCGTTATCGAATATCGATGCATCATGCCGAATCATCTCGACAAACTATCTGGCGTCAAGTGCGGAACGGACGTGTTTTGTCGCCGCGTTATCAGAACCTGACGGAGGCGGAACCGAGTTCCCAACAGAGCGCCAGTCGATTTAAGGAGAGGTCACAGGCGACGGCTCGGGGAGGTTCGTATCCGATGCAGGAACCCGATGGGGGCGGGGGCTCTTCAGTGCTCTTGATGCTGGCGGTCGCTCGCCGCCTTTATTCATGGCGAGCAGCTCCGAGACGGTGACGAACTTGAAGCCTCTCGCGAGGAGAGTGTCGAAGACTTGCGGCATCGCCTCGATCGTCGGCGGGTGGATGTCATGCGATAAGATAATCGAACCCGGGCGCGCTCCGGCGATGATTCGTTGGGCGACGACGCTCGGTCCCGGCCGCTTCCAATCCAGCGGATCAACGTCCCACAAAATGACTTTGTAACCGAACTCCTGATTCACCCAGATGCGTTGCCGTTTCGTCAGCTCTCCGTAGGGCGGCCGCATGAGCTTCGGTTTCAGGCCAACCGTTTTCACGATGAGATCCTCGGTCCGTTGCAACTGACTGCGGACGCCTGCGTCAGAAAGCTTCGCGAGGTTTGGATGCGACCACGAGTGATTTCCGATTTCGTGTCCTTCGGCGACCTCCCGTTGCAGGACGGTGGGATTTTGCTGAACACATTCGCCGAGAACGAAAAACGTCAGCTTGATGTGACGCTTCGCCGCCATCTCGAGCAGCTTCGCCGTGTTCGTCGCATGCGGTCCGTCGTCGAAAGTCATCGCGATGTAAGGGCCGTCGACATTCACGTCGGTGAACGTGATCTTTTCTGCCGCCGGCGTCGTCGGCTCCGGGGCCACCGGTGTCTCCGTTGTGTTCTGAGCGTGCAACGCCGATATGGCTGACAACAGGAGCGCGACTGTGAGCTGCGAACACTGATTCATTGCTGACGAATAGCGTAACTTGGAAATCATGGCGCGGCTCATTTTCGCTGGATTTTCTTCGTTCATTTTCTGTCCCTCCAAATTGTTTCCGCGGTGGTTGCCTTGGATTTTCTTTCGATCAAACGACGTTCATCAGAGTTCTTCGATTAGTTCCTTGAAAAATTCGCGAATCTTCTCTTTTGAATGTTTCAGCGCGCGGCGCCCCATAGTTGTGGAGCGATAGACCCGACGGCTTCGGCCGTCCGCGCGAGAATTTTCGCGCTCAGAGCTTCTTCAAAGCCGCACCTTTATGCATCGCCATGTGGTCCGTCTTATCGCTTTTAATCAAATACTGCGGCTCTTCCTTGGAGGCGCGCACTGTGTAGGTCTTGAACTTGATCGCTTTGGTGACCTTTTTCTTGATCGTCCCCCGAACGCGGCCCGCTTCCGAGTTCCACTCTACGTGATCTCCAACTTTGAATTCGTCCTTCATCGGCGTTTTGCTCATTGGTTTTTCTTAGGCGGAAGCGGAGGTTGCTCGCGGGAGAACAAATTTCTCCATGGCATACGCAAATCCATCTTCCTCGTTGCTCAAGGTGACAAAGTTCGCCTGCGCCTGGACCTGCGGACTGGCGTTGCCCATGGCAATACTCAGGCCGCTTTTGTCGAACATCATGACGTCGTTAGGCATGTCGCCGATGGTGGCGATTTCCTCGGCCGGAATGTGCAGAGAACGGGAGAGAAATTCGACCACGCCTCCCTTGTTTGCTTCGGGGTTGGTTACATCCAGGTAGTAAGGCTGGGAGCGCGCCGCGGAAGCCTGACCGTGTAGCTCCGCCTGCAGAGCTGCCTCACACTTGGCGACCGCGTCGAGGTCGTCGCTTACGCCAACAATCTTGACCGCGGAGTCCAGCAGCGGGCCGAAATCGGTCGAGACTTTCGCTTCGAACTTCACCGTCCAGGCTTCGCGCGCCACATGCGCACCCTGGGGATCGGGCACAAACCAATCGGTCGCGGTATAGAGCCACCCCTCGAGTTTGTGCTGCTCGATCACCTCCAGCGCACGGGCGCCCGCGGCTCGAGAAATGAAACGAGATTGAATCACGCTCAGATCAGGGTTCACGAAGACGCCGCCGTTAAAGCCCGCGATAATGGTGTCGATCTTCAGATCGTCGATCAGCATCTTCATGCCGCGCGGCGGCCGCCCGCTCGTGATCGTAAATCCGATACCGGCAGCGCGCAGAGCTGCGACGGCGGCTCGGGCCCGCGGCGTGACGAGCTTGTCGTTCGTTACCAGCGCCCCGTCCACATCGGCGAGCATCAGAGAAATCTTTGTCGGTTTGGGAGAAGTCTTCATTTTCTTTAGGAAATGATGGCAACGCGATGGGTTTCCGCATCCTCTTTTTTGGCGCACTGCAACGCGAACTCGATTTCAGTACCTGCGGACAATGTGCTTGTCGGCAGGTCGGCGAACCAAACTCCGACCGCGGTCTCGCTTGCGCTCACTTCACCTCCCGCGCCCCGGGTCCCGCGCCAACGAATCACCGCTGGGCTGCTGGTAATCACTCGCAACGTTTTGCCCGCTGGAATCCGCCCGCACCGATGCGCGCAGGTCCACATCTCGAACTTCGACCCGGTGCGCTGTTCGACGTACCGCTGGTGCGCAGGCCCGACTCGATCGAACGACACGCCGTCGGCGCGGCTGCGCACAAGGCTGAGGTATTCCGCGTGCGCCCAGCAGAGGGGCATCGCTGAGCCGGTGGGGAGGCCGCGTTTGAATTTTGTCCCGGGCAAATCATCGCCGAACCATACTTGCTCGGGCAGCATTCCGCCGGCGTTTGAGAAATGTTCGAGCGTTTTTATAAACGGCAACGCGTCCCGTCCTGCCTCGAGCTCGTAATGGCCGCGCTCGCCAGTCAGCAACGGCCATGCGCCGCCGACTCCGGTACCGTCGAACGCTGCGCCATCCGCGTGCTGTCCGTAACCGTCATGATTGTAACGCTGCCAGCACGGGCCTTGCGGAAGATCATGTTTGATGACCGCATCGATGACCGCCAGCGAATCGACGATGAGCGGATCGTGCGGGTCGCGTAAACCGAGCCGGACGAGGCTGAGAAAATCTCCGCCCACGACGTTGCGCGCCGGATGCTCGCCGCCGCCATTTGCGATCCGCAACACGGCGGTATCCGGCTGGGCGGTCGCATGCGGGTTGTTACAATCAGCGGGCGTAATCCGCAGATAATGCCGTGGGCGGCCGGGGACGAGTTCACCGCAGGTTGTGACCGTCCATTCCTCGAGGTGCGCTGAAAGCCAGTCGGCATAGTCGAGGCAAAATTGCGTCGTATTTTCATCGCCCCGCGCACGCGCAAATTCGGCCGCGATCACCAGGCCGGCAATGATCGCGGCGAGGGTTCCTGGCGAGTAGCCAGACGCTTCCTCCCACCGCTCCTGGCGGGTGACGGGGCCATAAAGAATCAAGTAACTGGCAGCGCGCGAAACGACCGTCCACGGATCGAAGAGCCCGAGCGCATTTTCTTTACGCAAATGCCAGGCGAGCAGGATGGGTGCGGCCACTTCGTCCAATTGCAACCCGGTCCAAAATGCTTCGCCGTGGATCCAGGAGTTTTGGGGCAACTCGCCATCCGGTTCCTGTAAACAAGCGAGCCAGATCAAGGCGGCGCGCGCCGTTTCGGTCTGACCGCTGGCGAGCAACCCGATGGCGCTCTGCACGAGATCGCGCGGCCAGACAAGATGATAACCCCCGATTGCGTTGTCGCCTTTCGTTTCGCCCCACGGGATGCTCATCGAGGCGACGATCGCGCCGCGAAAAGTCTTGTCTTCATGGGCGAGCAGAGTGCAGCGGCTTAGCCGATGCATTCCGCCGCCATCGCCAGTGTGCTGGCTCAAGTCGAGGGTCGCGCTGGC
>QHBM01000109.1:63777-69246 GCA_003244145.1 Chthoniobacterales bacterium
TCGGGAAATTCCCAATCCATTTTGAAGTTCCGCAAATCCTGCCAGCCATCGCTCGCGCCAACGTAGCCAACGGAGCGGCGGGTAAAATCCGGCGTGCAACCCACCGCCAGATTCAGGTCCTCACGCCAGGCGTGCAGCAAAGCGCGTCCGTCACTGTTGCAAATCGTCGCCGAGTTATGCCAGCCGCCGCGCTTGAGATGCGGCGCGAGCAGAAGGAAGACGCGCAGCTTTTTGCGGAGCGCTTCGTCCGCAATCTCGGCCCGCGTGTGCATGAGCAAGACCGAGGAATGCGGATCGGCGGCAATCTCCTTAATGATGCGGTAACGACCCTCGCGATCAGAATTCGTCAGACGATAAAGCACCGTTCCTTTCTCCGGATAGTCGATCGCGTGCTCCAGATCGCGCCGTTCCTCGTGGCAAAAGGTTTCCCCATCGGTGATCAAAAACTGGAGGTCGCGGGTGTTGGGTTGATCGACGTGCGGGTAATAAATCTCGTTGATGATGCCGTGCGAAATCGTGAACCAGACCCGGCAGCTGGTATGATAGGCAGTGCCGATCCCTTCCTTTGTGCTTTGCGTCCAGCGCGGCTCCGCTCCGGGCGCGCCGAAGGCCTGTTCCGGTTGAAGGATTGATGGAAAAGAGTGGCTGTTCATGGCTTTAGCGGCGGGAAGGCAACTCGCGTCCGGCCTCAACCCCTATTCAGCCTCTTCGCGATTTAGTCAAGATAATTATTGACTACTTAATGATCATGATTTCTACTCAGGATATGTCCGAGATGAATTCGAATCCTTGTCGCTCGATCAACGGAGCGGTCGGGTTTCCTTTGTGCGGCAACGAGGCGCGGCCCGAGAGACATTCCGCGATTCAGATGTTTCGATCTTTGCTTAGCGATCTCCGCCAGCCGTCACGAACGCTCGCGACAAGTCGCAATGGCCACACCTGCGAGACACCGGATCGCAATCGTCTGGCGCCGTCCGAACCGTCGCCCTCGCCGGTCGTGCAGCTACGCGATCTTTCCCGCGTTGATTCCAAGGAACTGGTTCGCGAGATTCTGCGCCGCATCGGGGACGATCCCGATCGCGAAGGATTGCAGCAGACGCCCGAACGGATCGTGCGTTCGTGGAAGGAAATTTACGGCGGTTACGCGCAACGCGCGGAGGATGTGTTGGTCACCCAGTTCCAGGCAGAGCAGTACGACGCGATGGTGTTGCTGCGCGACATCGAGTTTTTCTCCACCTGTGAACATCACATGCTTCCATTTCACGGAAAGGTCCACATCGCCTACCTGCCTAACGAGAAGATAGTCGGTCTCTCCAAGCTCGCGCGCTTAACCGAGATTTACGCGCGCCGGCTCCAGGTGCAGGAGCGGATGACTTATCAAATCGCGATGGAATTGGAGCGCGTTCTCAAGCCGAAGGGCGTGGCCGTGATGATCGAAGCGATGCACCAGTGCATGTGCAGTCGCGGAGTCCGCAAACGAGAAAGTAAGATGGTGACGTCCTGCCTGCTTGGCGCGTTCAAGGAGAACCTGGCCAGCCGCACCGAATTCCTCGCGTTAGTGAAACAATGATTGGATATGAAAATAACTCTCTACCGGAAATCCGGTTGCCCATGGTCGGCCGCAGTCATGGGTTTTCTGAACGAAATGAACATTCCCTACGAGATCAGGAATGTGACGACCAATCCTGCCTATGCCAAAGAAGTGGAAGCGGCAACGGGACAGAGCAAGAGCCCAACGCTCGATATTGATGGCACGATCCTGCGCGATGCCGGCGTGGAAGAGGTGGCGCAGGTTCTGGAACAGCGAGGCATAGTCATTTAGCCGTCATTCGACATGGTCGTCTTTTTGAATGCGACCGGTTTCCTTTCCAAACGTTGAGAAGTTGATCATTCGGTGAAGCGCTTTAGTTCCTTCAACTCCGTCTCGCGCACCGACCCCGGGCCTCGAATCGGAAAGTGCATGAGATACGCCGGCCGGCCCTCGATCTCCCTCTGCCAGCCCCAGTCAGATTTTCTTGTGCCAGAAAACTTATTGAAGGCGATCTTGCCGATGAAACAGACGACGCGCGGCTGGCAGTTCCGAATGACTCTTACTGCTCGCCTGATCCCGGCAGCTTCCTCGCCCTTCTTCAACATCGTTACGTCTACGGTTGGACGATCCACAAGGTTCACGAAATTCAGCCCGTATTCCGCCAGGAATTTTTTCTCGTAGATGGCCTTGAGTAGGACGTCGTCTTTCAGATCGCTTTCCGTCTCCCGGAGTAACCCCGATCGATTGAGCAGATACCAGAACATCTTGTTATTGGAAAAAGGAACGCCACGCCGAAACGAGCCGGGATGCGGATTGATCCCGATGAAAAGGATCCGCGCGTTTTTTGATGTCTTATACGCGATCACGATGTCGATGATTTCACTTTGCGCGCTGGTCTCTTGCGTTTCGGCGCCGCCTTCTTTTTCGCTGGCTCTGGACTTTCAGCCGGATAGGTCACGGTCGTGCCGCGGACGTTCGCAAAGGGTGTCAGCGCATGAACCTGGCGGCGAGTTAAGCTCATGATGTCCTCAGCGCGAATTCCCCGGACGGTTAAAGCGTCACCGATCAGCGATCGATGACAGCGCCAGGGCACCGCTTCGGCACACATGATGGCTATGCGATCTTTTTTCGCGAACTCGATCAATCTTTCGAGGTTCTCTTCAAATTCGGGCGTCTGCATGTAATCCGCATAGCCGCGAAAAGAAGCATTTCGCCAACCGGCATTGAGCGAATTGGGTCTGGCGTGACGCAGGCCGCCGAGGCCCGGCATATGAATGTATCCCAAGCCATCTTTGCTCAACGAATCTGGCAGTGAATCCTTGTTAAACTGCGGATTGTGCCGGGAACGCGGGACCGTCCGCACATCTACGACACGAGTTACTTCGTGTGCTCGTAACAGGGCGATGAATTCATCGAGAGTGCGCGTGGAATGCCCGACTGTCAGGATGACCGTTGAACATTTCACCTGCTCCTCAAATTCTGCACACCGAAAAACGTTGACGTTGCCGCGAGGTAAAAAGCTGCTGCCGCTGCCGTATAAACGGAGTAGTCCAAAGGCGATTTGATTCCTGAGGCAAATGTCATCGCGAGACCAAACAAAAGGAGCGCGGCGCCGGTGGCCAACGCGGTGTAGCGGGGCCACCAGTTCACCAGCAACAGGACGGCGAGAACTGTTTCGGCAATGGTCGCGATCGCGCCCGCGATCGATACGAGTGCAGCGGGCAGAAACCAGTTCAGCTTGTCGGTGTAAACCAGGAAATGCGGCCAGTCGCCCCACGCCACCCCCGGCGCTCCGGGCCTGCCCCAAAGCCCGAACCGATCCGCAACGGCCGATAAAAAACCGACCGCTAACGCCGCACGAAGAGCGATCCGTGCAAGAAACGTCAGCCGTTTTGCATCGAGAAACCTGTTCACCTCAACCGCCGTTGTTAGATTGCCGGATTTCGAAACGGCATGATGGGGCGCTGCCGTGAATACAGTGTTCTTTCACAGGTGCGCCAATTATCTGACTGAGCAAAGACTCAGCGATGAGACACGCTTCGGGGTGTCGACTGGTGGCGGCGGCGAGAGGGCACCCGTTGCCGCATATATAATGTTTGCCTTCGCTCTGTTCGAAGGTCGCTGATCCGCCGAGATCCTTGAGAATGCGCAGAGCCGTCTCGATCCTCTCGTCGCGGGATTTGCCTTTGACCGCGAGCAAATGATTATCCGCTATCCTTCTCCCGACTTCGCGCATGGCCGCGCGCAGCTCTTTCGGGCTCAATTGTCTTGAAATGACGATGAGAATCAGATCGAGAAGGACACCGTATGATTTGGGAAAAATCTGCTCCGCGTCCGGCGTGAGCGCATAGGTCACGTGTGGTTTTCTGAAGCCGGCCTGCATTCCAGACTGATGAATCAGTCCGTCCCGTTCCAGACTCAGAAGGTGGGCTCGCACGGCGTTGTCCGTTATCCGCAAAGCGGCCGCCAATTCGTTCACGGTCTGGTCCTTCGCCCGGAGCAAATCGAGAATCTTTCCGCGTGTGCTTTCCATCAAGCGTGTGCGCCAGCCGGTTGTTTTCATTGGTTTACCATAAGAGAGAATCTGAATAAATCAAAACAATCTTTGAGTTATTCCAATTGCATGTCATTGTTTTAATCGTGAGGAAGCCATCAGAGCCCCGAATGCGAACGCAAGGCAATCTGGAGTGTCTTCCATCGTCCGTGTGGCCAATTTCATTTCGTCGATTAGCAGGTCCGCCGCAATCGCCTTTCAACAGCTCGCAATTCTCCACCCTTAACTCAAGGGAGTCATGGCTTATCTGGTTGTGATCGCAACTGCAACGTGTCTCGCAATCGGTGCCTTGGTTGTTCATCGAATGCTGCCGAAGCAATGACGCATATAACCAAAAGCTATCGGTATGATCTAATCTTAGTCGTGGCTGCGGATTGCCGTATGGCGATGTTGTTAGCAGAAAGATAACTTATGACCATCGGAAACAAACATTGGGCGATCCCTGAAGGGTTGATTTCACCCCTCGGCGACGAGGCAATCGCCTTTCTCAACGCTTCCTCCCAAGAGCCGCACGTTCAAATTTTTGTTTATTACAGCAATCGCGATCCGGTCGGACCCTATCGCCTCACCGTGCCGGCCGGTCGACTGAGACGAGTCCGCTTCAGCGGCCTCAAGGACCCGGAGCCGATTCAGCGTGCGACTGATTACGCCAGCACCATCGAGTCCGACGTGCCCATCGTGGTTCATCCGGGACTGGCTTCGTTGCAGCCCTATCTAGTGTCACAGGAAAATAGGAACCTATGAACTCCGGCGATCTGAAAGATGCTATTGCCGCAGCTCCCTTTCTTCAAGGCATGAGCCCTCGGCACGTTGAGATTCTCGCTTCCTGCGCATGCCGAACTCATTTTAACGAAGGCCAAGTAATCTTTCGCCAAGGCGAGACAGCAAATCGGTTCTACCTCATCGAAGAAGGCGCAGTGGAACTCGTAGCTGCGACCAAATTAGGCGAGCGGAGAATCGTGGCCGGGAGCATTGGCCCTGGCGGAGTGCTGGGCTGGTCGTGGCTGTTTCCACCTTATGAATGGCAATTCACCGCCCGCGCTTCGAGCGAAACAAGCGCGATCTTTTTTTACGCGACGGTGTTGCGCGAGCATTGCGAGGCAGACCCATCGCTCGGCTTTGAGCTATTCAAGCGTATGGCTGCCGAAATGGTGAAACGGCTTCAATCCGCGCGCACGCGCTTGCTCGAATCCTGTTCGGGTTTTTCACCAATCGGTGGCGAACACGCCATCGGAGCAGACCTTGGTTTAGCAAAATAGAAGGATTAATTATGTTACACAGCATCCAGGAACGTTACGGCGAGAAACTGCGCGCGATCGACGGCGAGATCGGGCACGTAAGGGATTTCTATCTCGATGATAAGAATGATTGGGCGGTGCGTTAC
>QHBM01000138.1 GCA_003244145.1 Chthoniobacterales bacterium
GCACTCCGGCGTTGGGAAGCCCGCGAAAAACGGATCCGGGTCCAGCGGTTGACCGAAAATTTCGGCATC
The DNA here is from genome assembly GCA_003244145.1 of Chthoniobacterales bacterium. Taxonomy (GTDB): domain Bacteria; phylum Verrucomicrobiota; class Verrucomicrobiia; order Chthoniobacterales; family UBA10450; genus AV80. The sequence continues at coordinate 70 of QHBM01000138.1, forward strand.
GCCGAAAACACCAACCGCGCTCTGCTCGCGGCCACGGGCGATTTCGTGGCGTGCCTCGATCACGACGATTTACTGGCGCCATTCGCGCTTTATGAATTGGCGCGCGCCGCTGCTGAATTTCCCGAGGCCGATATTTTCTACAGCGACGAGGACCGCTGGAGCGGGAAAGGAAAGCGGCACTCGCCCTTTTTTAAACCGGAATGGAGCCCGGAGCTTCTCCTGGCTTTCATGTACATCGGCCACCTCAGCGCTTACCGGCGTTTCCTCGCCCTCGAACTGGACGGGTTCCGGGAGGAGTTCGATCTCTCGCAGGATTACGATTTTACTTTGCGCGCGACGGAACGAGCGCGAGCGATCCATCACATTCCGCACGTGCTTTACCATTGGCGCGAACATCCGAAGTCGGGATCGATGGGAGGCAAACCGGGCGCGCGCGCGACGAATCTGGCGGCATTGGCCGAAGCGATGCGGCGCCGCAAATTGCCGGCCGAGATCATCGAGTATCCCACCGCTAATCGCGCTCGGTTAAGAATTGCGCGCTGGCCGCGCGTCTCCGTTATCATTCCGACCGATTCGCCCACGCGCGCGCAGATCTGCCTGCGCGACCTCTCGCGCGCCACCAAATATCCCGACCTGGAAATCGTCCTCGTCACCAACAGCAAGCTGGCGGACACGCTCAAGTTTCTCGAAGCCGAGGGCGCCTCCGTTCGCCTCGTGCCCTACGACAAACCATTTAATTTCTCCGACAAATGCAACGCCGGTGCCGAAGTCTCCACGGGCGAGCGATTGATTTTTTTCAATGACGACGTTGAGACCGACCGGGCGGATTGGATCCAGAATGTGATCGAGCCGCTCGAGAATCCTGAGGTCGGCGCGGTCTCGCCGAAGCTTCTTTATGAGACCGGGAAGATTCAACACGCCGGGCTGGTGATGGGCGTGCGAGGACTAGCGGGAACGGCTTTTCATCAGCGACCAGCGGATGCGACCGAGCATTTCAACCTGGCGCAATCGCAGCGCGATGTGGCGGCGCTTTCCGCCGCCTGTCTCGCCCTGCGCCGCGACGACTTCGTCCGCGTCGGTGGCTTCGATAGTGTGAATACGCCGATCGCGCATTCGGACATCGATCTCTGTTTTAAGCTTCGCGAAATCGGACTGCGTTGCGTTTACACCCCGTACGCGACGCTGCGACACGCCGGACACGCCTCGATCGGAGAACACGAGAAAAAGAGGAAGGTGCGCCGGCGGGATAAGGCTTCGATTTTTTTGCTGAAGCGCTGGGCGGCTTACACGACCCACGATCCCTATTTCACCGACACCATGCGCGATTGGCTTTATACGGATTCACCGACGCCGATCCGAATGGCGGGCCGCAACGGCAGCGCGGCCGTCGATGCTTCGCCCGATCTGCTTTTCGTTTCGCACGACCTGTCGCTCTCGGGCGCGCCGATGATGCTTTTTCACGCGGCCGCCTGGTGCAAGCGGCAGGGAATGTTCGTAGTCGTAATGGCGCCGGAGGACGGTCCTTTGCGCGGCAAATATGAGGCCGAAGGCATCACGCTCATCATCGATCCTTTGGTCGAGACCGAACATGAGTCGTGCGCGGCGTTCGCGCGAAACTTCGATTGCGTGGTGGCGAATACGATCCGGAGCGGCGCGGTGGTGCGCGCTATGAAAGGCGAGCCGGTGCCGCTGGTCTGGTGGCTGCACGAGCCGGGATCGGTCGGCGAACATTATCTGCGCGAAGAGCCAAAGCTGCGCGCCGCCATGCCGCTGCCCGACGTTCTCTTCGCACCTTCCGAGCGCACCGCGGCGGTTTACAGTCCGTTCACGGAGAGCCCGGTGAAATGTTTGCGCAACGCGATTCCCGATCTTCGCGGGGAAGTGGCCGCGGTAACGAAGGCGGCGCCGCATCCGTTGCGGTTTCTTTTGCTCGCGAGCGTGGAGCCGCGAAAAGGCCAGGACATTTTCGTGCAGGCCGTGGCGCAATTGCCTGCTCCGCTACAACAATCTGCCCACTTCGAAATCGCGGGACGAATTCTCGATCCCGATTTTTGGCCGACCGTGGCGCCCATCGCCGCCGGCATTAAGAATTTGTCGGTCACGGGAGCCCTGAGTCATGCGGACGCGCTCGCGAAATTGAATGCCGCTGATGTAGTGGTCTGCGCCTCGCGCGACGAAGCAATGCCGACCGTCACGATTCTGGAAGCGATGAGTCTCGGCAAAGCGATCGTCACGACCGCGGTGGGCGGAGCGCTCGAAGTTTTTACCGACGGCGACAACGCTTTGCTCGTTAGGCCGGAGGCGCCGGACGCGCTCGCCGCCGCGCTTCGCCGGTTGATCGAGGACCCGGCCCTGGCCCGTGAACTGGGCGAGAAGGCGCGCCAGACTTACGAAAAAGATTTCACGATCGAGCGTCTGGGGAGTGAATTTCGCGAATGGATCACCGAGGCCATCGCCGGGAAACGAACGCGGACGACCTGACCGTGGCTCGCGCGCACAAGAACGAAACAGGGGCGAAACCGCGCGTTCTTTTTGTTTCGCACGAGACGACTTTGAGCGGCGCGCCGATCCAGTTGGTGCATCTCGCCGTCTGGCTGCAAAAAGCGGGATGGGAAATCTGCGTGGCCACGCCCGATGAGGGACCGATCACGGAAATGCTGGCCGCGGCCGGAGTCCCGACGGTCGTCGAGCCGACGTTGCTGACGGATTTGGCGCACGCGCGATTGCGTGCGCTTTGCCGCGACTTCGACGTGATCGTGGCCAACACGATCGCAAGCTGGCCGGCCGTGCGCGCCGCTCACCTCGAGGGTCGCGCTGCGCTCTGGTATTTGCACGAAACTCTCGTCGCGGTTCGACTGATCCGGGCGATCCCAGAAATGGCGGAGGCCTTGCGGCTTGCGGACCTCCTCGTGATGCCGACTCAGCAGACGGCCGGAATCTACGAAGGGTTCACGCATGCGCCCATCGAAGTCGTTCCTTACGGGATTCCGCGTCCGGCGGTTCTCGCGCGAAACGAAAGTGCGTTTACTCGCTTTTTGACCCTGGGTTCCTTTGAACCGCGCAAAGGCCATGATGTTTTGGTCGAGGCGATTGAGCGACTCGATCCGACGGTGCGCGAACGCTGCGTTTTCAAAATGGCCGGGCGCGTTTTAGACGAGGCGTTTTTCAAGAAACTGCAGACTCGTGCGGCCGCGTTCCCACAAGTCGAATTGATCGATGCGCTTGATCATTCCCAGGCGCTGACGCTTCTGAATGAAACGGACGTGGTCGTTCTTCCGTCGCGCGATGAAACGATGCCGATCGTGATTTTGGAAGCGATGGGTCTGGGCAAAGCCGTGGTGAGCACGAATGTCGGCGGCGTTCGGGAATGGCTCCGTGACGGAATGAACGGGTTGCTCGTGGCGAAAGAAAATCCCGACGAGCTGGCGCGGGCGCTGGCGGTTTGCGCCGGTGATCAGGAATTCGTGCGACAATTCGCCGCTGCCGGCCGCCGAACTTTCGATCGTCACTTTACGCTGGATCGTTTTGCATCGCGCTTTGCCGAGCTATTGCGCTCGCTCAGTCATCGGCGACACGAGCTGCGAACCAAAGAGGCGAGCGCCTACGATAAATGGATTGCGCTATTTGATACTCCCACGCCGGCGACTCAAGCCGTGATGCGGCGCCAATTGCGCGCGTTGCGCCGGCCGCCGCTGATCTCCATCGTCCTCCCGGTTTACAATCCGGAAATGGAATTTCTTCGCGCGGCGATTGCGTCGATCACGAATCAAATTTACGAACGCTGGGAACTTTGCATCGCCGACGACGCTTCGACCGATCCGGAGGTGCGTCCGTTTCTCGAAGAGATCTCGCGGAATGATGCGCGGGTGAAATTGATCTTCCGCTCCCGAAACGGGCACATCTCCGCCTGCTCGAATTCAGCGCTAGAACTCGCGACCGGCGAATGGTGCGCGTTGCTCGATCAAGACGACGCTTTCGCGGAAAACGCGCTGGCCCTGGCCGCGCTCGAGATTGAGGCCCATCCGGAAGCCGGGCTGATTTATTCGGATGAGGATAAGATCGACGAGAACAGCGTGCGCTCGAATCCGTTTTTCAAGACGGACTGGAACCCGGAACTTTTTCTCGGCCAGAATTACATCAATCACCTCGGGGTTTATCGAGAAAATCTCCTGCGCCAGATTGGCGGGTTTCGCGAGGGATTCGAGGGCTCACAGGATTACGACCTCGCGCTTCGCGTCATCGAGCTTCTGCGACCGGAGCAGGTGCGGCACATCCCGCGAATTCTTTACCATTGGCGGATGGTGAGCGGCAGCCTCGCCGCCATCCCGGATGCGAAACCGTACGCGAAAGAAGCCGCGCGCCGCGCCATCGCCGATCATTGCCAGCGCTGCGCCATGCCCGGGACGGTAGTGCCTTGCCCGGAGAACACGGAATCGCATCGTGTCATTCACGCGGTGCCGGAGCCGGCCCCGCTCGCTTCGATCATCATTCCCACGCGCGATGGCCTCGCCCTCCTGGAGCGCTGCATCGAGAGCATCGTCGCGCGCACCGATTATCGCCGCTTTGAAATAATCATCGTCGATAACGGATCGGTCGAAGATAAAAGTTTCTCGTTTTTCCGCCGGGCCGAACGCGAAAATATTGCACGCGTCCTGTCGGAAACGGGGCCGTTCAACTACAGCCGGCTGAACAATCGCGCGGCGGCACGAGCTCGCGGTGAGATTCTTGTTTTCTTGAACAGCGACACGGAGATCGACGAAAGCGACTGGCTCACGGAAATGGTCAGCCACGCGGCGCGGATGGAGGTGGGTGCGGTCGGCGCCCGGCTTTGGTATCCGGACGGAACTTTACAGCACGGCGGAGTGATTCTCGGGCTGGGCGGCGTGGCCGGCCACGCCTTCCCGAATATTCCGCGAAGACACCCGGGATACTTCAACCGCGCGTTCCTTCAGCAGAATTGTTCCGCCGTGACCGGCGCTTGCCTGGCCTTGCGCAAGGCCGTGTTCGAGGAGCTCGGCGGATTCGATGAGGAAAATCTCGGCGTCAGCTTCAGCGACGTCGACTTCTGCCTGCGGGGGACGGCGCGCGGGTACCGGGTGGTCTGGACGCCGTATGCAAATCTGATTCATCACGAATCGGCTTCGCGCGGCCATCAACGGACGCCGGACGAGCAGGCGTTGTTTCTGAAAGAAGCGGGCTACATGCAACGCGTTTGGGGCGCGCGGTTGATGCACGATCCTTTCTACAATCCGAACCTGTCGCTGAACCTTCCCGGATTCGAAATTGCGTTTCCGCCGCGCTGGTTCCAAAGCCGGAATGTAGCAGCGACACGACAACAACCTTGGCTTTTGCAAAGCCAACCCTAGTTTTCAGCTTATGCGGAAGACGAAAATTATCTGCACGCTCGGGCCGGCCACGGAAAAATCGGAGACCATTAGGGGCCTGCTGAGCGCCGGTGCCGACATCTTTCGGCTTAACATGAGCCACGCGAAGCACCCGTGGGTGCGTGAGATCGTGCCGCGCATCCGCCAGATCGCGGCGGAAATTCCGCGTCCAGTCGCGATTCTGCTCGATACCCAGGGGCCGGCTATTCGCACGGGCGAGCTGAAAACAAATCTCAATCTGAAGCCGGGAGATATCCTTGAGTTCACGGTCCGCGGCGCGCGGAGTGAAGAGAAGTATTCGGTGGACGTAAACTACGAGGGATTGGTGGACGACATTTCCGTGGGCGACATCGTCCTGGTCGATAACGGCGTCATGCGTCTGCTTGTACTGGAAAAGAAGCGGAACCGGATTCGCTCAAAGGTCTTGACGCCGGGCACGCTCGGGTCGCGCCGCCACATCAACCTTCCGGGCGTTCGCGTGAATTTGCCGCCCCTGACGCAGAAGGATTTGGAAGACGTGGCGCTCGGGGTCGAGCTCAAGGTGGATTTCGTCGCGCTCAGTTTTGCCCGGAAGAAAAGCGATCTCCTGGCGTTGAGGCGCGTGTTGAAGAAAGCCGGGAGCACCGCGCAGATCGTAGCGAAAATCGAAGATCAATCCGCCGTCCGGCAGATCGACGAAATGATTGCCACGGCGGATGTGGTCATGATCGCGCGCGGCGATCTCGGGATCGAATGCCCGATGGAAGAGCTTCCGATTATTCAGCGCCGGATCGTGAAACAATGCCTCCGCATCGGCCGGCCTGTCATCGTCGCCACCCACATGCTCGAATCGATGATCGAGAACCCAGTTCCGACCCGGGCCGAAATCACGGACGTGGCCAATGCGGTCTTCGAACAAACGGACGCAATCATGTTAAGCGGCGAAACATCGACCGGCCGGTATCCGGTGGAATGCGTGAAGGTTTTCGATCGAGTCGCTCGCCGGATTGAGCGCAGCGGCGGAGCCGGCTATGGCGCCGGCGCTATCCTTGAGGACACGCGGCAGAAAACGGTGGCGGCTGCGGTCGTTCTGGCCAATTCGTTACCGCACGCGAAGATCATCGTCTTCACGCATCACGGCACCATGGCGCGTTACACTTCGAATCTGCGGCCGGAAAAAGCGCCGATCTTTGCCTTCACTACGAACGAACGCGTCTTCCGCCAGATCGTGATGTGTTGGGGAACGCATCCGATCATGCTCGATTTCCTGGGAGATCCGAACCTCACCATCGAGTCAGCCGTTACTTATTTGCAAAAGGCAAAGCTGACTGAGCGCGGCGACAATCTCATCGTCCTGACCGATCTGCGGGCCGGCGAAGACAAGGTCGATTCCGTGCAGCTCCGTCAGGTGAAGTAACAAAAAACGCGCGGAGGTTTCCCATCCGCGCGTTTTCAAATAGTTGCGTCGTTGCTTAGGCTTCCACCGGCAATTCCACATCGACCGGGCGCTCTTTCTTGCTGAGCGCGCGGCGCAGCTTCGAGAGCGCAATGTTCTGTAACTGGCGGATGCGCTCGCGCGTCACGCCGAATTTCTTGCCGACTTCCTCGAGCGTCTTCGGCTTCCCGCCATCGAGACCGAAACGCGAGAAGATGATCTTACGCTCGCGATCGTCGAGCACATCGAGCAAGCCGCCCACTTCGTTGCGGAGATTTTTGTCGCGGAGCAATTCGAAAGGCGTTTGCGCCTCTTCGTCGCCCACGATCTCACCGAACTCAGTGGAATCATCGTCGCTGATCGGGGCATCGAGCGAGGCCGGGCGAATCGAAACCGTCTTGAGCTGCGAAACTTTTCCGCTCGCGATGCCGATTTCTTCGCCGAGTTCATCATCGGTCGGTTCGCGTCCGAGCTCTTCGCTCATCTGGAGCGAAACGCGGCGCATCTTGGAAATCTTGTCCACCAAATGCACGGGCAGACGGATCGTCTTGCTCTGATTTGCCAGCGCGCGTTTGATCGATTGCTTGATCCACCAGGCCGCATAAGTGCTGAGCTTGCCACCCTTCGCCGGATCGAAACGCTCCACGGCCTTCATCAAACCGATGTTGCCCTCGGAGATCAGGTCGAGCAGAGGCAGACCCAGGTTTGCGTAATCGTGCGCGATCTTGACCACGAGTCGCAGATTCGACCGGATCATCAGAGCGCGGGCCTCGCGGTCGCCCTTCTTGATCTTTGCGGCGAGTTCGATCTCCTGGTCAGGAGTCAGGAGCGGGATTTGCCCGATCTCACGCAGGTAAATTTTTATTCCAGTATCGCTATCTTCGGCAGCCATATAACTTTTCATGAAAGAGGTAAAGGGGTCGCACGAGCAGGTTTCCCGTCGTCACCCTTAGCGGGGACCCGTGCATTTCTCGTTTTAACATTTTAGAAAGTAGTTAACAACGTTAAATATTAAATATCGCAATACTGACAGCGTTTGGACGGGTCCTGTTCAATAATAGTCAAATGCGCTTGTAAGGAGCTTGTTCGGAGTAAGTAAGGGCGATTTCGGTCATTTCACAGGAATTTGCGCCTCGGCGCCGCGTCGGCAGCCTCAGATTCCACTTTCACTCCGAGCCGTTGTCTGCCACGCTCGGGTTCCCCCATGCTCGCCAAAATATATTCCGCCGCGGTCTATGGCGTCGATGCCTATGAGGTGGAAATTGAGGTCAACGGCGCCGGCGGTAACCCGAAGATCGTGATCGTCGGTTTACCGGACACCGCCGTGAAAGAAAGTCAGGACCGCGTCACGACTGCCATCACCAACAGCGGTTATCATTGGCCGCGCGGGCGCACCACGATCAATCTCGCGCCCGCCGACATCAAAAAGGAGGGGCCTAGTTTCGATTTGCCGATCGCGCTCGGCATGATCGCAGTCAGCGAAGAGCTCGACAGCTCAACTCTGGAGAAATTCAGTTTCGTCGGTGAGCTGGCTTTGAATGGCGCCGTCCGCGCGGTGAAAGGCGTGTTGCCGGTCGCGCTCGAGGCGCGTCGCCAGCGCAAACAAGCCATCTTCGTTCCGGAAGCGAATGCGCACGAGGCGGCCATGGTGAAAGGCATCGATGTTTATGGCGTCCAAAATTTGCGGCAAACCTTCGAGTTCATCCGCGGCGCAACCACCATGGCGCCGACTCCGGGCGATCTGACGTCGTTTTTCGAAACGCATCAGATTTACGAGGTCGATTTTAGCGACGTGAAGGGACAGGGGCACGTCAAGCGCGCGATCGAAGTCGCCGTCGCCGGCGGCCACAATTTGCTCATGATCGGGCCTCCCGGCTCCGGGAAGTCGATGTTATCGAAACGAATCGCGACGATCATGCCGCCGATGTCGCTCGAAGAAGCGATCGAAAGCACAAAGATCCACAGCATTTCGGGGATGCTGAGCGGCGAGCAGGCCTTTGTTTCCACGCGACCGTTTCGCTCGCCCCATCACACCATTTCCGACGTGGGTTTGCTCGGCGGCTCCGCCATCCCGGCGCCGGGCGAGGTGAGCCTCGCGCATCACGGCGTTCTTTTTCTCGATGAGTTGCCAGAGTTCAAACGCTCGACCCTGGAAGTGATGCGACAGCCCCTCGAAGATGGCAAGGTAACCGTTTCACGCGCGGCTGGCAGCGTCACGTTCCCGTCTGAGTTCATGCTCGTCGCAGCGATGAATCCGTGTCCGTGCGGATACTTCGGCGATCTGAAACGCGAATGCCGCTGCGGCCCGGTCCAGGTCCAGCGTTATCGGCAGCGGATCTCGGGGCCGTTGCTGGATCGCATCGATCTCCACATCGAAGTGCCTGCAGTGGAATACCGCGACATTGCAAGCACACGTGTCGAAGAAGGCTCAGCCGCCATTCGCGAGCGGGTGCAGCGTGCGCGCGAACACCAGCAAACGCGTTTTCGCGCCGACAAGAAGGTCAATTGCAACGCGCGGATGGGACCGCGCCAGATCAAGCAACATTGCAAGCTCAGCGACGAGTCACAGGAGCTGATTCGCGTCGCGATGACGGAGTTGAACCTGAGCGCGCGCGCTTACGATCGCATTTTGAAAGTGTCGCGCACCGTCGCTGATCTGGAGCAGGCCGACGCGATCACGCCCGAGCACGTGAGCGAAGCGATCCAGTATCGCACGTTCGATCGCCGGCTCTGGGTCTAAGACAAGACCCGGTGGAGGAACAGGGCTTGGCGCCGCTCTTCCAGGTTCGTTGACGGGAACTACATGTAATTAAGCGCGCCGCAACGCCAGCAGGTGAACCACCGCCAGTTACCGTGGACGTAGTTGCTCGCGTGGTCGTTCCAACATGTATAGAGAAGGCGGTGGTAGTGCCCGCGACCGCCGGCCTCACCGCTCTCGGCGTCTTTTTCGGTGCCGGATCCGCCTTCTTCACCCGGCTTCTTGCCTGTTTTTTCGTCAGCCATACTTAGTTTTCCTTTGTTTGTGGTTGCTTATCTCAGACATCTTTGACGTCGGAGCGTCTAGCTTTCTCAAATTCAATTCTGGAAGCAAGCACTTAGCAGGTGTGAAAGCCTACGGCTTGGGTTCCCTCGATTTAACGATCTTCTCGAAGCGTGGATCACCGCGCAAAGGGTCCCAATACGGATGCAGCCGTAACTGACCGTAGCTGGCGGAAACGGGAACGTTGCTGACGGCCGCCAGTTGCTCGCAAGCGAGATCTTTCTCGCCGGTCCAGGCGTAGATGACCGCGAGAAATTCCCGCACGCGAATGCCATTAAGAGAATCGCGCTCCACCGGAAGCAGCTCCACCGCGCGGCGTCCCTCCCGCACAGCGTCCTCCTTTCGTCCAAGAGCCGCGTCGATCAGGCCGAGAACACAGAGCGCCGGCCCATAATCGCCTTGCGAACGCAGCACCTCCGCCTGCAGGGTGCGTGCGGCACTGAAAGCCGCCCGGGCTTCGGTTTCGTTTCCTCGCAGGCGCGCGACGACGCCTTCCCCAAATTTGCGGCTGAAAAGGAGAGCATCGGGACCGTAATTGTGATCACCCAGCGCCTGAAGTGCGCGGCTAGCGGCCACGAAGTCCCGTTCACACAGGGCGAGATTCAACCAACTGTCGGCAAAGCTAGCCGCGGCGGCTGGTTGCGAGGCCAGAAGCGCATCGATCGTCGCGTGCAATGGGCGGGTGTCCGCCTGCCAATCGAGATGCAATTGGGCGCGCGTGATTCTGGTATCGACATCGTTCGGAGCAATCGCCAGCGCGCGGTCGAGGGCATTCGCCATATCCGGGTAACGCCGGAGCGCTTCGTAGCTCAACGCCACCTGCTGCAGAGTGGCGAAATTGCGCGGATCCAGTTCCAAGGATCGCTCCAAATTCCGCACGCCTTCTTCATGGCGTCCCTGGCGACGAATGATGTAACCTCTTAGTTCAAAGACCCGCGAGTCGTTAGGCAGAGTGCGGCCGGCAATGTCGAGCTCGGCCAGGGCGCGATCGTATTCGAGATATCCCATGTAAAGATGCTGGGCCTGCGCGAGGTGCGGCTCGCCCCCCTCGGGGCGTAAACGCAGCGCGCTTTGCACCGCTGTCTCGGCGCGAGCGAGCCGCGCCGGCGTGTGGTCGAACCCGCTGAAATAAGCGAAGTCGTGGACCAGAGCCAGATCGCAGTAGGCCAACATGAAACGTGGATCCTTGGCGACGGCTTCGTCCAGCAAACGTCCCGCCCGGTCCAGCTTGTCCCCGAAGCCAGTGCCGAAAGCGCTCGTGGCGATCAACGCTTTCGCCTGAGTGTAAAGATCGTAGGCGTCGAGATTGACCGTGGGCGGTTGCTCGATCGCGGCTTTCTCGCTCGGCGATATTTTGGCGCGCAACTGATCGACGATCGTCTTGGCTATCTCACTCTGGATGGCGAAAACATCGTCGAGCGGCCGATCGTAATGCTCCGCCCACAAATGCGCGTCGGTCCGCGCGTCGATCAACTGCGCGGTCACGCGTACCCGGTTGCTCGCGCGCTGCACGCTGCCGACCAGGACATGCGCGACTTTGAGCGCCTGCGCGATCTCCGGCAGATTGCGCGTCGCCGTGTTCTTGTATTGCATCACGCTGGTGCGGCTGATCACTTTCAAGTCGGCCACCTTCGCGAGATCGGTCAGGATTTCCTCCTGCACGCCGTCGGCGAAAAATGCATTCTCCTGGTTGGCGCTCAGATTTTCGAACGGCAAGACGGCGATCGATTTTTCTGGAATGGGTTGCACCCTTGTCGCCGCGTTTGGCGGCGATGACTTGGCGAACTTCGAGCGCGCGTAAGGGAAGAACAGGAGGCCGAGCGCGACCATGGCGATGAGCGCGCCCAGCGCGATTAGTTTACCTCGCCCGCTTCTGAAAAATCGTGATGCGCGCCGCGCCAGGATCGGCTGATCGTCGAGAAACCTCTGCAAATCATCCGCCAAAGCTGCCGCGGTCGGGTAACGCTCGG
>QHBM01000121.1 GCA_003244145.1 Chthoniobacterales bacterium
TAGTGCTATTGAGAACGTTCACACCCGCCTGCGCACCACTGTTCCAGGTACCAGCGCCGGCGATCGTTTGTGTCGTCGAGGCGGCGCCTGCCACCCCTTTGAACTCCAACTGGCCACCGGTGGTGTTGGCCACCGCGCCGTTGTTGGTGAAGGTCGTACCCTGAAACTCGAGATAGTTGTTGAACATGTCCAGCGTGCCGTTGACCGTCAGGTCGCCAGTAAAGCGGGTTGTATCAAGTTGAACCGTCGTCCCGAGTGAAATCGTGACATTATCACCGGCTCCGGGAATGCCGGCGCCACCCCAGGTGGCCGCGTTACCCCAGCTACCGGACTGCGTGCTGGCGAAATTTGCCGCGTGGACATGCCCTGCCCACGCCACCGCGCTCAAGGCAATTGAAAGCCACAGCCATTTACTGGCCCAGTGATTCGTTTTCATATTAAGGTGTCTACAAAACCCTCTCTTCAATTAACAATGGGCAAAACGCCCACGAAAACGGACATTAACTGGAAAAAAGTTTCGCTTCGCGGCCCGCAACAGAGTAAATTTCTTCCCGGAAACAGTGGAAATGTCCGTCAACCTCAAGCCGCCGGCCGACGTCACCCAGATCCTGCGGGATTGGAGCGGGGGCGACGATAATGCCTCGGCCAGATTGATGCCGCTCGTTTACGAAGAGCTGCGCCGTCTGGCGCGCAATTATCTCCGGCGCGAGCGCTCCGATCACACTCTCCAGGCCACTGCGTTAGTCCACGAAGCTTACGTGCGACTGGTTGATGCCAGGAATGTGGATTGGCAGGGCCGCGCCCACTTCTTTCGCACTGCCGCTAAACTGATGCGGCGCATCCTGGTCCACCACGCCCGTGCCCACAACGCGGCGAAACGCGGCGGTCTCGAGCAAAAACTTTCTCTCGATGAAGCCCGCGCTGTTCCTTGCGAAACCGTCGTCGATCTCGTAGCCCTCGATGGTGTGCTCGAAAGCTTCGCCGAAACCTATCCCCGCAAGAGCGAAGTCGTTGAACTAAAATTCTTCGGCGGCCTCGCCACGAAGGAAATTTCGGAGGTCCTCCAAGTTTCGGAGAAAACGGTTCTGCGCGATTGGAGTTTTGCCAAGCTCTGGCTTCATAACGCCCTCCGCGATGGCTCATGATCGCCGAAGGCCAGGCTGGATATTAGCCGATCAACAAGACAGAAATCTAGACACAGTCCTCCTCTCGATGAAATGAATGCAAGCGGCTGAGAGAGCTCAGGTAGTGGCGGAGCTGGTTGAATCCGCTCTCGAGTCCGAACCGAACCGATGGTCCGCATTCCTCGATGAGAAATGCGGTGGCGACGCGGCTCTGCGCGCCGACGTCGATCGGCTCCTTCGATCTCACGATCAAGTCGGTGACTTCATCGAAGAGCCTGCTTATCAGGTGGCGGCCGAAATTTTCGCCGGTGATGGAAGCGAGTTAGGAGCCGGACAACTAGTTGGCGACTATCGAGTTCTTTCACTGGTGGGTGAAGGGGGGATGGGCGAAGTATATCTGGCCGAGGATACCAAGCTGGGTCGAAAGGTCGCTCTCAAGCTCGTAAAGCCGGGCCTGGGCCGCGCGAATCTCATCCATTCCTTTCACCGGGAAGAGCGAATCCTGGCCGGCTTGAATGATCCTCACATCGCGCGCCTCTATGGAGGAGGCGTTACCCCCGACGGCGTTCCGTATTTTGTCATGGAGTATGTGGATGGCGAACGCGTCGATGCTTACTGCGATCGTCATCAACTGAATCTTCACGACCGACTCTATCTCTTCCGGAAGATTTGTTCCGCGGTCGCTTACGCGCACCAGCATCTTGTGATTCACCGCGATCTTAAGCCCTCTAACATTCGCGTTACCAAAGAAGGCGAACCCAAGTTACTCGATTTCGGAATCGCAAAGTTACTCGAGGATGAGACTGCGACAGGACTTACCGAACGAACAATCACACTCGCCGGCGTGATGACTCCCGATTATGCCAGCCCGGAACAAATCCGCGGTGAAGCGATGACGACGGCGAGTGATGTCTATAGTCTCGGAGTCATTCTCTACGAGTTACTCACCGGGTCAAAGCCTTACCGAACGAAGAGCCGCCGGCTGGAGGAAATCTCACGCGCTATCACCGAGCAGGAGCCTGTGCGACCGAGCGCGACTGCCTCAAACAATCCCAAAATCCAAAATCCAAAATCGCTGCGCGGCGATCTCGACAACATCGTCCTGATGGCGATGCGGAAGGAACCGTCCCGGCGCTATGCCTCAGCCGGGCAGCTCTCCGAAGATCTTCGGCGGCACCTGGAAGGTTTGCCAGTGACGGCGCGCAAGGACACGATTGCATATCGCACCTCCAAGTTCGTCGCCCGGAACCGGATCGCAGTCGCCGCCGCCCTTCTGGTCGCCCTGGCCATCCTTGCGGGTTTGATCGCTGCGCTTTGGGAAGCTGAGAACGCCCGTCGGCAACGCGACGTCGCGCAGCGCGAAAGATACGTCGCGCAACGCGAGAGATTGAAGGCACAACGCATTAACACTTTTTTACAGGAGATGCTGGGAGCGGCTGCTCCGGACGTTAAGGGCGTCGATATCAAGGTTGCCGATGTCTTGAGCGAAGCTTCCCGTCGCGCTCGAGCAGAGATGGCGAACCAACCCGAGGTGATGGCGGAAGTGCTTTTAACGCTCGGGCGCACCTATATTTCCATCGGGCTGTATGAACCGGCCGAGGTCAACCTTCGCGCTGCCCTTGAGGCGAGTTTGAAAGCCAATGGTGAATTGCATCCCACTACGGCCAGAAGCATGGCGGTGCTGGGACTGGCGCTTTTTTTTCAGGACAAAGCCACTGAAGGCGAGCCTCTTGCCCGGAGAGCCGTGGAACTTCAACGCACGCTGTCTCCCGAAGGAAATGAGGACCTCGGTGTCGCCTTGTATTGCTGGGGAATGAACTTGATCAGGAAAGGTGAACCGAAAGCGGCAGAGCCTGTCCTAGCCGAAGCGGTAGAGTTAATCAGGAAGCATTTTGGCGACACCCATGGTTATTATCTAACCTCGCTCACTGCGCTCGGCCTGGCGCGGAAGGCATTGGGCAATGTTGACGGCGCGGAAATCCTTTATCGTCGCGCCATTGAAGTCGGTCGTGGGGTCGAGCCTCGTTACCGTATTTACCTCGCGCAGGCGACCGGATACTTAGGGGAGCTCTTAACGAACAAGGGAGCGTACTCCGAGGCGGAACAGCGTCTGACTGAGGCCGAAACTCTATACCGCGAAATATTAGGCGACATCAACTCCAACACCCCGATTCTCCAGCTTGATTTGGGCCGCGTTTATTTTCTTAAAGGCGATTACGCGAAAGCCGAAATGAAGTATCGAGAGGCTCTGGCGTTGCTGGTAAAATTCTTTCCGCCTGAATCCTTTTACGTGCTCAGTGCCAAGGGAGCGCTGGGATTAACCCTTACCCGCCTTGGCAAACCGGCAGAGGGAGAGCCATACCTGCGCGAGGCTCTGCAAACCCGGCAAAAGGTCTTAGCGCCGGATAGCCCCGTGTTATCGCTCACCGAGACCGCCCTCGGTGAATGTTTGCTGGCGCAAAAACGCTACGCGGAGGCCGAGCCTTTCCTGCTGCATGGATACGAGGAAGCCAAGGCAAACCTCGGCGAGAAGAATGCCCAAACCATCGAAGCGCTGAAGCAGCTCCACGCGCTGCGTGAGGTTTGGCCCAAACGGTAGTTCGTTACGCCACGTCTCAGCGCCTCGGTTCGTATGGGTGCGATCAAGGTTGCGGCAGATTAAAGACTTCAAACAGGGCCACGCCCGTGCCGTTATTCTTGGCGCGGGAGAGCATACCCCCCCGCTTTGAGATCATTGCAGGAAGTAAACCTCCACCACGCCAATACCGGTAGCCTCCGGCTTGCCCCGGACCTGGGCCGTGTATTGTCCAGGCAAGATCGTCGCGACAAGGGCCGCTTCGAGATTGTTCGTCGGTTGCAGCCCGGTGGCCTCCAGTTCCGCCTTTTGATCCGTCATCCAGTCGTCATTTTCCCGGACGATGGCGCCGTTCACGTCCCGTAGTTGAAGGGTGGTATCGAGCAGGGCGTTGGTGATACCGAAAGCCGTTAGAGAAGGACCGATCGCCCGGATCACGACTCTGACCGATCCATTCTGCACAATAAATCCGGCCGTCAGCAGTCCGTCACCCGGCTGCACCAAACCTCTCGTCCCCACGTTGACGAGCCTGGCAGGCGACGCGCCGCTGATATCGAACGCGTCCACGAGACCAGTCCCAACGGTGTTACCGGCTCCCCGCACCACCGCCGTGTATTGGCC
>QHBM01000064.1:0-15780 GCA_003244145.1 Chthoniobacterales bacterium
CTACAAGCGTGCGCTCCCCGGAACGGCCAGCTTAGTCGCCTTGGCGGACAGCTTCGGCGAAGGCGAGGTCGCCGGATTTCAAATCGAGCTCGGCTTCGGCGGGAGTGCCGAAGATTTTGGCGCGGGTGTCGTCGAACTCGCCTTCCCATCTGGCGACTACGACGGTGGCCAGGCAATTGCCGATCAGGTTTACGCAGGTGCGGCCCATGTCCATTAACTCGTCCACGCCGAAGATGACCGCGACACCTATCGGGCCGAGACCGGCGGGGAGAAAGTTGTTCAGGGTTGCGAGCAGGATGACGAGCGACGCGCGCGGGACGGCGGCGACGCCTTTGGAAGTAAGCATGAGAGTTAGGATCATGGTGATCTGCGCGCCGAAGCCCATGTGGAAGCCCATGGTGGTCTCGGCGGCTTGCGCGACGAACACGCTGGCCATGGCGAGATAGAGGGTGGAGCCGTCGAGATTAAAGGAATAACCGGTGGGCATGACGAACCCGACGATGTGGCGCGGGACGCCGAAGCGTTCCATGGCTTGCATGGCCTTAGGCAGGGCCGATTCGCTCGAGGTGGTGGCAAAGGCGAGCACGGCGGGCTCGCGTACGGCGCGGATAAATTGCCGGAGCGGGATGCGAGTGATGAAGATGACGGCGCCGAAGACGAGGACGATGAATATGATGAGGGCGAGGTAAAGGGAGAGGATCAGGTTGCCGAGATTGACGAGGACGCCGAGGCCTTGGGTGCCGACGGTGTGGGCCATGGCCGCGCCGACGCCGATGGGGGCGAACATCATGACGTAGTTAGTGAACTTGAACATGACCTGCGAAAGGCTTTCCATCGCGCGGATGATCGGCTTGCCTTTTTCGCCGATGGCGGAGACGGCCATGGCGAAGAGGACGCCGAACGCGACGATCTGAAGAACGTCGCCGCGCACCATGGCGTCGACGATGGAGGAGGGGAAGGCGTGGACGAGAGTTTCGATGAGCGTTTTCGGATGGCTTTGGCCGATGGTTTTGACGACGTCGGTGTTAGCGGCGGCGAGGACGACGCCGATCCCGGGCTTGGTGAAGTTGACGATCGCCAGACCGATGAAGAGTGCGGCGGTGGTGACGATCTCGAAATAGATGAGGGCTTTCGCGCCCATGCGTCCGACTTTCTTCAACGCACCGGCGCCGGCGATCCCGACGACGATGGTGGAGAAGACCAACGGCGCGATGATCGACTTGATCAGGTTAAGAAAGATGTCGCGGAGGAAGTAAACGGCGTTCCCCCAATCGGGCCGGAAGTAGCCGATGGCGCCGCCAACAATGAGCCCGATGAAGATTTGGGTGGTGAGGGAAGGGCGATACCAGGGGCGGCGGGTCGAAGAAGGTGAGGAAGCCGGAGTCATGCCTGTCTTAAAGGTTGTAGCGATCCCTGTCGGTGGCGGTCAAGATTTGAGGAAAACGCCCAACGCCCAACGTCCAACGCCTAACGAAGAGGGTAGATCCGAGGTCGCCGCTTTCCAAGCGACAGTGGTTGCGCTCCATTGGTTGCATGTTTCTGACGCATCTCACCTGCACGGCATGCGGGCTTCGGCATGAATGGTCGCAACTTCAAAATTTGTGCACGGCCTGCCAGAAGCCGCTCTTTCCGGTCTACGATCTGGCCGCGGTCGGGCGCGTTTTGAAACGCGAAGACCTGGTGGCGCGCGAGAAATCACTTTGGCGCTATCGCGAAGTGTTGCCGTTGCCGCCGGACGTGGAGCCGGTTTCGCTCGGTGAAGGAGGAACGCCGCTCTTGTCGGCGAAAAGATTCGGAGCGGCGGCCGGCCTAACGAATTTGTGGGTGAAAGATGAAGCTCAGAATCCGACCCAAAGTTTCAAGGCGCGCGGGATGGTAGTAGCGGTCTCGATGGCGAAACTTCTCGGCGCGACGAAGCTGGCCGTGCCGACGGCAGGAAATGCGGGCGGCGCGCTGGCCGCTTATGCCGCGCGGGCCGGTCTCGAAGCGCACATCTTCATGCCGCGCGATACGCCGCGGGCGAACATCATCGAATGCCGCGAGCTGGGCGCCAACGTGGTCTTGATTGACGGTCTCATCACGGATTGCGGCGCGGAGATCGCGAAGCGCAAAGCGGCCGAAGGCTGGTTCGACATGTCCACCTTGAAGGAGCCTTATCGGGTCGAAGGAAAGAAAACGCTCGGCTACGAATTGGCGGAGCAAATGGATTGGACGCTCCCCGATGTGATTCTTTACCCGACAGGGGGCGGCACGGGACTGATCGGGATGTGGAAAGCGTTCGACGAAATGGAGGCGCTCGGCTGGATCGGGTCGGCGCGGCCCCGGATGTTTTCGATCCAGGCGAGCGGGTGCGCGCCGATCGTGCGCGCGTTTGCCGCGGGAGAAAAAACGGCGGAGGAATTTCCGCATGCGCATACGTGTGCCTCCGGGTTGCGTGTGCCGAAAGCGGTGGGCGATTTTCTCATGCTCAATATTCTTCGCGCGTCGGGCGGCGGTGCGATCGCGGTGGAAGATGAAGAGATGATCGGCATCACGCGGGAGGTGGGCGCGGCGGAAGGCCTGTTTGTGGCACCGGAAGGAGCGGCCTGTTTCGTGGCGTTACGAAAGCTGTTGGCGGCGAAAAAAATCGCGGCCGCCGAGCGAGTGGTGATTTTCAGCACCGGCTCCGGGATCAAGTATCTCGACTGCTACGAAGCGTCGTAACAGGCGGGCGTTTTCGCGAAACGAAGATTTAGCTAGCTACGCGCGGGCGGCGGCTGATACCAATAACGCTCCATGCAGGGAAAACCACCACCGGGTCACACACCACCAGCGTCGCAATCATCGGCTCCCGGGCAAGGGCCACAGAGCGGGCCAGGCCCGCAGACTGCCTCAGCCGCGGCAGGAAAAATGGGAATTGCGCCGCCGGCGGGCGCGGATGGAAAAGGGAAGGGTCGTGGCGGCTCAGGGTCGCAGCTAAGCGATGTGCGCTGGGGCATGATCTTCAAGCTCGGCTGGAAGTTGCTGGGCTTTTTTAAAGTTCTTACCATCGCCTATTGCGTAATGATGCTGGTGCAAAACTGTGTCACGCTCGGCACGTCGCAGCTCCTGGGCCAGGTCACCAACGCAATCAATCACGCAAGGGCGCCCGGAAATACGACAGCCGGTCCTAACGCTCCGGCGACCGCGCCGGCAAATCCGACCGCGACGCCAAGTGCGCCCTCAAACGCATCTGCACCGCCGGAGACAAGCTCGAAGAGTCCGCTATTTCTCGTCGTTTTGTGGTCTCTCCTTGCGCTGGCCACGCTTGCCGTGCGCCTTCCGATGCGGGCGATCGGGACGAAACTCGACCTCGCCATGTCCAACAAGCTGCGCAGCCAGCTCTTTGCGCGGTTGCTCCGGCAATCGCCTGAATTTTATCACACCCACGAAACGGGTGAGCTGAACGCAGTCGTAAACCAATTCGCAGTCGAAGCGACGATGACACTGCGCCAGGTCAGTCTCGATGTGATCCTGCAAGTAGTAACACTCGGCATCACCGTCGGTCTAATCGTTTACAACTTCGACATGAAGCCGGCGCCGACAATCTTCGGGATGGCGATTCCGCCCGCGGCCATTCCCCTTGCGATCGTACTCTTTGCTTTCATCTCGCCCTGGATGACAGGCAAGATGGCAAACATGGTCCGGGATGTTTCGCGCGACCTGCAGGGAAAAATGGTCGCGCTCAACAGCCTCGTGACCGGCGCGATGCAGTCGCCCGAGGAGATCCAGGCGATGGAGGCCGAGCCGATGTTCGTGAAAAAACACGACAAGGAACTCGACGCGCTCCTGAAATCGCGCCTCAAGAATACGGTGACGATGGAATACATGGGCCTCTTCAGTGGTCTGCCGAGCTGGATCGTGGAAGTCGTGATGCTCGCGTTCGCGGTCTACTCTGCCTACCACTCCACCGATCCCGATGCCGCGGGAAAGGTCGTGGCGATTTTTCTTCTTACGCCGCAGTTGATGACCCCGATCCAGGGACTTTCGGCTTACATCTTGATGGCCGGAAATGCGTGGCCGGCAATCGAAACCGTGAACGGAATGATGGAGTCGCGCGCGCGGCGTGAAGAAAAATCGGGCACGGTGAAGGTCGCTTCGGTGGAGCCCACGCTCTCGGCGAAGAACATTACTTTCTCCTACACGCCCGGCGGACGGAAAATCTTCGACGATATTTCATTCGATGTTCCGCCGGGAAAAATCACCGGGTTCGTGGCGCGAATGGGGCAGGGGAAGACGACATTCTTCAAACTGGCGTTGCGTTTCTACGATCCGCAACAGGGAGAGGTGGTGTTGGGCGGCCGGCCGGTGGCCGACTACGCGTCCGACAATCTCTACAATCACATCGCGATGATGTCGCAGTTCCCGGCGTTCTTTTACGATACGTTGCGCGCAAACATGCAGATGGCGAAAGGGAATGCGACCGACGAAGAAATTCGCGCGATCTGCGAGCGGACTGGTGTCTGGAAAATCTTGGAGGCCGGGGCCCAGGGAAATCCGCTCGATCAGGACTTTGCGGGAGGCCGCCGCCTTTCCGGCGGTCAAAGAAAGCTGCTCGCGCTCACCCGCTGTTTGCTGCGGAATCCGTCAATCCTATTCCTCGACGAGCCGACGGTCGGCATGGACAACGTGGAGAAGTTTTCCATGCTCGAAATCATCAAGAAGGCGCTCAAAGGCCACACGGTGATGGTGGTCGATCACGATCTGCGATGGCTCATGCCGTTTTGCGATTACTTCGTCGTGCTCGATGACGGAAAGATCGCCGAGCAAGGCACCGCCGACGAACTGCTCGCGCGAAGCGGATTATTTTATGAACTGTATCACGCCGAAGACGCGAAGCCGGCCAATGCCGACACCCCTGCATCCGCTCCGCCGCCACAGATGGCGGGGGCGGGCCTCTCAGGGAAAGCCCGCCCAGGCTGATTCGCATGATGAACAATGATTTTGGTCCCGGAAAAAAATTCGCAAGAAGCGGAAGGCTGTCTGTCTAAAGAGGGATGGCGTGGCAAAGGGGAAAGAAAAAGGTTCTTGAAGCGCCAGGGAAGAAAAAATAGAAATTTGCTGCCGCATCGAGTGATGTGATGGCGATTCGACAACAACAACAGAAAGAAAGGTAAATTAGTTATGGCTGACGAAAAAACTGGTAAGAAACCGGGTGATCAGGGCGGCGGCGGTACGGAAAAGGGTGCCGATGCCGGGGAAGCGGGCGGTCGTTCGCGGCAGCTCCTTTACACATGCTTCAATGACGGCGCGGGGAACTATATCGATCCAAGTTGGAAGTGGTTCACCTGCTGGCGTTGCGGCGCGCTCAACTACACCTAAGCAGCGCACGCTAGGTAAGCGGAAGAGCAGGGTTCCATGCCCTGCGCTTCCTTGCCTGGCCTCCCGGTTCGCGTCATGAGCCGGGAGGCCAGGAAAGAGTGGAAGGGTCGTTATGGCGGGCGAAAAACAAGGCAAACAACCGGACAAACCAGGCGGTGCCGGCGTGGAAAAAGCCGAACCGGAGACGGCTGAAGCCGGGCCTCGCTCGAAGCGGATGGCGTACACCTGCTGGAATGATGGCGCCGCCAACTATGTCTCGCCCGGGTGGGAATGGTTCACCTGCTGGCGCTGCGGCGCTCTCGTTTACACCGCCTGACCGCGACAGTTAGTTTGGGCGTCAGGACATGGGGTGTCGTTAGGCCGGGACGGTGGCCCGCTCAGGGGGGTCGGTTGGATCGAGTCAGTGGCCGAACGTGCCGTGATTTTTTTGCGTTTAAGATAGAAATTTCCTCCTCGACTTTGCCTAGAATCGCCAGATGGTGCCTGACACCAAAAACTAAATGACTCGCTGGGAAATTCGTTTCTGATTCTATCAGCTGCGGGACAGTAGCGATCAGACCGAATTCATGACCACTCCAATCCGTTGTTCCTTCGTCGCAGCTTTCGTCCTCCTGTTATCGTCAATTTTTTTGCCAGCCGCTAAAGCTCAGGTGGCGGATCTGGCCGTGTCTAAGTCCGCTGACGTGGATCAGGCCGCCGTGGGTGCAAATATCACTTACACCATTCAGGTAACCAATAACGGTCCCGACGACTCTGCTCCCGCTCAATTGACCGATTTTCTGCCAGCCGGCACGACGTTCGTCTCGCTCGCTTCGCCTCCTGCCTGGTTCTGTTCCACGCCAAGCGTAGGCTCGAGCGGCACTGTCGCGTGTAACAACCCGGCCTTGGTTGCCGGGACCACGGACACCTTCACGCTGGTGGTTAAGATTGCTTCCGGGGCTCCCGGCACGTTCATCACCAATCAAGCGACTGTGGATAGCTCGACGGATCCAAATGACGAAAACAACAGTGCCAGCGCGACGACCCAGGTGACCGGAGGAACAAGCTCGGACCTTGGCGTGACCAAGGAGGTCGACGCTGACCAGGCACTGGCTGGTTCGAACGTCACCTACACCATCCAGGTCACCAATTTCGGAGCGGATGCCTCTCCCGACGCGCAGTTGTCGGACAGCCTTCCATCGGATATGACGTTTGTTTCGGTCACGCAACCACCAGGCTGGTCTTGCAGTTCCCCTTCAGCAGGATCGGGAGGGACCGTCGTTTGTACAAACTCAAATTTTCCAGCCGGCAACACGAGCACGTTTACTCTTGTCGGATTCATTCCGAGCAGCGCGTCTTCGGGCTCGGTTTACAATAACATCGCTTTCGTTTCCTCTTCGACCGATAACAGCCTGGAAAACAATAGCTCTGTGGCGGCCACCACCGTCGTTGCAGCCGCTCCGACGCTAAGCACAACCGTATCCTCCTCGTCCGTCGTCATCGGTGGGACAATATCCGACAACGCGACACTCACAGGCGGTGCTAGCGCTACGGGGAACATTACTTTCCTGGTCTATGGCCCGGATGTTGCCAACTGCAATGGCGCTGCGGCATTCTCCTCGACCATTAATGTAAACGGCGACGGTACATACGACTCCGGTCCCTTCACGCCGACGACAGCAGGAACCTACCGTTTCGTGGCGATCTACAGCGGCGACGGAAATAACAAGGGCACAGCGACTCTATGTGGTGATGCTAATGAATCCGTGGTGGTATCCAAGCAAACCGCCGCCCTCACGACCCAGGCTTCCGCGAGTACCACTCTCGGCAATAGCGTTTCAGATAGCGCGACGCTCTCCAACGCGGCGAACGCTACCGGCACCATCACCTTCAGACTTTTCGGCCCGAACAATGGCGCGTGCAGCGGCGCCGCCATCTCGACCTCAGTCAGGAACGTCAATGGCAACGGTAATTACAATTCTGATCCATTCACGCCGTCTACCTCCGGGACCTACCGATGGGTGGCGACTTACAGCGGCGACGTTAACACCACCGGCGTGGTGACCTCGTGCAACGATTCGAAGGAGGCTGTCTTCGTGGACCTGGCATCGCCCGCGATCAGCGGGACCGCTTCGCCACAGAACACCACCGTAGGAACTCCTGTGACAGACACGGCCACTCTCTCCGGCGGGACGAGTCCGACGGGAGCCATAACCTTCACGGTCTATGGGCCAAACCCTGCAAACTGCGCCAGCTCAATAGCTACCTCGAGCAAGACGGTGACCGATAACGGGAGCTATGCCTCGAATCCTTTCACGCCGGCCGCGCCCGGGACCTACTATTTTGTCGCTAGTTACAGCGGCGACGCCAGCAACAAAGCGGTGGCCACAGCCTGCGGCGCGGCAAGCCAGACCTTCGTCGTGAGTCAGCCCAGCCCCAGTCCTACGCCAACTCCAACACCTACCCCGACTCCTGCCCAGTCGTTGAATATCTCAACCCGCGGCGATGTCCAGTTAGGTGATAAGGCTTTGATAGGGGGCTTCATCATCAAGGGCAATGCGAACAAGCCGGTGGTTTTGCGCGGTCTTGGACCTTCGCTCACCTCCTTTGGCCTTAGCAATGTTCTGCTTAATCCGCAGCTGGAGTTGCGCGGCTCCGGCGGCAACCTGATCTTCATGAACAAGAACTGGAAGGATGACCAGCGTGGCCTGATCGAAGGGACGAACTTCCAGCCCTCTGACGATCGCGAGTCGGTTATCGTCGCCACCCTTCAACCGGGTGCATACACGGTTCTCCTTACCGGCGAGGGCAACACGATTGGCACCGGCCTGGTGGAAGTCTATGACACTAATCAAGCCGCTGACTCGAAACTAGCCAACATCAGCTCACGCGGTTTTGTTCAGACCCAGGACAAGGTCATGATTGGTGGCTTCACCCTGGGCGGAAACAACACTCCTACGCGGATAGCGGTGCGAGGGTTAGGGCCGTCGCTTAGCCAATTTGGGTTAAGCCCTGTGCTGGCTGATCCTACTTTAGTCCTGCGCAACCAGAACGGAACGATCGTCATCTCGAATGATGACTGGCAGACGGATCCCGGGGCTGCGCAGCTCACGCTCAACGGCCTGGCGCCTTCGAATCCCAAAGAGGCGGGTATCTTTACGACGCTGCCGCCGGGACCCTACACGGCGATCCTGGCAGGTCAGAGCGGCGGCATCGGTATCGGGTTGCTCGAAATCTACAACCTGCAATAGGCCGCGCGGTAACGTTCGGTGCGATGAGCGCAGGCTATGGTCCGAGGTCGTAAACCTCGACCAGGCCAATGCCCGTGCCGTTGTTTCCGCCTGCCAGCAGCGCGGTATAACGGCCTGGAGGAAGCGTAGCAGCTATGCCGGACTCGAGCTTGTTGGAAGGCGCGAGACCTGCAGCAGTCAGCTTAGCGGCCTGGTTCGGATCATCCTGCCAGTCGTTGTTCGCGGCGAGAAGTGCTCCGTTACTTTCCCGAAGCTCCAGCGTGGGATCAGCCAGCGGATTTGGCACCCCCGATGCAGTCAGGCTCGGACCCACGCCTCGAACCACGACCCGATCGGAGCCGCTTTGTCCCCCCAGGGTAAAGCCCGCAATGGCAATTTCATCGCCGGTACTGACAAACGCGCGAGTGCTGATATTGGCCAGCTTTCCCGCGCTCTGGTCGAGATCGTAGACTTCAATGAGCGCAACACCCGTGGTGTTACTGCCATTGCCAGTAACGATAGCCGTGTAGTTTCCCGGAGTCAGCGTAGCGTCGATAGCAGATTCGGAGTCATTGGTGGGTGGAATCCCCGTGGCTTTGATAGCGGCTTCCTGATTGTCCCTCCAGTCATTATTAAAGGCGATTGGAGCGGGACCGGAGTCGTGCAACTCGAGCTTTGGATCAACCAACGCATTGGGGACTCCTAATTGCGTCAAAGAGGGCCCAATCGCTCTGATCAGCACGTGCTTTGAAGAACTGCCTGTGATGATGAATCCCCCAATTCCCGCCTTGTCACCCGCCTGAACGAGCATTCGGGTCGAGAGGTTAATAGCTTGGGCGGGTGTAGGCGTAGGAGTTGGAGTAGGAGTAGGAGTGGGTGTGGGGGTCGGAGTCGGTGTGGGTGTGGGTGAGGGTGTAGGTGTAGGTTCTGGTGTGGGCGTGGGTTCTGGTGTGGGCGTGGGTGTCGGTGTAGGGGCGGCGACAGTCTGTGTCTTCGTGCCGCTACTCGAGGCGAACACCGTATCCGACTGGTAAATCGCGGTGACGGTATGATTGCCGACACCTAGGTTCCGTGTGCTGAAGGAGGCAACGCCACCGCTAAGAGGGATCTGGGCAAGAACTGTGGAACCTTCCCGAAAGGTGACCATGCCCGTTGGGGTTGGAGGACCTGAAGTTACCGCGGCGGTGAACGAGACGGAGGTCCCGACCGTTGATGGATTCGGCAACGACGTGAGGGTGGTGGTCGACCCTTGGGCATGGATCTTTTGAACGAGCGTAGCGCTCCCGCCATTGAAGTTACTATCACCGCTGTAACTGGCGGTGATGAAGTGGTTGCCGAGAAAGCCGTTCCCCGCTGCGAGGCTGGATGTGGTAACCGATGCTTGTCCATTAGCGTTCACGGGGACGTTAGATGCGAGAGTAGTTGTGATAGAAGTAAAGCCCTGGTAGGTGAAATCCTGAAATATCACGGTGCCGGATGGCATGGGGCCAGGCGATCCGGTGTTTGTGATCTTGGCGGTGAAGGTGACTGCTTCGCCAGTTACCACGGTGCGAACATCCGGTGCGCTGGAAGTAAGGGTGAGATCCACCCCCGTAAGCGGGCCGAGCGCGAAGAGAGTGCCGCCGTTCAGCGTATAAACGATTCCATCGGGACCAATCAAGCTTGGGACATAGGGTTCGCCGATGCCAGGCCCAAGCGTGACTGCCTGAGCAAACGAATTGGTGGCAACGTTCCAGCGATAGATGTGGCCATCCTCACTCGGCATGAAAATGCTGTTAGTAGCGGGATTGACTGCGGCGGTGTTGATGCACCACTCCCGCACCGCATAGGGCAAGGAGCTCGGGTCGCTTTCGTCATCAGGTGTGGGTCCAATCAAGGTGAGCACCTCGCGCATCTCGAGCAAGCCAGCCGCCGTAGGGTGCGGGTCTACCTGAGTGGCATTCGGGTCGAGCAAGGCGACACGGTTCACGCCATCCTTTATGGTGTAGTTGTTATACTTGCAGAAGAGCAGGTAGGAGGAGGGCCCCTGATAAGAAGGCACCATCGTTGCCGGCACAATCGCGGGCGTGTAATCCCAACCAAAGGCACCCGGGGCTTTTTCGATCGTTAGATCGCTGTTAAACCGCAGCAGAAAACCTCGGGACCCATTGTCCGGGTTGGCCCCGATTCCCAAATAGACGTCGTTATCCGGAGCGACCGTGGGGGAGGCCGTGCTGTTGTCCGTAATATTGGCGGGCGCGTCATTACGGGGATCCTGCAGGAGCACTCGATACTTCCCCGCCAGCGTGGTGGTATCCAATCCCAGAAGGTAGGGCCAGCTGCCGGCGGCGCTAGGTTTGGCTACGACATAAAGGGTGGTTTCATCATTGCTAAGAGCTGGCGCCGAATTATGCGAATCGCGATCGATGGCGTCGTCGTTCGCCGCGGTTCCAGCCAGGACATAGGTTCCGTTGCCGTTCGTATCGATGCGGGCGAAGCCGCTTTGCGTTGTGCTCAGTGGAACTGGCGCGGTGCCTTGGACGCGAAACCCAAAATAGACGTTCCCCTTGCTGTCAGGAGTAATCGGCGTGTTGATGAAAATGGTGCCATTAAAGGCTGCCGCGTTCGCCAGATAGTTAGAGAGAGAAGTGTAGAATACCTCTTGAATCGGCGGGCCATGCGAAGCGGAATCAGGGTTATCAACATGATAAATCGTTCCGCCCCGGCCGGCATAATAAAGACGAGTGCCAAACGAACCGGTGGTGAGACAGGGATTGTAGACCGGGATCCAACCGTATGACGGAAGAACGTAATCGCTGCTCAGCGTGTATTTCGCAGCGCCACTGCTTGCGTCGAAAGCGTTGACCTGGAATCCGTCCCCAGGAGTCCGGACTGGAACAAGAATCGTGTTCGCAGCTGTGATTACCGGTGCGCCGAAATGGGCGAACGCCGAGGAATTGGTCAGATCGACCGTGGTGGACCAATGAACGGCATTCAGGTTTTGGGCCGCCGGCTGGTAGACGGACGTGTGTTGGGCGTTGCCGGCAAAGGAGGGCACGCTTCCCGCCGGAACAGGAGGAGCGGCTGCGTCGGCAAGGTATCGCGCGAGAAAAATGATCGGCGCAATAATAACGGCGAAGCCAGGCGAGATTTTCCGCATTGATATGCTCATACAGTCCCCTTGGACAGCGGGGATCGAATCGAGACGCGTACAACTCTAGCCAGCGGGTCCACCGGTTCAAGCAAGCCAGCGGCAGTCAACTCGTGTGATCTTATATTCTTCAAGAATTCAACGTTGGACGTTGGACGCTTTTGGCGAATACTTTCGACTCAGGACGTTCTCTTTGCGTCCCCGTAGTTCAACGGATAGAACGAGGGTTTCCTAAACCTTAAATGTGGGTTCGATTCCCGCCGGGGACATGATGCTGTGCGCCGGCAGCTTTGACAACTGAGTGGCGATTCGTCGTCTAGCTTCGATTGATCTCGCGCTCCCGCGCCTCGACCCTCGCGGGCTTCGTCCATGTCGCGCCGCTCCCGCGGGCTCCTTTCCCGCCGGGGACAAAGTTCGACGCAACGGTCTGATGTGACAATGCCAAGGTAGTTCATGGCGCGGGTTCGATTGATTCGCTCGCGCTCTTTGACGCACTCCGCCTAAAGCCGCACTACCTGAGTTTCTTTCTCGCCGCTGGGAATCCCGTTGCTACTCTTTGCAAGCAAACATGCGCTCTCGAATTTTTATGGTCCGGCACGGCGCCACCGTTCTCACGGCGGAGGACCGTTTCGCCGGAGCCACCAACGTTCAACTTTCCGATGAGGGGCGGGAACAGGTGCGGCGGCTCGCTGCACGGCTTCAAGGGGAAGACATTCAGGCGATTTACGCGTCGCCGCTGGATCGCACGGTGGAGACCGCCCGCATCCTGGCCGAACCGCACGGCCTGGAAGTTCAGACTCGGGACGGCCTGCGCGAGATTTCTCATGGGCGCTGGGAGCAGATGACACGAAAGGAAGTCGACCAGGCGTTCCCGGATGAAGCAGCAGCTTGGGAAAAAGATCCATACACCTTCGCGCCAGTCGGTGGGGAAAGCGGACTGGCGGTGACCGCACGGGCGTTGCCGGTTTTGATGGACATCGTCCGGGAACATCACTCTGCCAATGTGCTGGTGGTTTCGCACAAAGCCACGATCCGGCTCCTGCTCAGCTCGCTTCTCGGATTCGATCCGCGCCGTTATCGCGACACTCTCGATCAGAATCCGGCGGCGCTGAACATTGTCGATTTCAAGGACGCGGTCAGTGCCCGGCTGACGCTTTTCAACGACACGTCGCACTACGCCGCGGCCGGCCTGGCCATTCCCGCAGTTCCGACAGCGCGGCTTTCGAAAGATTGGGACGACGAAAAGAAGGGCTGAAAAAATCCAGTTGACGATCCACTACTTTCAGAAAATACTGAAAGTAGATGAAGAAAGCGCAACCAGAGAACGACCCGCGGGCGCTGCTCCAGGCCCGCGATGATTTCGTCACCCAATGGGGCACGATCGGGACCGCCTGGGGAATCAACCGGACCATGGCCCAGGTCCACGCCCTCCTCATCACCAGCGCCCATCTCCTCAGCACCGACGAGATCATGGAGGATTTGAAGATCAGCCGCGGCAACGCCCACAAGAACCTGCGCGATCTCGTCAGCTGGGGCCTGATCCGAAGCGTGGTCCGCAAGGGAGAGCGGAAGGAGTACTTCGAGGCGGAAAAAGATGTTTGGAAGATGTTTTGCATCATCCTGCGGGAACGCCGGCGGCGTGAACTCCGGCCCGCCCAAACCGCTCTGCATGAGTGCGCGGCGCGAACCAAAGGCCTGAAGGGGGCCGAAGCCGCCGCCTTTAATAAACAGATCAAGGCGCTGAGCGATTTCCTCGAGCTGGCCGACAGCGTCATCACGAAAATATCCCGCTCGGAACAAAGCACCATGGTGCCCTGGGCCCTGCGTTTCCTGAAATGAAGTCGCCCTTTTTTTACCGCGAAGTTTCAGTAATTCCTGAAACTACAAGAGAAAAGAAACAACAAAGAGAAAGAAGAACGCTATGACCCCGATTGTTTGGACCTACTTCGCCTACCTCGTCATCAGCCTCTCGCTCACCGTCTGGGTGGCGAAGACCCTGCACAAAAACGGCAGGATTTTCCTGGTCGATACTTTTCTCGGCAACGAGCCGCTGGCTGATTCGATCAATCACCTCCTCGTCGTCGGGTTCTATCTGATCAACGTTGGTTACGTCAGTCTCGCGCTGAAGGAAGGGCAGATGCCGGCCGATCTCCAGGGAGTGCTGGAAACGCTCAGCCGCAAAGTGGGTGTCGTGCTGCTCGTGCTCGGCGGCATGCACTTTTTTAACCTGCTGGTGTTTTCGAAAATGCGGAAACGCGCGCTACTGCATCGTGCGCCGCCGCCGATCCCACCTCAAACGCAGGTGCCCGTCGCTGCTGGATGAAGCGGCTGTACGTCTTGTTCGATGGGGAATGCTCGCTGTGCGGGCGATGCCGGGATTGGCTCGCCCGCCAGCCCGCGTTTCTGGAATTGCATTTCTTGCCGTTCCAATCACCGGAAGCGGCCCGCCGTTTTCCGGGAATAGAAGCGCTCCATCCCGAAGAACAGCTTCTCGTTGTAAGCGATGAAGGCGGCGTCTATCGCGGGCCGCAGGCGTGGATCATGTGTCTATATGCGTTGCGCGATTATCGCGAGTGGTCACAGCGGCTCGCGCACCCTGCACTGCTTCCCTGGGCTCGCCGTGTCTGCGAACTATTGAGTCAGAACCGTTTTCGGGTATCGCGGTGGTTCGACGCGATCAGTGCAGAACGATTAGCAGAAAAACTGGAGATGACTTTCGCGAAATGAAAATCGCGATCTTTGCCGCCGCTGGCGGCTGAGATAGAGGCAAGCGTCTCTCCATTCTTGCGTCTCGCGGCGGATTCGCGACATTCGCCGCCGCTCCATGCTCACCATCTCACAAGTCTCGAAGGCTTTTGCCGGCCGCACGCTTTTTGAAGATGCGTCGCTCCAGGTGAATCGTGGCGATCGCGTCGGATTGGTCGGCCCTAACGGCGCGGGGAAATCGACGCTCTTCTCGCTGATTCTCGGCGAGGCCTCTCCGGACGAAGGCCGCGTCTCCCTCGAGAAATCAGCCACGGTCGGGTTTCTTCCGCAGGAACATGCGCCCGCTGGCGACGAGACGGTTCTGGAATTGGCCTGCGCCATTTCGCCGGAGTTAACCAAAGCGCAACGCATCATGAAAACGACGCCGGAGGATTCGGTCGAGCACCACGAGGCGCTTCACTCTTTCGACGAACACGGAGGCTGGCAGCTCGAGCCGAAGGCGAAACGCGTTCTGTCCGGACTCGCTTTTCGCGAATCGGATTTCGATCGGCCGGCCAAAACCTTGAGCGGCGGATGGGTCATGCGCGCGCATCTCGCGCGCTTGCTCGTGCAGGAGCCGGATTTGTTGTTGCTCGACGAGCCGACCAACCATCTCGACCTCGAATCGTTGGTCTGGTTCCAGGAATACCTGACCAGCTACCCGGGTGCGATCCTGATGATCTCGCACGACCGCGAGTTTCTGAACCAGCTCGTCGGTTCCATCATCGAGATCGCGCATCGGCGGTTGAATCGCTATCGGGGGAATTGGGACCGCTACGTCGAGCAAAGGGCCGCCCGCGAAGAGACGCAGCTCTCCGCCTACAAAAACCAGCAGAAGGAGATCGCGTCGCTCCAGCTTTTTGCCGATCGGTTCCGGGCTAAGGCAAGCAAGGCGTCGCAGGCGCAGAGCAAGTTGAAGCAGATCGACCGGATGGAGAAAATTGAGGCGCCGGTTTCCCGTGAGAGGACAGTGCACTTTCGGTTTCCGCAGCCGCCGCGCAGCGGGCATCGCGTCATCACTCTAAAAGACGTGAATCACGCCTATGGCGATCTGGTGGTTTATCGCGGCCTGGATTTCGAAGCGGAGAGGGGACAGCGCACGGTGCTGGTGGGGCCGAACGGCGCCGGAAAATCAACGTTGCTCAAGCTCCTTGCGGGCGTGTTGCCCGTGCAAAGCGGCGAGCGCGAGATCGGCCACAATGTGAAGGTCGGTTATTTTTCGCAGTATCGCGTCGAGATGTTGGATCCGAAGCAGACCGTGCTCGAAACGGCGCGGGATATGCCTGATCCGGTTTCCGAACAGACAGCGCGCACGGTGCTTGGCTCGTTTCTTTTTCGCGGCGACGACGTTTTCAA
>QHBM01000064.1:15929-16260 GCA_003244145.1 Chthoniobacterales bacterium
ACGCTGATTTTCATCAGCCACGACGTTTATTTTATCCGGGCCGTGGCGAAAACCGTTCTGCACATCAACGCCGGAAAATTGACGCCTTACGCCGGCGACTACGATTACTACCTGGATAAATCGCGCGCCACATCCGCGCGCGCCGCGCTGACGAGTGGAGATAAGCTGCAAAACTTTCAGCCGGTGACTCCCTCTGGAGGCAGCGCGGTGGAAAAGACCGGCATGCGCGAGACGCGCGAACAGCGACGGGCCGCGTCGGAGGAACGCAAGGCCGAAGCGAAGATCAAGCGCGACCAGGAAAAGCAGGCGCGCGATTTGGAAATGCAGATCC
>QHBM01000048.1 GCA_003244145.1 Chthoniobacterales bacterium
AAGCCGGCGATGAGAAAAAAATACGTCGCGACCACGATCGCAAACATCGATCCGCGTCCGTGCCGAAAAACTTCGGCGAAGCTCGCACTGTCCTGCGGTTTCGCGCGGTGTTCGCGAGAAAGGCTTTCGGGTAAAATTAGGTAGACCAGGACCGCGTTGGCGACGGCGAGGCCGGCGGCAAAGAAGAAGGGCGCGCCGTAAGAAATGCGACTCATCAAGCCGCCGATGAGGGGACCGAAGGTGAAACCGAGGCCAAAAGCAGCGCCGATCATTCCCATCGCGTGCGAGCGTTTTTCCGGGGCCGTTACGTCCGCGATGTAGGCTTGCGGGATGGAGATGTTCCCGCCGGTGATTCCGGCGAGAATGCGCGCGACGAAAAGGAGGGTGAGGGAATCGGCCATCCCCATCAAGGCGAAGCCGATCGCGGTTCCGCAGATGCTCACCAGCAAAACCGGACGGCGTCCGAATCGATCGGAAAGTTTTCCGAGGATCGGGGTGAAGATAATTTGCATGCCGGAATAAATTCCGGTGAGCCAGCCGATGGCCAGGGGCGTGGCGTGAAAGTTCTCGGCGTAAAGAGGAAGAACGGGAATGACGATGCCGAACCCGACCAGGTCGATGAAGACGGTGAGGAAGAGAACGAAGAGCGGTGAGCGCGGACGCGACATGCGGGAGAAAGTGACCAATGACAAGTGGCCGGTGACAAGTGAAAAAATGCAGGTAGGGACGGTTCACTGAACCGCCCGCGGAGAAGTCGCGTAGCTAGCAACGGCGGCGGGCGATTGAGTCAATCGCCCCTACCTTCACCCGTGCTTGCGATTGAAGCGCGAGACCTCGCGTTCCGTCTCACGGTCGGTGGCGCGCTTTTTCAAATCGGCGCGTTTATCGTGCGCCACCTTCCCCTGCGCCACGCCGATCTCGGATTTCAGCTTTCCGTTTTTCCAATAGAGACTCAACACGACCAGGGCGCGCCCGGCGATGGCAGTGAGACCATAAAGTTTGTCGATCTCCTGTTTGTGCAGGAGCAGGCGGCGGACGCGTTTGGGCGGCGGGATTTCAATGCTGGCTTGGGCGTAGGGCTGAATGTCGGCGTTGTAGAGAAAAGCTTGTCCTTTCTCGATCCGAACAAAGGCGTCGCTGATATTCGCCTTGCCGGCGCGGATCGATTTGACCTCGCTACCTTTCAACTCGATGCCGGCCTCGTAGCGCTCGAGGATGTGAAAATCGCGGAGCGCCTTGCGATTAAGGATCGTCTCGGTCGCCATGGTCGCGCTTCCGGACGCGGCGGGAGATTAAGCGGTGCCGTCGGCGGCAGGCTTCTCTGGGGCCAACTCATAGGTCAGCTTGCCGGCGATAATTTCCCGGAGCGCGATATCGGTGAGGGAAGAACGGGGCGTGGCTTCGACGAGCGGACGATGGCCCAAACCCAACTGGCGCACGCGGCGGGAGACGACGTTGATCAGCAATTGCTGATTCGGGATCACTTTACCTGCATCCAGTAAGAGTTGAGAGGTCATATTTCGCAAGGAACGAACAGCACGGGTGGTACCCGTCGGGAACTGAAGAATGGTAGGCGTGCTGCCGGAAACCGTTGGTGGAAGAATGTTTGAGGCAAGCATCGTGGGGCAAAAGCGAATTTTGACTTTGCGGGGGCCGCCACCCGCTGTCAACCGATTTGTGGTAGTGTCCTAATTTGAAATCAGAGATTCTTGAAACTGACACTTTCGTCCGGAAGCAACGTAAAGGCCCAGCGCTCCCCGATCGCGATTTGCGCGATTGCGTCCCACCGACTGCTGTGCAATGCAGCACCAGGGCAAAGCACGGATAATTCTTCGCAACCCACAGTGCTTTCCCCGTGTTCTTCAATCTCGCGCCGTATTTTGTCGATTTGGGATTCTAGAGACGCATCTGCCATGGTGCTCAAATACTACGCGCGTTTGCCGCAATCGCCACTTTGACGGCACTCTCGGCTGAGTCCACCGAGGGAATTTCGAGAACGGTCGTGTATTGCGGCTCATCGTTTTCCAGATGCGACCATGCGTAGCAGCGGTTCGCTTTCGGATGGCCGTTGAGGTCGAATATCTCAACGACTCCATTAGGACACTACCCGATTTGTTGACCGCACTACTGGACCATTTCGCTGCGCGCTATCATACGCGGCGTGGCTTCTTTTTTGCCGCCGTGTTAGGTGGCGATCTGCGGTGTGAAAGCTGCTCGTTTTTTAAGATCATCGTGAGCGCCAAATTCTTCTTTGTTCTGGCCCTGGCGGTGTCCTTTTTCTGGTGGTTCCGCGCGACCAGCGACGAGGTCTCGTCTGCCGGCCCGGTCGCAGCCGTTACCCACAGCGTATCTGCCGCGGCGTCGCGAATGCGACACCCCTCATTATGGAAGGCAGCCCAGGCAGAAAAGGATCGGGAAGCCGAACAACGCACAGCCGCGCAAGAACGCTACGGCGCCCTGGCTAAACAGAATGAGGCCGAAAAAGCACAATATCAGCGCGCGCAAGATGCCTACGAAGCCCAGCGCCTCGCCCTGGCCGCACGA
The DNA here is from genome assembly GCA_003244145.1 of Chthoniobacterales bacterium. Taxonomy (GTDB): domain Bacteria; phylum Verrucomicrobiota; class Verrucomicrobiia; order Chthoniobacterales; family UBA10450; genus AV80. The sequence goes on from QHBM01000048.1 coordinate 2,545, forward strand.
ATAGAAGAGCTTGAGCGGACCAACAACAACGGCAAAAACAACGCCGTCATCGATCAGCTGACAAAACAGCGCCTGGAATTACCGTTGCCGCAACCGCGGTAGGCGCCTGGGTGGAAGGAACTGCGCCTGGCTTACCCGACCGCAGTTTGGCGGAAGAGGATTTTGCAGTCGGCGTTTGAATTAAAGGACGGACCGAGATAAACGAGATCGCCGCGCTCGTTAGAGATGGTTCATGGGCGAGTTCAGGGGGTGAGTCATATTCCAATTCGCCGAGGGCAAGCCTGCGTTCGGCCTCGAATTCCAACGCTCTCCCCTCTGGCCGGAGATTTGCTAGGGAGTGAAGCCTCCATTTGCCGAGCTTCCGATGACATTTGTCACTGACTTTCAAAAGCAACCGCACCCGCGGATTTTCGCGGAGGCTGCCGCACTGCTGATCCCGATTGCGATTCTTGATTACAGCACGGGGTACGAAGTCAGTCTCTCGATCCTGTACTGCGTCCCAATCTTTCTCGTCGCCTGGTGTTGCGACCGAAAATCAGGATTGCTGATGGCGTTGATGGCCGGACTCACCTGGTGGTGGGCCGACATCCAGGGGGGTCACCCGTATTTACAAAGCTGGATGGAGGCATGGGAGGTGTTTGTTCGCTGTGGTTTTTTCATCATCACCGCCATCGGAACTTCAGGCGTAAGGAACCAGAGGGACGCGAGCGCTTCGCGAATCGCCTTGCTTGAATATTCGCAGCGACTCGAGCGCGAGCTGATCGGGGCAAGTGAGCGCGAGCAGGAACGGATCGGACAGGATCTGCACGATGGAATCTGCCAATATCTGGCCGCGTTGAGCTGCAATGCCGCTTCTTTGAAAAGCGATCTCGAACGGCAAAATCTCACAGCGGAGGCGTCAGCAGCCGATGAGCTGGCCACGTATCTGAGCGAGGCAGTGGTTCAGACTCGAAATCTCGCGCGGGGGCTTGTGCCCGTGCAGATGGATGAGGCAGGGCTTTCGTCCGCGCTGGAAGAACTCACCGCTTCGGTGACGCATTTGCTGGGGGTCCGTTGCACATATCACTCCGCGGGTGTGCCCTTGATCCGGGACAAGATGGTCGCCATGCACCTTTATCGCATCGCTCAGGAGGCGATAAACAATGCGACCAAGCATGGAAGAGCCAGGAGCATCCGGGTCTCCCTGACCGAGGACGGAAAAGCGAGTACCCTGCGAATCGCGGACGACGGCGTGGGAATCTCAAAGACTCGGACAGACGACGGAATGGGACTCGGCCTGATGTATTACCGCTCACGCCTCGTGGGCGGCGAGCTGCGCATTGAGGAACCGCCTGCTGGAGGAACTGTGGTTTCCTGTGGAGTCCCTTTGGCGGCAGAAAAGGAAATGAAATATGCCGCGTGACACTCAGCACCAAGTGATCCTGGTGGAGGACCATCCGATGTTCCGCGAACAGTTAGCTCAACTGATCAACAAGCAACCGGACATGGCTGTTTGCGCTGAAGCCGACAACGCGCAGGACGGATTCACCGCGATCAGTTCAAGGCAGCCTTCGTTGGCGATTGTCGATATTACTTTGAAGGGCTGCAACGGCCTGGAGTTATTAAAGGATCTCCGCGCGCACGACATCACGGTGCCGGTCCTCATGCTTTCCATGCATCCGGAGTCGCTCTATGCGGAACGCGCCCTTCGAGCCGGGGCGAATGGCTACATCACGAAGGAGGAAGCCTCGGCGAAGGTGATGACGGCCATCCGGCAGGTTCTCGCCGGTGAAATCTATCTCGACTCGCGGTTCATGAAACGTGTGGTCAGCCGAATCCTTGTTAATCCAAGAAATAATTCGTCGGTCCCGATCCAGCGCCTGACCGACCGGGAATTGTCCGTGTTCGAACTCATTGGGGAAGGCCGGACGACGCGAGAAATCGGAATCCGGTTGCGAGTGAGCGCCGCAACCATCGAAACCTATCGCGCCCGGATAAAGGAGAAACTCAGCCTCGAAAATGCGAGCCAGCTCCATGCGGGGGCGACGCGTTGGCTTCAGGAACGACACGCGATCGCGGTGTAGGGCGGAGTCCATCCCGTCCAGTGCGTCCGTTCGTATTGGTTTCCACTACAAAAGAAAACTGGGTGTTGTCATGCGAATGGGGTCTTGGGTTTGCTTAATTACCGGCCAATAATGAAAACAAAATTCTCTCACTACCGGCAGGGCTTCACCCTGGTCGAAATCATGATTGTCGTGGCGATCATCGCCTTGCTCGCTTCGATAGCGGTCCCAGGGTTCCTGCGGGCTCGCAAACGGTCGCAAGCCAGTCGCATCCTGAATGATTTGCGGCTAATCGATGGTGCTTGCGATATGTACGCGATAGAAACCAACAAGGCCACCGGATCGCCGGTGGCGGTGACAGATTGGACAAACTACCTGAAAAAGGGCACTAACCTTTACCTGACCGGCAAAGATATTTTGGGGAATTCATACGGTCAGCAAACCGTCGATCGTATTCCTTCGGTCCCGACCGGGTCCCGGACCGCGCTTTCCGACGTGACCGACAGTGCGTTTTGGTCGCCGTATAATTAATCGCAACACGGTCGGGGCGCGGCAAGTGGGACGATCCCGTCAACCGGGGATAAGCCCTCCGACAATGGCACGGCTGTTGCTACTGGGTTTACCGTGATTTTCTATAAATCTAGCCGATCACGTCGATTGCGGACGGGGGGTTTCACGCTGGTGGAGGCACTTGTTGCGACCACTTTGATCGGGATTGGCGTTGTTTCCACAATAGGAGCACTGACCAAGCTTAATTCGTTCGCGGATATGAGCCGCAACGGGACCGGCGTGTGCGCAGCCGCGCTGAATCAGATCGACCTGATTCAATCGGACGGCCCGTTCAATCCGCAGAAAACAAATAACGATGGGACACCGCAGATTCCGCCCGAACTGGTCCTCGGTGTTCACGATCCGGCGAATGTGGTGGTCTATCAGTACAAGGATCCTGCGAACAACAGCAATATCGTCATCGTTCCAGGGGTGATGACAACCACGGTGACCGACCTGAATCCGGGTTCCACCACGGTCTACATCTATAAGGCCGTGGTTACAGTCACCTACACCTATCTTAATCGAAATTACTCATTTTCGATGAGCACCATCCGCACATCCGACATATGAGAATTTTCACGCAAAGGCGGGGCGGCTTGACCCTCGTAGAAGTGATGGTGACCAGCGCTGTGATCGGTGTGGTTGGGATCCTGATCTATTCGGTTTTGAACATGGGCACGATCCTGGGGGCCAAGAACACAGCCGTGAACACGGCGCACCAGCAGGCCCGGGTAGCCATGTTGCAGATGGTTCAAGATCTTCACGGCGCGATATCGTTACCTTACCTGATTGACGTCGACGCAAGTGGGAACGTGATCGTGGATGCCAACGGAGCCCCTCTTCTCACCGCGGGGCCGGCCGCTGGACCTGCAGCGGGAATTGCTTTCCTGCAATGGTCGATGGGTCCACTAAAGATTATTTCGGACACGGCGGCGCTCCCAGGGAGTCAAAACTTTGTCCGGGTTCAGTTGCCCAGCAGCACATCCCCCCTGCCTGCCGTAGGACAGCGATTAATCGTTCCGACCCACCAAATCGAAGGTGATATCACGCAGGTAAACGGACCTTGGGATAATTGTAAGATCACACTCGCCAACATGCCTGCACCCTCTCCCGCTCCTTCGCCGGCTCCTTCGCCTGCCGGGACGCTATTGCCGGCGCAAATAGTCACGAACAGCGGCCTTGGAGATGTTGTTTGCTTCATCGCCGACCGTTGTTGGTACGCCGTCGCAAGTAACACGCTCATCTGGCACAGGCTGGGCACTCGGGTCATGGTCACAGACATTACCAACGCCACACCATTCAGCACCCCCAACACACCAGCCGGCGCGCTATACTATCGGTTTGTCGCCGCGATCGATCTCTCCACCGCCGATCTGAGTTACAGCAATCGCAATTTCAAATCAGCTAACATTTTGCTCAACGGCCAGGTTCCGATGAGAGCACGCCTTACTACTTATCAATGAAAACGATCCCTCTTTGTAAGCAATCGGGCAGCTCGCTCGTGGTCGTCATGACGACGTTGGCGACGCTGATGGTGATAGTTGCAGTGGCGGCGGATTATACATGGACGGTTCACCGGAACGTGCAACGCAGCAACACGCTGGAAACCGCGGTTAGCGTTGGAGACGCCTGCCTTGACCTGCTGTTTACTAATTGGAGAGCGACCAGTCGCGTCACCCCCACCACAGCGCAGCCAACCAGCACATTTAATACTCTCCCGCTACCGACGGCGGCGCAATTGAACCTGCCGGCGGTTGGTAATTTTGCAAAGCGAGGCGTGAGCATCGATCCGCAGAATGACGAGGCGACGGATTACGATTCCAACTACACAATTTCGAATTACAAAGTAATAGCAGTCAGACCGGAATGGACCGCCCTTGGGAGTGCGGGAGCAGCTCCGGTCCCCGAACTAGGACTGTCACAAGGCGCAACCATCGCCACCACCGCCGCAAACTTTGACTATATCGCTTCGGCCGATGTGACGCTGCCCGCGCTGGGACCCAGCAACAGGGTGGTCGCGAGAGTCCGCCGCGTGTTTCAGAAACAGCAGATATCTCCATGGAACTTTGCCATCTTCTATTTGGACCCCTTGGAAATTCACCCGGGAGCAAACTTTACCGTAACCGGCTGGGTCCATACCAATTCGGATCTCTATACCGGTCACGATTACTTAACCTTTGCCGACAAGGTGACGTACGGTTCAGATTGGTTCGCGCCAACAGCGGCGAATCCTAACGTCGGATTTAAGCCCGGCGATTTGCAACATCCCGAAACGCCGATGGCGCCCCATTACCCTAACAACCTGCCGCCCGCGCACGATGTTGCCAAGCAGCCATTCGGATTGGATTCGACCCAGCTCTTTAATACCGCTGATGCCAATCCGAACAACGACAGCTATCACGAACTGGTTGAGCTGCCCAGCGCTGGTGCTGATCCTTTGGCAAGCGCGCGCTATTGGAACCAGGCCAGCGTGGTGATCAGGATTAACGCTAACAATTCCTATACGATCGGGACACCAAACGCCAACGGAACAATGAACGTTCTCAACAGCGGTTCGATCTATACCATGTTCAACTCGGCGATTACCACCAATCAGTCGATCACCAACAACCGCGAGGCGGGTGCCGCCGTCAAAGTCGCGACGCTAGATATTAGCCAGATTCTTAATGCCGCCGGTACGGCATATAAATCCGCCAGCTTCACCACCCCCATCATCTACATTTATGACAACAGTGCGACGACCCATCCCCTCAAAGCTGATGGGACTGTAGATCTAAGCGTTAACAAGAAGACCGATGGAACCACAACCGCTACGGCCGCGCCGCGCGCGATACGCCTCAAAAATGGGAGCAAAATTCCCGCGGCGGGCTTAACCGTCGTTAGTAACAATCCCGTTTACATCCAGGGCGATTTAAACACGGGCGGGAATCCTCCGTCGAATTCTGGAAATGCGGTGGATGCGATCACGCCGCAAGTGGCCGGTTACACGCGCGCCCCGGTATCGATTCTTGGCGATTCCATAAATATCCTTTCAAACAGTTGGAGTGATGCCTTGTCGGGAACATCTCCAGCGGCTTCCAACACAACCGTGAACGCGGCCATCGTTTCAGGCATTGTTCCGACCGCTCCAGTGGGGGGCGACGGTTCTTACAGCGGCGGTGCTGAGAATTTCCCGCGATTCTTGGAGAATTGGTCGGGCCATACATTCACCTACTACGGCTCGATGGTAGAGCTGTATAAGAGCCAGCAAGCGACGGGCAAATGGACAACGAATGCCAGCGTTTATTCACCGCCTGTCCGGCAATGGTACTTCGACAACAATTTCAAAATCAAGCCGCCTCCAGGCACAATCATGCTCTACAGCTACGTCAAAGGAAAATGGTCCGTTCTCTAACACTAATAATAATGGGTGTGCTTACTTTCGGCTCCGCGCGGGCCGATTTGCAGCTCACCCCGAAGCTTGTCCATTACGAATTCGATGGAGTAAAAAGCGAGCTCCTTGCTTTTTCTGACGACAGCAAAACGGTAACCTATACCCCGCCCCGTGGCTGGGATTACTCGGGCAGCTCGATGAAGTTGATCTTACGCCCGCCCGTAAAGACTCTGGCTGAAGCTTCTGTCACGAAATCGCCGCTGAAACCGGCGACTATTTTCGATGAAGAAACAACAAAGCTGTTGGTCGCCGAAGCCTTGCATTCCGCTCCCCCCGGAAGCACGAATATCACTCTGACCTCGCAGGAGACGAATCCATTCCGGATCGCGGGAAAAGACACGTTTCTGGTGTCGTTTACGTACACTCTCTACGGCGAGAACTATGCCCGCTCCTTGTTATTCTTGAACCGCGAGACCGATCAAATTCGCTTTCAACTTGTTTGCCGCGCGACCGATTTTAAGGATCTCCAGCGACAGTTCCAGAGCAGTCTGTGCAGCTGGCATAATCTTTGAGCTGAACCGAGTTCTCCTTCGGTGAAAACTTATGGCAAGACCCGAAGCGATTACCGTCGGGGGCCTTTGGCCTTTCTAACGTCCCGCTTCCTCCTGTTCGGCTTCATTGCCTTTCGCCGCCTGCCAAAACTGTTCCGGCCAAAATCTCCTGGTTAATGGGAGCTTTGAACAAAACGATCGGCACACCTACGCGAACTATTATACCTCGGAGGACCTCGCATACCTGGCGCCGAGCGATTCATTTCCAGGTTGGACCTTCAGCCATAGCGTCGATTTGTACGGTCCCGTTCACAACCCGGCCAACGCAAACCAATATCTTGATCTGGTCGGCGGCGGTCCGGTTTCGTTGGATTTCTCCATCCAGCAAACGTTCGCGACGACTCCGGGCGCCTCGTATCAACTGAGCTTTTCCTACGGCAACAACGAGCAGCTCGCTGCCGCCCTGGCGAGCTTTACGCTTCGCTCATGGGGGGCGCGTGAACGATCTGGACCAAGGATTTCACCCACACCGGCGATACTAAGCCCACGATTGGACTTCGTTCACCGTGTCCTTCGTGGCCTCTTCATCGTCCACCACGCTGCGTTTTCTTGATACCACGCACTTTTCCGACTAGTTACGATCCGTCGTACACCTTCGCGGGCAGTACGCTCGATAACGTGAGCGTCATCGCACTGGTACCGGAAGCCGGGGGATCGGATCCGGCTTAGCCTTGTTTCGGATTCTGCCTCATGCCGATCGGCCCGATGGAAAGTCGCTCTGCGACGCCGCTGACGCACCCCTGACGTCGGCTATCTTTGCGTTGAGGGAGCTGCTGCTCCCATTTTTGCGAGGCACCACCGAGTCCGTTGACGTCGGCCAGGCGCGACTCCCCGAACCGCTCAGGGGGCCGCGAGAATCTGCCCCTCTTGGAGGCGTGCTTGCAGGGTAATTTCGAGCGATTCTGCCCTTTGCCCGAGGCTGGGGATTGTTTTTTGAAAATTATTATTGCATTCAAACCCCGGTCCTAATAAGAATGTGCGTCGGAGGGTATGAAAATAATTATTGACGTTGCGACTCAATTATGACAATTATGAAAAACCTTAATTAGACCCGGTCGCAACCAACCAAACAAAGACGAGTCTTAATCGAACAACATCCAGCCAAAAAAAATGAAAATGACAAATACCAACCGCTTCCTCACTGGAACGCTTCGCACACTCTGCTGCGTCGTTGCCTTAACCTCCTGTTCAGCATGGGCCACTCTTGTTACGTGGCAGTTGAACCCCAACAGCCAAAACGGCAACGTCGGAGCATCATTCGCCGATTTTACGTCCGGGGGATACACCATTACGGCGCGGGGCTACGATGTCGCCGGGACCGACACACCTCATGAATTGTATTTCAAGAATGCCGGAGCGGGCGAATTTGGTTTGGGCTTAGTCGGGACTCTCAATAACGAACTGCAAACGAGCGGCGGCACTCCGTCGAACTACATCCAGCTGGATCTTCGCTCGATACTTGGTCAGGGTTTTACCGGATTGGAAATTTCCGTTGGAAGCGTCCAGGCCGGTGAGTCATTCCTGCTTTTCGGATCGAACACCCAGGGAGTGCTCGGGACGCAGATTGGCGGCGCTTATGGAAGCGCCTTCGATGATCAATTCGTGGCCATCACCGGAAACTACCAGTTCATCTCTGTGGCGGCGGGGTCGAAGGATATCCTGCCCGTTGCGTTGAGAGGGACGATTACGCCGGTTCCAGAAATGAGCGCCCTTTTCCCGATCGTTGGGTTAATCGCAGCTGTTTCCTGCACGCAGATTCTTCGCCGCCGGCGGGCGCAGAAGACTGCTTCGATCTCTTAAGGTTAGGTTCTTGTTTGTCTGATATTGCGGCGGCCATCTCCGAAAGGAGATGGCCGCTTCGCATTTTGCCCACCGCGCGAAACGAGCTGACTGCTGCGTCCGCCTATTGGAGCGAACTTTCAGCCTTGGCGACCAAAGCCTTTTCTTCAGGAAGCAGATTGGCTTCGCTGGCCCGTAGAAGGTGTTCGCGCGCTTTTTCTTTCTGGCCGGCAGCCGCAAGCACGACACCGTAATATACAGCCACCGATGGATCGCGGAGCTGGTCCGCGGTCAATTTGTCCATTACTTGAAGCGCTCCTTTCACGTCGCCCTTGGTGAAAAGAGAGAACGCGTAAGTGGACAAAAACGATCCGTTTGAGGGCTCCTTGCTCGGGAGCTCGGCGGCGATTTTTCGAGCGCGTTCCAAATCCGCTCCGAGGAGAAGGGACACTTGCGCGAGATTATTTTGGAGAACCAAATCATTCGGCACAACTTCCACGAGGCGAATCAGGGTCCGGTAGAGACCGGAAGTGTCGCGCTTTCCGATGTAGTGTTGATACAACGTTTGCAACGCCTCCAGCTTGGTCTCGTCAATTTTGGTCAGAGCCCAAAGAAGATCGGCGGTTTCGCTTTCCCAACCCCACGCGGCCGCGGTATGCGCGAGCACTAAAAGAGACGATGGCTGCGCCGAAGCCTCCTTTTGCGCTGCCATCCACTCTTGTTCCGAAGGGAATTTTTTGTCCTGCTCACGCAAGGAGCGCGCGAGAAATGCGCGGCGCAGAAAATTGTGCTCCTGCCAGTCTGCGCTTCTCGTCACGCGTTCGAGCCCGGCCCAATCCTTCGTGCTGCAATAAACAGTGGCGAGCGCGGCCGGCACGGGCCATTTCACCAGGGAATCTGGCGGCAGTGTTTTGGAAAACTCCAGTGCGGCCGGGGCGGTTTCGTTGCCGCTCATCCACGAAAACAAACTTGCCAGGTCTGCGGGATTCGCAGCAGATTCGTGTTCCAGTTTCTTCAGGTATTCGTCGAAACCGGGATCGTGCAATTGGCGAAGAATTTCGAGATAAAGGAGTCGATCACCCAGAGCCGCTTCCGGATAATTTTGCAGGTCGCTGGCGAGAGACTGCATCCGCTTCACATCCGCACGATGCGCGACTCCATCGATGATCAACGCGCGCGTGGCGCCGGTGCGCTGCTTCGGGTCGGCGCGCAATCGCTCCAGAGTTTGCAGAGCGGCTTCTCGCTTCGCGGGATCCTTTGATCCCAAACGAATCAGGGCGAGCTGAAATTGGTAGCCCAGGTTGCCCGGTTCGATTTCACTGGCTTTTGCCCAATGGCTTTCGGCTTCCGCGGGATTTTTCTTCATCTCCGCGAGACGTCCGGAAGCCGCGTGGAATCCAGCGGTTTGTTTGGCTGCTTCGTCGAGAGAGGCCAGCGTCTTTTCGGCGGTGGCGAAATCATTAATGCGCAAGGCCGAACGGACGAGGCCCAGGGCGTCGTCAGTACTGTGGGACCCGAGCTCAACAACTTTTCGCCACCAATCGATCGCCGAACGATCTCCGGCGCGGTCGGCGATCTGCGCAATGAGGCGGGCGGCATCGGCGTTGTCCGGATTCATTTGCAACGCTCGCCTTGCGGTCAAAGTCGCCGCTTTCATATCACCACCGCTTAGATAGGCGGCGGAGACGCGGACCAAATGTCGCTCCTGCCATTGATGAAAAAAATGCACGCCGGCAACAGCGAGCGCGATGAAAAGAATTAAACCGACAAGGCCTCCAACGATCAGCTTGATGAATCGCCGCTCGTCTTTTTCAGATTGGGTTTCCAATGGGCTGAGCTTAATTGTCGCGTTCTTGAAGTCAATTTGGGCCGTCCTGGATTGTTCCATGAACGACTTGCACGGCAGGCAAAATTGGACTGGGATTCAAGCAGAGTTGCCGGTCTGTGATATACTTGCTCCAGGTCAAATCAGGGCTGACTCGTCGATGATCGTTCGCAAGAATCTCTTCCTGGCCGATCGGGCTGCGGCTTGGCTAATCGCGCTTGCGGTGTGGTGTTTCGCCGCACCCACCCAGGGAATCATTCTTTTCCGCACGGGCGATCCGACTGCCAACACCACGGAGCCGACTGGTCAATTAGCGGGCAGTGGGTGGCAATATGAAGGAACATTCGGAGACTTTCTCGGGACTGCGATCGCGCCGCACTACTTCATCACCGCCAAACATTTTGGCATCGTGTCGGACAAATTTTTCTATCACGGCACGAACTATACGGTCGTGCGCTGGTTTGAAGATTCGGCGAGCGACCTGCGGATCTTTGAGGTCGCTGAGACGTTTCCGCTCTTTGCGCCGCTCTATCCGCGGGGCGATGAAGTCGGACAACATCTCGTGGTGATTGGGCGCGGCTCGCGTCGCGGGCCGGAGAACCTGGTGAACGGGCAGCCGCGCGGATGGGACTGGGGCGCGACTGATTCCGTCCAGCGTTGGGGCGAGAACGTCGTCACCGACATACGGCAGCTCAGCGGATTCGGTGAAATGCTCTACGTTCTTTTCAATCAAAACGGCCTTCCGGACGAGGCTCACCTTTCGGGAGGCGATTCCGGCGGCGCTGTTTTCCTCAACGATGGAGGTATCTGGAAATTGGCGGCGCTCAATACCGACGTCGACGGACCGTTTTATTTCGGGCCGGGCGGCAATGGTCTTTTCTTTGCGGCGTTGTATGACGAGCGAGGCAGATACACTGCGGATGGCACGCTCATTAGCGGCAACGCACCGGTGCCGTCCGGCTTCTACTCCTCGCGTGTTTCGTCAAGGCTGGGCTGGATTTATAGCATCATCGATCCGGGACTGGCTAACATCGCGACGCGGGTGTCGGTGGGCACCGGCGACCGAGTCAGCATCGCCGGATTCATCATTCAAGGCGATGCCCTTCAAGCCAAACCGGTGGCCATCCGCGGCCTGGGACCTTCCATTCAAGCTGGTGGTGTTCCCATCCCCGGCCGGCTCGCCGATCCTGTGCTGGAACTACACGATGCAACCGGCGCGATCGTTTCTACTAACGATAATTGGCGCGGAGCGCAGGCCACCGAAATTCAAAACCGCGGGCTCGCTCCTGGTGATGAAAGGGAAGCTGTAATCATCGCGTCATTGGCAACGGGGAATTACACGGCCGTGCTGCGCGGGGCAGGGGGCGGCAATGGGATCGGTTTGATCGAGGTCTATGATCTGGATCAACGTGGTGACTCACGGCTGGTCAATCTTTCCGCGCGCGGCTTTGTTGGAACTGGCAATGACGTTCTTATCGGCGGATTGATCGGGCGCAGCGTGAGCAAGCGGCTGCTCTTGCGTGCTCTCGGACCGGAGTTAGCCGCGCACGGAGTAGCGGGACAGTTAATTGATCCAGCGCTCGAATTGCATGATGCCAACGGTGCTATTCTCTCCGCGAACGATAATTGGAGAGATGCGCCCAACAGCTCCGAGATCGCTGCAAGCGGGCTCGCTCCTTCGGACGATCGAGAGTCCGCCATTCTTGTGCCGTTTCCACCGGGCGCCTACACTGCCATCGTGCATAGTTCTGGCGAGGCGGGAACTGGAGTAGCGCTTCTGGAAGCGTATCTCGTTAACTAGCGCTCCTCGACGAATCCGAGAATCAGTAGCGAACGTCCGGGGCAGTCGGCGGTGAAGTCGGTTTGCGCATCGGCGCCGTCTTGCTTTCCAAGGTTTCCGCGCGCTCAGGTCCCCGCCGGGAATCGACCCGCCACACTAACATCCCCACGTGAACCACAAGGCTGAGAAGGAATCCTGCCGCTAACCAGAAGCCAATCAGATAACGGATGGAACGCTCGGCAAAATCGAACATGCCAGGCGGCTTGTCCTTGTGCATGGATGACGATGGCAGACCGGCGCGCCCGAGGCAAGCCACCGCGGTGCTGAAAAGAAAACGTCATCTCAATTTTTTTGTTCCAGCGCGAGTGCGGCGGCAAACCCGTTTGGCGCCGAAAGATCATGGATAAGCCAGGCGGTGCTCGGTTCGTCCGCCAGCGATGGCAAACGAACCAGGTTGGAAGGTTCCGGTGACGCTGCGTCGAGCGCCACCTCGAAAGAACGCACTTGATCGAGGACACCTTTACCGATCGCCTTGGCCAACGCTTCTTTCCGGGTCCAGGTACGAAGAAATGCAGTCCGGCGTGCGGTCGCATCCGGAAGCGAATGCCAGACAGCCAATTCGCGGTTGGAAAGAATGCGCTCTGCCAATGCCGACAGATGGTTCTCATCCGGTTCCAGGCGCGAGCCCGACTCCAGATCGACGCCAACTTCGCGATCCCACGCGAACGCAAACATAGCCCAGCCGGCCGAGTGGGAAAGATTGAAGCGCAGACTGCGTTTGTTAGCGCCAATCGCGATTGCTGGCTTGCCGCGTTCCCCATATTCAATGACGAGCGTTGAAGCGGGCATGTCCAAAGCAGTGGAGAGGAGCTTTCGCAACAGTCCGCGGCAAGCGACATAATGGTTGCGATCGGCTTCGAAATGAAAACGGGCGCCGCGTGCGCGTTCCTCGGGATTTAGAATAGGACGCAGCGTCTCGAGCTGCGCGCTCGACAGCGAATCGAGATGCGCCAGCCAAATCTCCACTCCGCTCACTGGTGAGCGCGACGCGCTAACCCCAAACTCAGCTAACGATTCCTGTTTCAGTGTTGGAATTCGGGTTTGGCCGCCATCGTGGAGACGGTTTCCCGCTTCGTCCGAGGCGGAGGGCTCGCCGCAACGGTTTCAAGACAGTTCTGGATCGTCGCGGCGAGCGTGTCGACATGAGCGGTAATGCATTCCAAATGGCTCCCTTTTAATGGATGGACAACCATCTCCGGCGCCAGCTCCTGCCATTTCCTGGAAATATTGTGGCCGTCGCAAAGCACATCGTCGGAAAGCAGCACGGCCATTTGTGCGTCATACGGATGGCCGGCGTAGCCCGCCGCCGCCCAGAGAAAGGCCGATGTCGCGTCACGCTCGACGCTTTGGGTGGCAACGACTTTGTCCGTTTCTTTTCGCGGCGGGGTGCGCGGGAAGAGGCGGCGAAGCGTCATTCCGAAAGCGCCGGCGAACCCATCGTAAACACGTTTTGGGATACTCATCTGCGCCTGCCTATTCAGTGAGTCCCAACGCAGGACCCGGGCATTCCATACCGCCCACCGCCCGAAGTGGGCGATTTTCTTTTGGTCGTCCCAGCCCAGCAGCCTGCCCAAGGCCGCGGAGAATTTGCGCAGCGTCCGTAGCATTCCGTCTTCGGGCGCGGCATCGATAATGAGCAACATCTCCACTTCATCTCCATCCGCTTTGATTTGTTGCGCCAGTTCGTATGCCACCAGGCCGCCGACGCAAAAACCGCCGATCACGTAAGGGCCTTTTGGCCGGACAGCACGCAGTGCCTGCAAATGCACCGCCGCCATTTCCTCAACACTGGAAGCGGCGGAAAGCGCGCGGATATCCCGCGGCGGCAAAACGTAGAAGGGTTGTTCAGGTCCCAAAGCACGGGAGAGTTTGAGACTGTAGAATCCGCCGCCGGAAAGATCGCCATGCAGATAGAAAAACGGCGTGCGCGTTCCGGTGTCGTTGACCCGCAACAAAGTCGGCGACTCGTCGATCACTTCGCGCGCCATTTCCCCCGCCAGGTGCTCGACCGTTGGATTACGGAACAGCGCCGAGGGAAGAATGACTTTGCCGCAGGCGAGTTCCGCGCGGTGCAGCATTCGCATCGCGAGAAGCGAGTTGCCGCCGAGGTCGAAAAAATCGTCACGGATTCCGATTCCCCGCACTCCGAGGACATCTTCCCAAATCGCGAGCAATTGAAGCTGCAGTCCAACGTAGGGCTCCACAGACTCCGGCGCGCTTCGCGCGGATTTTTGCGGCGCGGGAAGAGCGGTGAGATCAAGATCACCATCAACGGCCGACACTGGCACATCTTTGAGCGATACGAAGAGCGCAGGCACGAGCCGATTCGGCAGACCTTGCTCGTGCAAATGCTGACGCAATTCGCCGTCGCTCGGCAATCGCCCGGCAGTGGGATCGGGCAAAAGATACGCGATGAATTTTGAGCTGGCGCCAGGGTCCGCCGGGCGAACCAGCGCATGTCGCACCCCTGGAATCTGGCAGAGGGCCGCTTCGGTCTGTCGCGGGTCGATGCGAAAGCCGCGAGCGTAACTTTGTTCGTCGGCCGCGCCAAGTCGATCGAGTGTGCCAGCGGAAAGCCATCGCGCCAGCTCACCGGTCCGGATTACGCAATCCGCGCTCTCGCTCACAAACAAATCGCCGATCACCCCGATCGGCAAAGGCTCACCGGAACGCGGATCGAGAACACGGAGGCGGCCAGTAACTGGTTGCAACGGCCGGCCCTCCAGGGCAATCGTTCCGCCCGCGGCTTCCAGCACCGTGCGTTTGCAAACGCGGACTCCTCCGGTCGATCCGGAGTCAGCCGCCACCCGGCCGAAACTTCCACTCCCCGGAGAACCTTCGGTGGCAATGACCAGTCGCAGCTTTGTGGGTTTGCGAGCCTTGCGCGCAATGATCGCGGCCGCCAACCGATTCCAAGTCGCGGCGGGCAGACAGGCCACGGCGATGTTTTCAGTTTCCAACCAGGTGGCGAGGTTGGCAGCGGGTTCCGCAAGTAACCCGGGAGTCGGGTAAACAAGTAACGCGTTCGCGAGAAGGGCCGCGCCAATTTCTTCAATCGCAGCTACTCCCGGTGAAGTACAGGATGCCATGCGTTCACCTTCGTAAAGCAGCGCGCACTCGCGTAACGCTTCGGCGGCGGCGCTGATGGAAGCTTCGAGCTCCGGAGATCTCCCGATCACGGGCGGCAGCGGCGTATCAACTCTCGCCCGCCAGTGCGCCACCCAACCGGCGGCCTGGTCGAGGTCGGAAGGAGTGGGCCCGGTTTTGTCCGCATTCCGCGCGCTTTCCATGTGCGCAAGCAACTCGGCGCAACTGAGCTCGCGCCGGCCATGACGAGCGGCCATGGCGTCTGGTTTAATCATAACGCGCTCGATGAGCGCCGCGCGGATGTTGAGTTGAATCGGCCCAGCCGAATCCGCACCACCGCGCTCCAGTCCGAGATCTGTTTTTTCCTGGAGGGTCAACATCGGCAACGCGGAAACCGCTGTCGCAGGATCGTTGATCACACTTTCCAGGAGCGTCTGATAATGGCCGAGCATGCGCTCGATCGTTTCTGCGTCGAAAAGCGTCGGATTGTATTCCAACTCCAAACGCACAGCCCCCGCATATTCCAAGACCGATGCACTCAGTTCGTAGACAGTGCCCACGCTCACCGAAGGAAGAAGCTCGAGCGTCAGGCCATCGGGCAGGCTCACCGGTTGCTGCAACCCGGAGTCGTAATGAAAATTTACCTGCAACCGCGGGGCTTGAAACTCGTCCAGCAGCAGCTCGAAGGGAATGTCTTGATTCGAAAAAGCCTCGAGCGCGACGGCACGAACGCGGCCGAGAAGTTCCCGGAACGACGGATTGCCCTGGAGATCGGCGCGCAGGAGCAAAGGATTGGCAAAAGGCCCGATGAGCGGCTCGAACTCGCTCCGCTGGCGATTCGCGCTCGGCGACGTGATAAGAAAATCATCCTGGCCGGTGTAGCGGTGCAGCAAAACTTGAGAGACGGCGAAGAAAATCATGAAGGGACTGGCGTTTTCCTGAGCGCCGAGCGACTTCGCGGCGCGAACTAATTCCGGCGGCAGCACGCGCGAACGAACATCGCCGGAAACATTCGGACCAGTGCGCGGCCGGCGATCGAACGGGAGATCGAGCCCGGGTAAATCGCCCGCGAGTTTCTGCCGCCAGTAAGCCCGCTGCGCCGCGAAGCTGTCGTCCGTTAGTTGCGCCTGCTGCCACTCCGCGTAATCGGCGAACTGAATCGCGAGTTCGGGAAGGGGCGGCGCGGTATTGTGAGAGAACGCGGTGTAGAACGCGCACAAATCGCGCGTGAGAATCGCATTGCTCCAACCATCGGAGACGATGTGATGGATCGTAACCAGGAGCAGGTGTTCCAGGGGCGCGAGCCTTAGAAGTCGTGCGCGGATCAGCGGTCCAAGGCGGAGATCGAAGGGCTGCCGAGCCTCCTCATGCATGAGTTGAGCCGGAAGATCGGAGGCGCTCGTCTCGCGGAACGCGCTGGCGTCGAGAATCGGGAGATCGAGCACGAGCCCTGCGGCGATCACCTGGCGGAGCTGGCCGCGTTCATCTTCAAACGTCGTGCGAAGCGCTTCGTGACGGGCCACGACTTCGTTTAGCGCGCGCCGAAGCACGACCTGATCGAGCGGCCCGTGCCAACGCATCGCGAGAGACATGTTGAACGCCGGATGACCGCCCGGCTGAAGTTGGTCGAGTAACCAAAATCGCCGCTGCGCCGAAGTCGCCGGAAAAAGGAAGACGCTCTCGTCCATTTCCGGAGTGCTCGAATGATTGTTCCGGTTCACGTGGCTCGGTGGTTGAAAGGATACATTATGTCCGGCGCATGCGGCGAGCCTCGCGATCGACTCGAATAATTGGTGTCGATGCCGGGGCGCGGTCGGCTTGATTTTTCTCCAGCAGCTTCGACATCTCGCCCAGGGTTGGGGCTTCGAAAATAATTGTGAATTCAACGTTGCCACCACGTATTTCGCGAAGCCGATTAACGAGCCGGAGGCCGAGAAGCGAATGGCCGCCCAGATCAAAAAAATTGT
>QHBM01000009.1 GCA_003244145.1 Chthoniobacterales bacterium
AATGCCGAAACCAGCACGCTACAAGCGTGCGCTCCCCGATCCGCCAAAGGACGGATTCGCCGTGGCGAACCTCTGACCTCCACTTTTCTACTTTGATTCGCTTTTTCCCAAAAGCTCACCCGCTACCCTCGCGGGCCTGACCGTCCATGTCGCTCGCGTCCCCCCCGCGGCTCCATTCTACTTTCTACTTTCCAAAAGCCGCCAGCTTCTCCTTCACCGCCGGAATCTTCTCGCTGGCCGGAAATCGCCGGATGAATTCTTCGCAAATCGGAATCGCATGCACCGGATCATGCAACACCTCCGTGTATAGCCCGATCTGATTGAACAGACTGTTCTCATGCTGCGGATTCAGTTTTTGCGCGATCGCGTACTGCTCGAGCGCCTTCTGCGGCTGACCCGAAAACCGGAACCCATTGCCCAAGTCGGTCCGCACATCCGCCGTATCGCGGCCGCTCGCGATCGCCTGCTGATACTGCTGGATCGCTTCCGCCCACTGCTGGTGATCGTAAGCCGTATTCCCCCGCACGACCGCCGCGTCCGCGGCTGACATTCCCGAGAGATCAGGCGCCGCTGTAATGCTCTGCGGGGCGCTCGGCGTCACGAACGACATCGGCCGGACCTGTGGTGTCTCCCGCTGCGACATGATCGCCCACGTGATACCAGCCCCCACTGCTGCGGAGAGCAGCATGGGGAATAAATAACCCGCCATGCCCTCGGATCTCGTCTTCTGTTTTCCGTTGGCCATCTCTTCCTAGTTTCTACTTTAGCCTTTCTACTTTCGACTTCCAAATACCGGCGTCTGCCGCAAATCGAACATCGTGCCGGCGATCCCAAAATCTCCCCGATCTCCCGCCCCCCGGCCTCCGTTTTCTACTTCCTAAATTCAACTTTCTACTTTTAGAGGGCTTTCTACTTTTAGATCGACCTCGCCTTCGCCGAAGCTGTGAGGCAAGGCTAAGCATGCCGAGTCTTGACCGCTGCTGCGACGCGGCGTACGGAGTTCAATGATCCCCTCGCAAAGTCGAACGCGGCAGTTGGTTCCACCAAAATACCGCGTTTTCGCTGTCGCGTTATCGTTGAGTGCTTCGCTTTTGGCCGCACGTGCGGACACCGCTGATTTGGCAGTGTCGTTAGCCGCGGATAGAGATCCCGTCCCTGTTGGTGAAACGATCAATTACACAGCGACCATCACTAACCTCGGGCCTTCGAATGCAAGCAACGTCGTCCTCACAGGTACATTACCCTGTGGCGAGCTTCTCCAAAAGGTAACGAGCGATTGTTCTAATTGCGGCTACGGCTCTACAGGTCAAACCTTGAATGCGTCCTTTGGTTCGCTGAGCTCGGGTGCAACTGTTCACCTTTTCATCGCCGCTCAAATGCAGACAAGGTTCGCCGCGACGCTGACGGCGACAATAAAGGACAACGGCTCAACCTCCGATCCGAATCAGCAAAACAACACGGCATCGCACACAACACATGCGCCGCCACCTGCGACTGCAAAACTTCTCAACATTTCTACGCGAGGGTTACTACAGGGCGGTGACAACACATTAATCGGAGGATTCATTGTGCAAAGCTCTTGTTCGAGTAATTCCAAAAATTTTGTTGTTCGGGTCATCGGTCCCTCTCTCTCAAGTTCTGGACTATCTGGAGCGGTGCCGGATCCCCGCTTAGAGTTACATGCAAGTGGTTTCGGATTGATCGCTAGCAACGACAACTGGAGATCCGACTCGTCAGCTGCTCAACTTCAATCCCTCGGACTAGCCCCGAAAGACGATCGAGAGGCCGCGCTTAAAACGGCGTTCGGTTCTAGCCAGTCGCAACAAGCGTTCACTGTTGTCGCGTATCCAGTTACAGGGACAGGCGTGGGTCTCGTGGAAGCCTACGACCTGGATCAATTTGAGCAGACACGCTTCGCTAACATCAGCACGCGCGGTTTTGTGGGTACCGGCGATAATGTGATGATTGGCGGATTCATTCTCGGTGGCGGCAACGGCACTGGAGTCCTGTTGCTCCGGGCGATTGGTCCATCGCTGTCCACTGTTCCCAATCCGCTAGGCGACCCGACGTTAGAGCTCCACGATAGTCAAGGCACCACATTGGCCGCAAACAACAATTGGAGAGATTCGCAGGAAGCAGACATTCGGGGAACATCGATTCCTCCGAGTAACGATTTGGAATCTGCGATACTTGTCACTTTGTCTTCCGGGGCGTACACCGCAGTCGTGCGGGGTAATGGAGATGCCACAGGCATCGGCTTGGTAGAGGTTTACAGCCTGCCGTAACCAGCGGATTTCTGAGAACTTTGTCATCTTCCGGAGTACGGAGCATGAATGCTGATTTACACAAAAAACTACTTCAAGACCTACAAAAGAGCGGCTTCGCGACTGAAATGCAGACCATTCGAGCCGTTCGGAACGCCGGCTGGAATTCCTCAGGATCAGGAATCTATTTCGACAGAGATCAGTCCATGACGCGAGCTATTGATATAACAGCCTTTAAGTCAATGAACAATTCTCGAGTCGGGACTGGTGGCTTGCATTTCGAGTATCATCTCTTCATCGAGGTGAAAAAGACTGAACGCCCTTGGATTGTGTTTCGCCACAGCGAACCGGCGAACGCATATGGAGACACGTTGGACAATCCTTACGTGTCCCATAGCGAGTGCATGCCATTGGCCGACCTCACGCCTTTTCTTCACGAACATTCTATCCGCACCAAACTCGGATGGGTAGGATACGGAGTCCATGAAGCATTCAAAGCTCCTCAGGATGCGGGTAGATGGTATACAGCTGCCGTCACTACCTGCAAGGCGGCGTATGATTACGTCCGGCGCGAGGCTTTCATGTTCCTAAAGAAATCTGGATCGGGCACAACATATCTGATTCTGACGCACCCGATCATCGTGATCGACGGGTCATGTCTAATCAGCGCTAAACTTGTTGGCGAAGAGGAACCAAACTTGGAAGAGATCCCGTTCGCTCCTTTGCAGTTTGGATTCAGCACCGCTCGTTATGAGTCAGGGACGTACAGAGTCGATCTGGTAGCGCTTAAATCTATAACTGACTATTTTGAATATTCTCGATGGGCGAATGGAGGCTGTTTTTGGCGCGCTGTACGACGCAAAACGATAGCCAAGGCGACACCGCCTCAATAGAAAAGCAGGGCTTAATCATGCGCGACGCCATTCTTGCCTCTGTCGAAACCAGGCGGATTACCACGTTTCAACACTTAGGCGCCGACATTCCGGGCTTCTACGGCAGCCTCGCCACGTTTTCACCTATCAGAGATTCACTCATAATTTGGCATGCCTGTTCTCGCGAGGCGATCGAAGAACTCGGCGATTTGATTGGGAACGGTTCAATTAGAATGCATCCTGCCCCGAACGTCAGTTATCGCCACACGTCCGATTTACCACCGATTCCGATTTGCAGGGACTATGACGACTTCAAGTCTGAGACTGCAGTGCTTCGATGGTTTCCGGTGGTTTTTACGAATCCATCGGTGAAAAACGTCGATCCCGCGAAAATCGTTCGGTGATAAAGGAAAGCGAGCTTGATACAGAAAACCCTGCCAAATGGCAGATTCGTATAGCATCAGCTCAAAGGGAGCAGCGGAAGCAGCAGTCTGTGAATATAGCCGTTTGCCACCACTACCCGAAAGTCCGGTCTCGCTCTTCTCTTGTAGGGCAACCGCACGGGTTGCCACGGTCTTCGATCCGGCAAGGTCCCCGCGGCGGCGATGCGTTCGAATCAATCCGTCCGAGGGCGGATCGGAGGTCGGAGGGATCGGTACGGGCTAAGCCTGCACTAAGCCCGCCGCGGAACGATAGACAGGATTGACTGGATTCCGGAAATCTCAATCCGAGAACTCCGGTGAAGCCTGTCCGATACCCACAACGCGCTTGCCGAAATCCAGAGGGACGATAAAGTTCCCGAATGACGCAAGCAGTCGCGCAGATTCTTAAGGAGGTCCAGCAGCTCTCTCCAGCCGAGCGAGCAGAGTTGCGCTCTCAAATCCTCGAGCGCACCGCGGCGAGCGGCGATCTGACTGACGAGGATTTCGGTTCGCTGACGGCAGCATCTTTCCGCGCCTTGGACGACGAGGAGACCGCGCCTCGTGCCTGAGCGCGGCGAAGTCTGGCTCGTCGATTTCGGAATTACTCAAAAGGTTCGTCCCGCACTCATTGTCAGCATCCCATACGCAGATGCCGATCGGGCGCTGATTGGCGTCGTTCCGCATACGACCGCTCTTCGTGGTTCGCAGTTCGAAGTAGGCGTTCGCACAACATTCCTCTCCGAGGGCGCTTTTCTGGTTCAAGGCATCCAGGCAATCCCACCCAAGTACCTTGTTCGAAGACTCGGCGCGCTATCAGTCGGGCAGTTACAGCAGGTGACCGACGCGTTACTGCGCTGGCTCGGCCTAACACGGGTGTGACAGTCTGACGTCAGACACACCGACCTCCTTCCCCGATTCGCGTCCATTCGCGTAATTCGCGGTTAATTCCTCTTCGGCTTGAGTCCGTCTGAACTAACGGCTTGCAATTGGGGCGCGAGATGGCCTTTCTCGTAGCCATGCGATTCATTATTTCTGCAGTTGTCGCGTCATTTGCGTTCATCGTCTGGACAGGCTCCGTCTCGGCGCAAGATCCAGCCGTCGTCAATTCCAAGACGATAAAAGTAAAATTCGAGAATGATCGCGTGCGCGTTCTCGAAGCCGAGTTGCCGCCCGGGGTCAAAGAGCAGGTGCACTCGCACCCAGCCTACGTGTTTTATGTTCTGGCCGGGGGTAGGTACCGCAACTACTCAGCGGACGGCAAGAGCACCGAGGGCGAATTAAAAACCGGCGAGGTCCTCTATCGCGAGCCGTTGACCCACGCCGCGGAAAATATCGGCAGCACGACCATGCACCTGATCCTCGTCGAGCTTAAGACGTCTCCTGCTCGTTAAGGGGAGCCTCGTTGTTGTTGTAGGGCAACCGCGTCGCTTGCCGTAATTCTTCAGCGGGTCAAGCGATGCGCTTGCCCTACAAATCTCGGTGGAGGGATGGGCGCTGTCCCGTCCCTAATATCCTGGACGACACGGCGGTCGTCCCTCCAAAGGAAGATTCTCTCCGAACGCTCCCCGCGCGAGCGAACTCCGAGAGTTTCCGGCTTTTTTTTCTCGTCAGGATTTTTGGACCGAGCGAAAATCTCCACACGAATGAAAACTTCAGTGAATACACGCTTCCGCTTATTTGTCGTTTCGATTGCTCTCGCGATCGCAGCCGCGGCTTTCACGTCCAGTCATGGGCAAGACCCTAATTTTAAACCACCCGGCTCAGAAGAAGCGGCGGCAGTTGACGCCGCGAATGTCGAAATCGATAAAGTTTACAAGCAGCTCACCGGCAAGCTCGACGCCGAACAACAAAAGAGCTTGAAGGAAGCTCAACGTGCCTGGATCAAATGGAGGGACGCTGAAGCAGATCTCGTTGCACGTTTGGCCGGCGGAATCGGCCACGGCAGCGGTTTCCGGGTTGATTACTCGAATGCGCAGATCAAGCTGATCGAGCAACGGACAGAAGTATTGAACGGCTATCTGAAGGATGCCGAGAGCAATGGTAAAGGATGAGGGATGAATTATGAAAAATGATATGAAAGCGTTCCCGAGGAAGTGAAGATTACCGGTTAGGCAACATGACGACGAAATCGACGGTCACCGAAAAGCAGCTCAAGGGTTTCATCGATAAGTTCGAGCCGCGGCACCAAAGGTTGATTCGGGCGGTGCGCAAAGGATTGACCAAACAATTTCCCACGGCCCATGAGATCATCTGGGACAACTACAACTTCTTCGTGATCGGTTACGGCCCGACCGAGCGGCCATCCGACTGTTTCTGTTCGATCGCGGCGGCAGCAAACGGAGTCGGCCTCTGCTTCATCCGCGGCGCAAGTCTGCCCGATCCAGAAAAGGTCCTGATGGGTTCTGGTAAACAGACGCGGTTCGTTCGCCTCGAGTCAGCGGAGATACTGGAACGGTCGGAAGTCAAAGCGCTCCTCGCTGCCGCGGTGTCTCACGGTAAGGCGCCTCTGCCGGCGAGCGGTCGCCCCCAGCTCATTATCCGATCGGTCTCCAAAAAGCAGCGACCGCGTCGCAAGCCGAAGAAGTGATGCAACCCCCGATCTCTGACCTCTGAGTTCTGCCTGCCGCGCCGTAGCCTTGGCAAAGAGGGACCTCTGACTATTGCATTGACTCGCCCGCGACGCGGTCGCTAGCCTCGCCGCCACACATGCAAATGCGAAGCGAGCGCTTCGCGGCCCGCCCGGACAGGGTGCCTTGGGATTTCCGGACGAGCCATCAACCTCAACAATAAGGAATCGTCATGAAATTAACTGTCTCCATTCTACTCGCCACTATCGGCGTCACCACAGCCGCTTGGGCACAAAGCCCGTCACCGGCTGCTTCCGTCAGTACTGCCACCACGACCGCGGCGCCGGCAGCCCGCACAGACCTGTATCACGTGCACTTTGCCAAGTCGGCGACTGGCAAAGCCGCAGAGCATGCCGACGTCTTGAAGAAACAGGATCCCAAAGCGCCGATGCCCGGGCATTTCATTGTCTTCCGCCATATGGATGGAGACTCATGGGATTACTGCACCATCGAACATCTCGGCACTAAGGCTACCGTCGATGCGGCCCGGCCCGCGCCCCCGACGAGCCAGATGGCGCTCGGAGATTGGCACACCGACACGTTCGTAACCGGCCCGGCGTGGGCTGAGTTCGCGAAGCAGATGGGCCTTGATGACGCCTCCAAGTCCACCGCCTCGGCCTACGTGGTGTCGATGTATCGCCCGGTTTCGGGTCAACGGGAAGGGCTCGACAAGTTTCTGAATGAGCCACCGGACCGGACGGTCGATACCTCATCAGGCAACGTTGTCCTGCAACACCAGGAAGGTGCGGCGTGGACGTTCGTCGCGGTCGCGCGTTACAATTCGTGGAATGATTTCGCGAAAAACGAAACTAACAGCGTCGCGCAGATGAACAAGAAGGAGGGTGGCTGGTTCAAACTGCGCAGTCTGGTGTCGTTCCATACCGACACACTTTGCGACCGGATAGCGCCGTAGCAGGCGGCGATTGGTTCGCTATATCTCTAATCCTTGCCGTCGCGGCGCTCACCCGCGCCGCGGCGGCAGGATTTTCAACGACCTACCTCCGAGTCGAGGTCACTGCTTGCCAGTGCGCTCCATTTTCGTTAACCTATAGGAGACGGATCCGCATGAAACGCTGCATCACACTGCTGGCTTGCACGCTCACAATTGTAACATCCGCATCCGCCCAGCATTTCGAGCTCTCGCTCGATAGGACGGCTTCCGCTGGCTCTTTCAACCTGACGACTGCCAATGAACTC
Organism: Chthoniobacterales bacterium; assembly: GCA_003244145.1. GTDB lineage: Bacteria > Verrucomicrobiota > Verrucomicrobiia > Chthoniobacterales > UBA10450 > AV80. Next base: position 7,383 of record QHBM01000009.1, read on the forward strand.
TACGCACCTCGCCGCCCGACTACGATCGATCGCGCCGTGCGCGCGATCGAACAGCAAATCGAGGAGAAGCGTGCGGCTGAGGCTGCGCGTTCGCCCTTACAACCGTTTTGGGAAGCGAAATTCTGGAGCTCACCGCTGATGAAGCTCATCCCGATTCCGATGGGGCCGCAACGCTTGGTGGAGGACCCGTTCGTGATGCCGGCGTATCTCACTGTTTCCGAACGACAGAGCGACTATCAGCTCCGGATTTCAGACAAGCGTGCTGACATCCTGTTAGGCCGATAACGACGACAGTAAAATGGAGCGCATAGGATGAGCGATATGGAAGGTGGAGCTGCAGCGGATGGCGATGGGATGAGTCTATTAGCGATGGTGAAAAAGCCGAGTGCTTTTCTTCCGCTGGCGATGTCGCTGGCTGCGCTGGCCCTGGTGCTAGGTCACGTAACGCTTTTCGGCGCGGCCCGGGAAGCCGATGAGGGAACCGCTGCCCATCTTTGGCAGTTACTCATGGCCTTACAACTGCCGATCGTGGCGCTCTTCGCGATCAAGTGGCTGCCGCTAGCGCCAAGGCAGGCGCTCCTGATCCTGGCATTGCAGGCTGGTGCCGGACTCGCGGCCATGGCTCCCGTTTTCTTTCTCGGGCTTTAGCCGGCGACTGGTAGGGCGAGACCCTGTCGAGCCGTTGGACAACGTATGTCGTCGATCGGCTCGACAGAGTCTCGCCCTACCAGTTCTTACAAGAAGCGGAAGGAGCGAAGAATATCAGCGCTCTCGCCTTTCACGCCAAGATCGTCAGCGCTCTTGATGTCACGACTAAGCGAGGTGCCCAGGAGTAGCATCGAGACCCCATTCTTCTTCCCCGGCGGATGAACTACGATGGTCTTACCGAAGATCATAGTTTTGGCGGCATCGTTAAAGTCCGCCTGGAAAAGAGCGGCCTTGCTTCTAACTCCGTCGACCGTCTCCGAAGTTCTCTTTAGCTCCTTGTAGTTATGGAACGTGCGCGCGAGTTGCTGACCCAGGTCATCCAGGAGCTTGTCATATAATGCATCGCTTTGCGCGTCCGGTGGCGTGAACCAGGCGTAGCCGACGGCGAAGTTCTCGGCGGTGTTGCCTTTCCCCGCCGGGGCAGATTTCTCCACTTTGACGAAGTTGATTTTCCCCTGCGGCTGGACGTCGAAGCTGTTGGGATAATCGAAGCTGAACGCGACGAAGTTCGGCTGCAGGTCCGCCGGCAGTTTCTCTTTGACGTTAACGTAAGTGCTCCAACCCGCCTTCGGTTGAGCGGCGGTCCGGATTTGCGAAGAAATCTCGGATACCTTTTTGCTGGTGCGATAAACGCCGAACATGATGAAAGCCACGATCAGAATAATCAGAGTCAGGCAACCGCAGCCACCCAGGATCCATGGCATGGGACTCTTCTTGGCGGGAGGCGCGCTCGGTGCATACACCGGAGCTTGGGCAGCCTGCGCCGGTGTGGGTGCCGGCGGAGGTGGCGGAGTAAATGGCGGCGGCGGCGGCGGTGGTGGTGGAGTAGGATCGGGTGGCGGCAGGTTCGACCCGGCAGGATTTGGTGGCTCGTTCATAGACGATTGGTTATTGGACGGAAGCCGATCCTGTCAGGCGTGATGAAAAGCGTCAAGCCGTTCAATTATGAAGCTTGAAGTTTGCAATCCGTGAATAAGCACTCTAGAAACACCGATATGAAACGCCGTTCCTCTCCATCCTTAGCACTGCTGTGTGCTCTATGCCTCGCCGCTTCTCTCGTCACGACCAACGCGCGCTCGATGCTCGACATTCCCGGTGTGCCCGTGGCGGGATTACGAACTTATCTGCCGACTGAAGCTTACGCGAGGCTGATCAACGCGCCCGTGAAGGCGTATATCCTGGTGCGAGGCCAGGTAACGAACAACCGCGTCTCTGGCGCACGGATCGCGCATTCAGAGGCCAATGGCGTTTACGATAAAATCGCCCTGCAAATGGCCAACCACATGGAGATCTATTCGGACATCGCCGGCAGCCGGCTTCCTGCCACCGTGCTGATCCACATTTTAATTTACGGATTGCCGGACAAGAGTGAAGACGCGCTGGCAGTTGCCCAAAACGATGCGGTGGGAGCAGCGAACTTGGTTTATTCACGCTCCCTAATGCTGCGGCATCTCGGGCTGGCGGGCGCGACGCCGCCTGCACCGAAAAAGAAGAAGTGACTGGAGGCAAGAACTGCCTGGGGGCAGGCCGTCGCCATGCCAGGTGCTAGCTAAGGTGACTTGGGCGGCGGTGGCGAGCTGGTCGGCTTCGGACTCGAGCGCTTTAGCAGGCTGAAGAGGTCGCTATCCGTCGAGAGCACCAGAGTGGATTCCTTGGTCAAAACTTTGCGATAAGTCTCCATGCTTTTCAGGAAACCATAAAACTCAGCCGCCTGCGGATTTTGCGTGTAAGCGCGCGCATAAATCTCCGTCGCCTTTGCATCGGACTCGCCGCGGATCTCCTGGACCCGGCGATAAGCGGTTGATTGGATTTCATTCAGGTCGCGCTCCTTTTGTCCGGCGATGCGGGCCGCCTCGCCCTCGCCTTCGGAGCGAAAACGCTGCGCAATCTGGCGCCGTTCGCTGATCATGCGCTGATAGATGCGATCCAGCACGTCCGGATTGTAATTCACCCGTCGTAAGCGCACGTCGAGCAGTTCGATCCCGAACTCTCCGAGTTTCACGGACGCGGCCGCCTTGATCTCGGCTTCAATCTTGGATCGCCCAAAGGCGATCGGCGGCAGCACTCCGATCGTTCCGATCCCGACCGGTCCCGGCTTCAGGCTCTCGTCGTGCATCGGCTTGCGCTCCTTGTCGGTCCGCACGATTTCGATCAGGTCATGCTTGGCGATGGCATTGCGCGTCTCGCTACCGAGAATGTCCTCGAGGCGCGATTGCGCGCTGCGTTCATCGTGCAGACGCACGAAGTAAGTCTTGGGATCGTCGATACGCCAGCGCGCAAAGGTATCGACATGGATGTAGGTCTTGTCCCGGGTGGGAATCGCGACCGGTTGGCCGTCCCATTCCAGGAAGCGCTTGTCGATGCGGTTTACTTCCTGAATGAAAGGTAGCTTGAAATGCAAGCCGGGATCCGTCGTTGGTTCACCGATCGGCCGGCCAAACTGGGTTACGATCACCTGCTCGGTTTGGTGCACCGCATAGAAACAACCCAGGAGCCCCCGAAAGAGAACCAGGACAAGAGCAACCGCGAGTAACCAAAGGCAGCCGCGCTTGTTCATCGGGTCACCTCCGGTTTGGTCGAAAGCGGCAGGATAGGTAACAACTGCCGGAGCGAATCATCGATGATGATCTTCGGTCCCATCGACGGCAATACGTCGCCCATCGTCTCGAGGTAAAGACGCGTGCGCGTGATCTCGGGCGCCTTGATGTATTGCCCGAGCATGGCGTTAAAGGAAGCGACGTCGCCTTCCGCTTCGTTCACCCGTTTGAATCGATAGCCTTCCGCGCCGCGAATAGTCTGGTCGGCCTGGCCTTTCGCTTTCGGCACGGCCTCGTTGTAGTCGCCATTGGCAATGTTGATGGCGTTCTCGCGATCTTGTTGCGCCCGGTTTACTTCGTTGAAGGATGCCTGCACTTCCCGGGGTGGATTCACGTTCTTCAATTGCACCTGGTCGACTCGCACCCCGAGCTTGTAGCGCTTGGCCAGGTCCTGCATTCGGGTCAACGCGGAAATCTCGATGTCCTGCCGGCCGATCGTGATCACTTCATCGACCGTGCGATCGCCGATCACTTCGCGCATGGCGGCTTCGGAAAGATCGCGCAAGGTTTGCCCGGGATTGCGGACATCGAAGAGGTATTCCTTGGGGTCGTCGATCCGGTATTGCACCACCCACTCCACCAGCGCGGCGTTCAGGTCGCCGGTCACCATCGATTTTTCCTCGACCTGCTGCATGGTGGGCTGGTCGGGATTCGTGTAGCCGGAAGTGTAAAATCCAAATTCCAGTTTCAATTGTCTTCGGGTCGGCAGGACGCTGACTTCATCGATCCCCAGCGGCAACTTGAAGTGGAGGCCTGGCTCGACGGTTTTGAGGAATTTCCCGAAGCGCAGGACGACGCCTTCCGATTCGGCGGCGACGGTGTAATACGAAGTCCAAAGGACAATCAGCGCCGCCAACACCACCACGGCCAGGCCGATGAGCCGCATCGGGGGACGAGGGAGATTGAGATTGATGACAGCGGGTGGTTGATTATTCATGCGAAACGCAATGGTGCCAGAGCGACGGCGGTCGCTAGACGTTCGGGCAACGTAAACCGAACGGGCCCTCGAAAGAAGCGGAAACTTTTGGAAGCCTCGGACGGCGTTAACAAATGCTCGCCTTCGTGCGCAAAACTTGTATGATTTCACCTATGAAGAGGACACGCGAAGAAGTCGCGAAGACGATCGACGAATTTGTCAACGGCACCGGCCGGCAGTGGGATTGGGACGGCTTCACCTCCATCCGACTCGACGACCCGGAGCTGGAAAAAGTCCGACAAAAGTGTGTGGCGCTACCCGTGGAGTTTCCGCCTACGCAGCCGACTGACTATTGCAGCCCTGCCGGCATGGAAGTGATGCGGAAAATGTTGAGCGATCTGCGCGCGCGCCGCGTAACTTTGCGCGGCAAGAGATTGGGTTCGTGTGAACGCCGGCTCCGGCCAGGCGGTCTCACTTCACAATGAAAACCATCGCGGCCCTTGTCGTCGTTCTCGTTGTTGCTCTCTCCGCCTCTCTCAAAGGTGGCGAAAAACCGATCCCAAATCGGATGATCGATTACCCGGGCTTCCTCCAAAACGCGGCGGAGGTGGGAAAGCTGCGCAGCAAACATCGCGTCTCCGAGCAGGAATTCATTCGGCTGGCGAGCGAGCCGGGAACGATCGTCTTCGATGCCCGGAGCGATTCGAAGTTCGCCATGTTTCACATCAAGGGTGCCCGGCATCTCTCGCTTCCCGACGTGACCGCGGACGAGCTGGCGAAATTAATCCCGGAAAAATCGGCCCGGATCTTGATCTACTGCAACAACAACTTCGAGAACGAACCGACCGCGCTGCCGGCTAAAGCCGTGACTGCTTCGCTCAACCTTTACACCTTCAACACGCTCTACAGTTACGGTTACACGAACGTCTTTGAGCTTGGACCGATCATCGATGTGAAGAAATCGGCGCTTAGCTTTGAAGGTTCGCTTCAGGGCGCACGGAAATAAGCATCCAAGGAGCCGCGGTTTGAAACCGCCGACTAAAAAATACGGCGATTTCAAATCGCCGCTCCTCGATTCTTTTGCGGGCGATCTTCCTGTTCTTCGAACGCTGGGTCAGTAAAACGATGTGATGCAATACCTGGATGAGAAAGAGGTCCGCCGGCTCCTCCGCATCGAAGAGCTCATCCCGGTCATGCGGAAGACGATGGCGGAGTTCTCCGCAGGCAAATGGAAGCAGCCTGTGCGCAGCGTTCTGTCCCAGCACGGTGGCTTCTTTGGGATCATGCCGGCTTCCGGCGAAGCGATGGGAATCAAGATGGTGACGTTCTATCCGAATAACTCCGATCTTCCTACTCACATGGCGGTGATCGCCTTGTTCGATCCGAAAACGGGCGAACCCATCGCCCTCATGGACGGCCGTTACATAACCGAGATGAGGACTGCCGCGGTCTCCGCCACGGCGACGGATGCGCTGGCCGCGCCGAAGGCAAAGATCCTGTCTCTCCTGGGGACAGGGGTACAAGCGCGCGCGCATCTCGAAGTCTTGCGGCATGTCCGGCAGTTCGAGGAGGTCCGGGTTTGGAGCCGCACGAGCGAGCGGGCCGAACGCTTCGCTGAAGAGCATAGGGTTAAGGCGATGACTCTCGAAGCTGCCGTGCGCGATGCCGATGTGATCGTGACAGCTACCAGCTCCCGCGAACCAATTCTCAAAGGCGAATGGCTAAAGCCTGGCGCCCATGTCAACGCAGTCGGGGCATCACGGCCTGATTGGCGCGAGCTGGATGACGCGGCCATGGCTAATGTCGTCGTGGTGGATTCCTACGACGGTGCCAGAAGCGAAGCGGGCGATGTGATTCTTTCCGGCATCACGCCCTACGCCGAGCTGGGTGAAGTCCTTAACGGGACAAAGCCAATTCCAACCGGCAAGACCACCGTCTTCAAGTCGCTGGGCATGGCGGTTGAAGATGTCGCGACGGCGATGCTTGTGTATCAAGCAGCGCAGTCTGGAGGCGGCCTGTCCTCAGGCCGTTAGCGAATGAGAAATAAGCTGTGCTCCAGTCGCGTTCTCATTAGATTCCGTCAATCATGCCGGCCACACTAGAAGCGATTCGCCCGATAGAGCTGGGCGAGATCCGGGAAGCACGTAAACGTATCGCTGATACCATCGTGCGTACGCCGCTGGTCCGCCTCGAGCTGGGTCCGGGTTATCCTGACATCCGGCTCAAGCTCGAAAATCTCCAACCGATTAACGCCTACAAGCTCCGGGGCGCCGCTAACGCCGTCGCCATGCTCTCCGAATCCGAGCGGAAACGCGGGGTCTGGACCATTAGCGCCGGCAATGCCGGACAAGGGGTCGCGTACGCGGCGCGGCGATTCGGAGTGCCGAGCACGGTGGTGGTGATCGAGACCGCGCCGGAATCGAAAGTCGAGCGGATGCGCGCGCTAGGCGCCAGGCTCCTTCCCGTGCCTTACGAGACGGCTTGGAAAGCTCTCGAGGAGCGAGTTTATCCCGGAGCTGAAGGAACATTCATTCATCCTTTCGACGATCATAACTTCATTGCCGGTCATGCCACGATGGGCCTGGAGATTTTGGAAGACGCGCCCGACACCGTCGCCGTGATAGCCAGCATAGGAGGCGGTGGGCTCATCACCGGCGTGGGCAGCGCGATCAAGGCCTTGAGACCCGACGTCAAAATCTGGGGCGCGGAACCAGAGACGGCCGCGCCGGCCGCGTTGTCCTTCGCCCAGGGATCGCCGCAAGTGTTCAAGGACTGGAAAGCTTCCTTCGTCGATGGCGCCGGCGGTCAAAGCGTTTTCCCTCGCATGTGGGAGCGAATGAAACCAGTCGTGGACGACTACATTGTCGTCACTCTGGAAGAGACAAGGCGGGCGATGCGCCTCATGGCAGAGAAGGCGCGCGTCATTTCGGAAGGCGCGGGTGCCCTGCCCCTCGCCGCCGCCTTGACCGGGAAAGCGGGCCAGGGTCCGATCGTTGCGATCGTCTCCGGCGGTAACATCGACTTGAAGAAGTTTTGCGAACTTATAGGATCGGCAACCTAAACAGCCGCGATCTCCTGTCGTTAGGCCACAAGACTTATGAAAGACATGACTCAGGGTTCCGTGACGAAGCACCTGATTCACATGTCCTCCTTTATGGCCGTGAGCATGCTGGTGCAGACGCTTTACCTTTTGGCCGACCTCTACTGGGTGGGCCGGCTCGGGAAGGAAGCGATCGCCGCAGTAGGCCTATCGGGAAATTTGATGATGGTGGTCCTGGCGCTAACCCAGACGCTGGGCGTGGGAGCTACCACTGTCATCGCCCAGGCGGCGGGCCGAAAGGACCAGGCGCAGGCTGAGTTCGCCTTCAATCAATCCATCGTCCTGTCGCTGCTGGCCGCGCTGGCTTTCGGCGTTTGTTCCTTTCCATTTCGAAGCCAGTACAGCCAGGCCTTGAGTGCGGATGCTACGACCGCTGCATTGGCCGAGAGTTATCTCCTCTGGTTTATTCCTGCACTGATGCTTCAGTTTCCGCTGGTCTCTCTCGGTTCGGCCTTGCGGGCGACCGGTATCATCAAGCCGGCGGTTGGGTTGCAGGTCCTTAGCGTCATCCTAAACATGGTGCTGGCGCCGCTACTTATCTTCGGCGTCGGACCTTTCCCAAAACTCGGAATAGCAGGCGCGGCCCTGGCAACTTTCATTTCGATCCTGGCCGCGAACGTTCTTACCATTGTCTATTTCGAGCGCAGTTATCGCTATTTGCGCTTTCGGTTCCAGCAACTAAAACCGCGATGGAAGATTTGGTGGTCGATGCTGCGGATCGGCCTTCCGGCCGGAGCTGAGTTTGCCTTGATGGCGGTTTATATTGTGGTGGTCTATGCCATCATTCGCCCCTTTGGCGCGGCCGCCCAAGCTGGGTTCGGCGTCGGTGCGAGAGTCATGCAGGCGATGTTTTTGCCGGTCATAGCAATCGCTTTTGCCGTTGCTCCGATTATCGGCCAAAACTTTGGAGGACGGCGCGCCGATCGCGTCCGCAGTTCGTTTTACTCAGCCTTAGCCATTACATCAGGAACGATGCTGTTGCTGACCATCCTGGCGCAACTCGCGCCGGGTAACTTCATTCGCGGCTTTTCGAGCGACGCCAGTGTCATAGCTTTTGGCAGCGATTATCTAAAGATCATCTCGCTGAATTTCGTGGCCATGGGGATCGTCTTTACCAGCTCGAGCGTGTTCCAAGGCATCGGCAACACATTACCGCCATTGCTCAGCTCCGCGACGCGCCTAGTGCTCTTTGCTCTGCCCGCCGCGATGTTATCGCGTATGCCTGGGTTTCAGATCAAGCACATCTGGTACTTCTCTGTCGTTTCCATTCTCGTCCAAGCCTGCACCAACCTTCTTCTTTTGCGCCGGGAGTTTCGAAAGAAACTGACCTTCCCGGAAAGCAATGCCGCGGCCGATCCTGTTTCAGGATCGGCTGCTACGGCTGGATAGAAGCCTTATTTCGGTGACGCGGGCGGCGCCACTTCCGCCGGCGCGGTTTTCTCCAAGCCGCGACGCTTGAGCAACGGACCCACGTCCGGATCGCCGCCAGTAAAGTTATGGAATAGCTTCAAGGCATCATCACTACCGCCGCGGGAAAGCAGCGTCTCGCGGAAATGATCGCCGTTCTCGCGCTTCAGGCCGCCATGCTGCTTGAACCATTCCACACTGTCCGCATCAAGGACCTCACTCCAAAGATAGGAGTAATAACCGGCAGAATAACCGCCTGCGAAAGCATGCGAGAAATAGGTCGAACGATAACGTGGCGGCACGGGTGGATAATCAACTCCGGCCTTCTTCAACGCTGCCGCTTCAAATGCGAGCGTGTCGGTCGGCACTTCCTCCGGTTTAAGCTGATGCCACGCCTGATCGAGAAGCGACGCGGCCAGGTATTCGGTAGTCTTGAAGCCCTGGTTAAATTTTTCGGCGGCCAACACTTTATCGAGTAGCTCAGCGGGCATGGGTTCACCCGTCTTGTAGTGCTTGGCGTAGTTCTTTAGGATCTCCGGCCAGGTCGCCCACATCTCATTAACCTGCGAAGGATACTCCACGAAATCGCGCGGCACGCTTGTCCCACTGAAACGCGGATACTTCACATTCGAAAACATTCCGTGCAACGCGTGACCGAATTCGTGAAAAGCCGTCCGGACTTCGTCGAATGTCAGCAACGTCGGTTCGCCATTAGGCGGCTTGGGAATATTGAGATGGTTGGCTACGACCGGTTTGGTTCCAAGCAGGCCATTCTGCCCGACATACTGGTTCATCCACGCGCCGCCACGTTTGGAAGGCCGCGCGTAGTAATCGCCAATGAAAAGCGCCAGCGGTTTGCCGTCGTGATCGAACACCTCCCAAATCCGGACGTCAGCCAGGTAAACGGGAAGGTCCTTGCGTTCCTTGAAGGTAAGACCGTAAAGCTTGCCCGCGGCATAGAAGACGCCATCGGTGATGACATGGTTCAACTCGTAGTAAGGCTTTAGTTGCGACTCGTCGAAGGCGTAACGCGCCTTTCGCACTTTCTCGGAATAGAAATCCCAATCCCAGGCGGCGAGTTGGAAGCCGCCTTTTTCCTGGTCGATGATAGCCTGCATGTCGGCGCCTTCCTTCTTTGCATTCGCAACCGCGGCCGGGGCGAGATCGGAGAGTAGCTTGTTAACGGTCGGGACATCCTTGGCCGTCTGGTCTTCTAGCTGATAGGCCGCGTGGCTGGCATAACCCAGCAGCGTGGCGCGGTCCGCCCGCAGTTTCGCAGTACGGCTCACGACCTGTTTGTTGTCCCACTCGCCCCCGTGACTATTCCGCGCGAGCGAGGTCTGCATGATTTTTTCACGGAGCGCACGGTTCTGAAGCGAAGCCAGCGAAGGCTGTCCACTGGTGTTCAACAAGCGGATGACGAACTTGCCTTCCTTCCCATCGGCTTTCGCGGCCGCGGCGACCGCCGCGATTTCATTGTCGGATAAGCCGGCGAGGTCTTCGCGTTTGTCGACCACGATCGATGACGCGTTCTTTTCCTTAAGCACATTTTGCTCGAACGTGGTTTGCAGCGTAGCCAGCTCGGAATTTATCGCTTTCAGCTTGGTCTTGTCCGCTTCCGAGAGCTTGGCGCCGGCCCGGACGAAATCCTTGTAGTAACGCTCGAGGAGCCATTTCGATTCCGGATCGAGACCGCTGTTGGCGCGATCGTTGTAGAGGGCTTCGATCCGCCCGAAGAGCTGGCCATTGAGATGGATCGCGTCATTATGCGCGGAAAATTTCGGCGCCATTTCCTTTTCGATCTTCTGCAGGTTGGGATTGGTGTTGGCCGCCGCGAAATTCGAAAAAATACGGCGGGCCCGGCCCAGGAGTTGCCCGGAACGCTCGAGAGCAACGACAGTGTTATCGAAGCTCGGTTTCTCCGCTTGTTTGGCGATCGCGTCTGCTTCCTTTTCTTCTTCGGCAATCCCCTGTTCGAGCGCCGGCTGGAAATGCTCGTCCTTGATCTTATCGAAGGGCGGCAACTGGTAGGGCAGCGTGCTTTCCGTGAGAAGCGGGTTCGTCGTATCTTTCATATTTGCTGGGCTCGGGGAAGGCGAGGCTGGCGTCACCGCGCTGCAAATCGGCGCGCCCATCGACCCAAGCGAGACCGCCGCGACGCAGGCGCCGATAATTAATCGAGACAAGATGGGGGCCGAAGGTTGAGTAGGATTTTGCATATGGTTTGGATGCGGGATTCGCAGCGACGGTCGGCTGGAGCGATTCGAGGTGAAGTTCACTAAAGCGATCACCCAGGATTGCGCAAGTGGGCGGAACGTTCGGATTGAATTGTGATGCTCATTCCGACACTTTCTTCGCCAATGACCATCGTTCTTGATCCGCGCTGCACGGAGTACTCCACGCCCGGACACCCGGAACGTCCGGCGCGAATCGAGCGCGCCGTTCCACTCTTGAAAGATCGCCATCCTCAATGGAAATGGCATCCGCCGCAGGCCGCCGACGAAACTGCGCTTTTGCGCGCGCACTCAACTGAGCATCTCGCGCGAATTCGCGAGGCCACATACGATTTCGATGCGGACACGGCGGCTCATCCCGGGATTTACGAACACGCGGCCCGAGCAACCGGAGCGGCCATCGATGTTGCTCGCGAAGCGTTGCAAGGAAACCGCGCTTTCAGTTTGATGCGGCCGCCGGGCCATCACGCCATGCGCGATCGCGCGATGGGCTTTTGCTATTTCAGCCACATCGCGATCGCGGCACTCGACGCGCTCCAACACGGCGCGGAGCGGGTGGCGATATGGGATTTCGATGCGCACCACGGGAACGGGACAGAAGACATCGTGGCGAACAATCCGCGGATCGCGTTTGCTTCGATCCATCAGTTTCCCGGTTATCCGGGCACCGGAACGCGATCGTTCGGCGACGTTCACAACTTCCCGGTCGCACCCCTCACCCCGCGCCCGAAGCACGTCGCTGAAGTGAGACGGGCGCTCGATCAGCTGCTCGCGTTCAAACCGGATTTACTGCTCGTTTCCGCCGGCTTCGATGCGTATGCCGGCGATCCGATCACCGAGATGACGCTCGAGCTCGAAGATTTCGCTACCTTCGGCAACTGGCTCCGCGAAACAAATATTCCATCCGGCGCGATTCTCGAAGGCGGTTACAGCGATGAACTGCCACAGTTAATCGACGCCTTTCTCACGAGTTGTGAGAGTGCCTGAGACGCGCCCGGCGTTTAGGGTCGCGAGAACCGCCACATACCGGTAATAATCTCCGCCATGTTCCGGCGTCGCACTCACGACATCTCGCGCTTGGAGGCATTCAGCGACGCCGTGTTTGCCTTTGCCCTCACCCTGCTCGTCGTCTCGCTCGAGGTCCCGAAGAGCTACGACCAATTGATGAGCTTGATGATCGGCTTTCCTTCCTTCGCCTGCTGCTTCGGCGTGCTCCTCTGGATTTGGTACGAACACAATCTTTTCTTCCGGCGCTACGGTCTACAGGATCCGTACACGGTGTTCCTCAATGGCGTGTTGCTCTTCGTGGTCATGTTCTACGTTTACCCGCTCAAGTTCATGTTCGACTCCGGCTTCGCGCGGTTTCTTCCGATGGAAGGCCACGGCGTTTACCCGATGACCCTTGGGCAACTATCGCGCGCCTCCGCGGTTTACGGGCTCGGGTTCGTCGCTCTCTTCGTAATGTTCGGTTTGCTCTATCTGCACGCCTACCGCAAGCGACACGAGTTGGCGCTCGAGCCTATCGAGGTCTTCAATGTGAGAACCTTCGCGGGCCAGCAAATGGTTAGCGCGGCGGTGGGCATTGTGGTGGTGTTGATCGCGGTGGCGGCCCCGTCCCGGTACGCGTTTATTTCACCGACCGCATTCATTTTGATGTGGCCGGCGCATGCGATTTACGAAGGGTGGACGCGGAAGAAGCGGCAACGTTTCATGGAGAGGGAATCGCCTCTTCCCGTGTAGAGCGAAATCAACGCGGACGCCTGTTTCTGCCCAGCGTTCCTGAGCAGGTGGATCGGACGCTCCGTCGCGCGATGTCAGAAGATGGCGGCGAAGCCACGTCGAATTAACATCCCGCGGCGGGGCGCGCGATCCACCTATGCATTTCCGAGAATGGCATCGATCCTGGCCATCACTTCATCCGTCAGCTTCTCGACCAGATCGCCCGCCTTCATGTTTTCCTTCACCTGCTTCGGCTTGGACGCGCCGGTCAGGACCGAGCTGACGTGCGGATTCTTCAAGCACCAGGCGAGCCCGAGCTGCGGCAATGTCGTCCCGAGATCGTCCGCCACCTTGGCTAGCTTTTTCACTTTCGCCAGACGCTTGCGCGCCTCCGCTGTCTCAAACTGTTCCCGCAGCCACTCGTAATTCTTCAGGGAAATCCGCGTGCCGCCCGGGTCGCCGTCATTGTATTTTCCAGTGAGCAATCCGGAGGCGAGCGGCGACCAGATGGTGGTGCCCAGGCCAACCGTCTCGTAGAGCGGATAAAGTTCTTTTTCCACCCGCTCGCGGTGAAACATGTTGTATTGCGGCTGCTCCATCGTCGGTGGAACCAGCCGCAATTCCCAGGCGATCCGATGCGCCGCCGTGATTGCCAGCGCGCTCCACTCCGAGGTGCCCCAGTAGAGCACCTTGCCCTGTGCCACCAGATCGCTCATCGCGCGCACGGTCTCTTCGATCGGTGTGTTCGCGTCGGGCCGGTGGCAAAAATATAGATCGAGGTAATCCACCCGCAGGCGGCGGAGCGCCGCGTGGCACGCTTCGATCACATGTTTGCGGCTGAGTCCTTCCTGGTTCGGCAGATCACCGCCCCAAAAAACTTTGCTCGAAACGAGAAACGTATCTCTCGCCCACCCCTGGCGTTTCAAGATTCGGCCCATGACAATCTCGGCTCTGCCGTTGGCATAGGCCTCGGCGTTGTCGAAAAAATTGACGCCGGCGTCATAAGCGATCGTCATCAACTTCTCCGCCGTCTTCTCCGTGATCTGTTGTGCGAACGTGACCCAGGCGCCGAACGAAAGTTCGCTCACCTGCAAACCCGATTTTCCCAGCCGGCGATATTTCATGGCTCTGACAGGAACTCCCATTCCGGGAAAAAAACAAGCGGGCGCCGAGCAAAACTTGTTTGGCAATCGCGAGGCGGGCGGTTAATAGTGGCCGCGGCATCGGGTCGTAGCACAGCTTGGTAGTGCGCTTGAATGGGGTTCAAGAGGTCCCGGGTTCGAATCCCGGCGGCCCGATTAATAAAGGATGAAGGAGGAGGGACGAAGGATGAAAGTCCGGCGCCTTTGCTTTCATCCTTCTGCCTTCAATCCTTCATCCTTTTAATTTATGTTGAGCGCGGGAATCGTCGGGCTGCCGAACGTGGGCAAGTCCACTCTCTTTAACGCCGTCACGCGCACTCGAAAGGCGCAGGCGGCGAACTACCCGTTTTGCACGATCGATCCGAACCTCGGCGTCGTCACTGTGCCCGACTCGCGCCTCGAAGTGCTCTCGAAACTTTCGCATTCGCAAAAAATCATCCCGGCCGCGATTGAGTTCGTCGACATCGCGGGGCTCGTGAAAGGCGCCAGCGCGGGCGAAGGCCTCGGTAACCAATTCCTCAGCCACATTCACGAGGTCAACGCGATCGTGCAGGTGGTGCGCTGCTTCGAAGATCCCGATATTCATCATGTCAGCGGGACGATCGATCCGATCCGCGACATTGAAGTGATTAACACGGAGCTTGTCCTCGCCGATCTCGCGTCCCTCCAAAAGCGCCACGATCGATTGCAAAAGGAAGTTCGGGCCGGATCGAAAACCGCAAAGGCGGAAGTCGCCGTGATCGACAAATTGCTTCCGCATCTCGACTCGGGAAAACCAGCCATCACCCTCGAGTTGACGGAGGAAGAAAACCATACGGCCCGCGATTTTTTCCTGCTCAGCTCGAAGCCGACCCTATTCGCCTGCAACGTCGCCGAAGCCGATTTGGCCGCAATTTCCCAGGAGTTGGACACGAATCCCGCGTGGCAGCATGTGCGCGCGGTACAGGACTACGCGCGGAACCATTTCGCGACCGAAGCGGTCGTCATCAGCGCGCAAATCGAAAGCGAGCTGGTGGATTTAAGCGAAACGGAAGCGCAGGAATATCTGCGCGATCTCGGCGTGGAAGGAAGCGGGGTGAGCGCCCTCATCCGCGCCGTTTATCATCTGCTCGGGTTGCGCACGTACCTGACCACCGGCGAAAAGGAAACGCGCGCCTGGACGATTCGCGCCGGCGACAAAGCGCCCGCGGCCGCGGGCGAGATCCATTCTGATTTCGAGCGTGGCTTCATCGCGGCTGAGACGGTTCACTTCGACGATCTCGTCTCGCTCGGTTCCTTCGCCAAGGCGCGCGAGTCCGGCAAGCTCCGGATCGAAGGAAAAGATTACGTGGTGAAAGATGGCGACGTGGTCGAGTTCCGTTTCAACGTCTAAGCCACTGTTAAGTCGTTTTGAAATCATGTGGAAAAAAATGTCCGTTGAATCGCCTGTGCGATTAAGCGACGCTGAAACGTATGGCATCGGAAACCCCAGAAACTCCTCCATCGAAAATAGGTCTGCATGAGGCAGTCGCCGCAGCCAAACGTTTCTTCACCGAACTCTACGGCGTCGGTGGCGTCGGTTCGATCGACAACGTTTTGCTCGAAGAAGTCGAAGAGAGGGCGGACGAATGGTTAATTACCTTCGGCTTCGATACGCGCCGAGTTGTTCATGAGTCGATTCCGGGGCTCATCATGTCCTTACCAAAACGGGAGGAAATGACCCGCCTTTTCAAGACGTTCATAGTTGATGCGCACACAGGGAAAGTTCGCGCCATGAAGATTCACCCAAGCGCGGTGGCCGTTTGAACATTGATTCGGAATTGCTCAGCCGTTACAAGACTCGCGGCATCTTGGTCGATTCCAGCCTGCTCGTCGTCTATCTCGTCGGGTCATATGACCGCGGGCAACTGATAAACTGCCGTGCAATAAAGTCGTCTTTCACCAACGCGGAATTTGACCTGTTGGCTCGGATAATCGCTCAGTTCGATACGATAATTACAACACCTCACGTCCTCACTGAGGTCTCTAACCTAGCGGGGCGGCTTCCAGAGCGATTACATGTCGCTTTCAGAAAGTTCTTCGCACTAGTTATCAATCGTTTGGGCGAGCGGAACGCGGCCGCCATCGAGTTAGCCGCCACTCCTCATTTCACAAAATTTGGGATAGCGGACACCGCCATTAGTTTGGTCGCACCTGGGCAATATTTTGTGCTGACGGAGGAGGCGGCTCTGTATTCGTACTTATCCGCTAAGGGAATCGACGTGATGAATTTCAGTCACGTGCGCTTGGCAGCCTAGCTTGCCGGTGCGGTCGAGACGTGGCGTACCTCTCTGCCTATTACGCGGCGTAGAGAATCCGGCCGCACTGCTCGCAGCTCACGATTTCCTTGCCGTTCTTGACGCGATGCGCGGTCTGGGTCGTGACCTTCATGTGACAGCCGGTGCAAACTTCGTGCTCGAGCGCGACGATGGCCGCATCCCCTTTACTCGCAAACAACCGCTCAAACCGGCTGAGCAAATCTTCGTCGATCTTGCCCGACAAATCCGTGTGCTCCGCGGTTAATTCATTCAGGCGACCGTCGAGCGCCGCGGCCTTCTGTTCCAGATCGGCCATCTGTCGCGCAATCGACTCCCGCGACCCCAATGCGTTTTTCTCCGCCACCGCCACCTCGGCCTTCACCTTGTCCGCCTGGTCCATCAGTTCCAATTCCTGATCCTCGATCTGCCGGATTTCCTTTTCGTAACGCTCGATCTCATTACCCATCGCGCGAAATTCATCGTTCTTGCGCGTCTCGTATTGCTGGGTCTTCAAGCGGTTGATGCTTTCCTGCCGGGTGCCGGCATCGAGCTCGAGTTTTTTCCGATCCATCTCCAGGTGTTGCGCCTTGCTTTTCAACCCGCCCACGGTCGCGGCGATGGCCGCAAGCTGGGCCTCCAGATTCTGGCGTTGTAGCGGCAACGTTTTTATCTCGGTCTGGATTTGTTTGATCTTTTGTTGCCGATCTTGAAGGACGAGCAACTGCTCCAGTTCCGCTTGCACGCGCGCATGTTATGGGCGGAGCGAAGTATCGTCAATCGCTCCCGTCTTGATTCCTGCGCCGCGAACGATTCAGATGAGCCCGGCTTTTCCTTCATCATGGCCCGCACTCCATTTTTCCAGGACATTCAACGCGCGCTCCGGGTGGCGTCGTGGTTGGAACAAACGCGGACCGGCACGGTGGAAGGGCTCGAGCGCTTGGAAGAAGCCGCGTGGAGTCGCCGGCGTTTTCTCCGAACGGCGGCGGCGGTCACAGCGGGCGCAGCCCTGGCGCCCATTTTCAAACAGGCTGCCCACGCTGCGCAGACGCCGCGCGTCGTTATCATCGGCGCGGGCACAGCGGGTTTGATCTGCGCGTACCGACTCCAGCAAAAAGATATCGGTGCGCGCGTGATCGAAGCGAGCACACGCGCGGGCGGGCGGATGTTCAGCCTGCGCAATTTCTTTCCCGACAATCAGCTCACGGAACTTGGCGGCGAGTATATCGATTCCGGCCATAAAACCATGCGGCGACTCGTGCAGGAACTGGGGCTTACCCTGAACGATCTCGGCAACGAAAAAAATCCGGGCGGCGGCCACACTTATTTTTTCAATGGCCGGCTCGTTCCGGTGGATGCCGATTTTATTGAGATGTTCCGCCCGGTCGCCCGAGCGATCTCGGATGACCTCAAGCGGATGAAAGTTCGGAACGAGATCAGTTACGACAGTCCGCACGCCCGCGAAGTGGATCGGCTCAGCCTTCCCGAATGGTTCGAGAAGCGCGGGGTTACCGGACTGATGACGAGCGTGCTGCGCGCGGCCTATGTCGGCGAATACGGGTTGGAGATCGACCAGCAAAGCGCTTTGAACCTGCTGCTCACCATCGGCGACGCCGTGCCAGCGAACGAGTTTCGCATTTTCGGTGAGAGCGATGAGCGCTTTCACATCGCCGAAGGAAACGACAGCGTGCCGGGTCGCCTCGCGCAACGGCTCGAGCGTCCGGTCGAATTTGGGACGCGACTGGAAGCAATCACCGCGGAAGGAGAGGGTTATCGCCTGGCTCTGCGAAATGATGAAAAGAGCACGGAGCTCAAGGCCGATATTCTAGTCCTCGCGCTTCCGTTCACGATTCTCCGGCAACTGGAGGTGCGGGTGAAACTCCCGGAAGCGAAACGGAAAGCGATCCACGAATTAGGGTACGGAACGAATGCAAAATTAATCGCGGGATTTTCGCGCCGCGTCTGGGAAGAGGCGCACAGCACCGGCTACACGTTCACCGACCTGGAGTTTCAATGCTGTTGGGAAACGAGCCGTGGACAGCCGGGCTCGCAAGCGATCCTGACCAACTTCGCCGGCGGCAAGCTCGGACAACATCTCAATGAAGGCGATGTGCAGGATCGCGCCGCGGCGTTCGCCTCGCAGATCGAGCGAATCTATCCCGGCGCGCAAGAGGCCTTCACGAAAAAGGCCGTGCGCCAGCACTGGCCGAGCTCGCCCTTCGTGCTCGGCTCTTACACCTGCTACAAGCCTGGGCAATATTCAACGCTGGCCGATGCGATCGCGACTCCAATAGGGAACATGTTTTTCGCGGGCGAGCACACCAGCGTGGACTTCAACGGCTACATGGAAGGCGCCGCCGAAACCGGCGAACGCGCGGCGAAGGAAGTCTTGGCGAAAATCCGCGGACGGAAATAATAGCGCGAGTTGGAAAAAGCAGGCCGCTTCTTATTCCGTTTGCAAGACCCGCGCCGGATCGATTCTGGTGGCGCGCCACGCAGGGATGAGAGTCGCAACCGTCGCTGATCCGATAAGAACAGCGAGCACAGCGAGCATTGTCATAGGATCAAAACTGTTGACGCCGTAAAACATGTCAGCCGCAGGCTGGCCATGGGAGAGGACAGACCGGATCACGCGCACCAAAGCAAACGACGCGGGCAGGCCAAGCGCCAGGCCAACAAACATCAACGTGCCGATCTTGCGGACGACGAGCGAGATGATCCGCCGCGTATCGGCGCCAAGGGCCATTCGCACTCCGATTTCATGCGTGCGCTGCGCGACCCAGAAGGCAAGCGTGCCGTATATTCCGATCGCGGTGGCGACCAAAGCAAGCACAGCAAACAAGATGAGCAGAGTGGCATTGAAACGCCGGTCGGGCTCCGATGCGCGAATGCGCTCGGTCATCATTTGCACATCGTAAACCGGTTGATCCGGATCCAGCGCGGCGATCGCGGCTCTGATGCTCTCGACCAATGTCGCCGATTGAATCCGTGGTTTGGTCACTATGAACATCGACGGCGCCGGGTTCTGGGCGAAGGGTACATAAACGACATCATGAGCCGGTTCCGTCACGCCCCACTGCTTGCTGTCTCCGACTACTCCCACAATTTCTGCCGTCCGCGGTTGGACGCTGTCCGCATCCGGCCGCCATCGGGCGCCTTCGATCTCGAGTTGTTTCCCTAACGGATTTTCCGAAGGCGAAAGATGCCTGGCCAGAGTTTCGTTGATCAAGATGACGGGTGGCGCGCCCTGCGCGTCGCCCGCGGTGAAAGGCCGGCCGCTGACAAATTTCAACCCGACCGAGCGAAAATATTCCGGAGTAACCAACACGGTCTGCGCGTCAAACTGCTCGCCCGGATTCCGCATGCGTCCCGGCAGCGCTACGCGATTTCCCATGCCCCCGCGACTGAAGGGCAAATGGCTGACCGCAGAAGTCTCTCCAATCCCGGGAATCGCGTTGAGGCGTTCGAAGACTGTTGTGTAAAACGCAGCGATCGCTTCGGGCGTTCCATACCGGGAATTATCGGGGAAAAGATGGAAGCTAAGCAGGTTCTCCGGCTGAAACCCCAGATCAGTTTTTTGCAAACGCCAAAGACTTCGGACGAGAAGTCCGGCGCCAGAAAGCAGCACAACGGTTAGCAGCACTTGTAAAGCTATCAGGAAACCCCTGAGCCTCTGCCGGCCTGGGCCGGCGCCGCCGGAACGACTGCCTTGTCGGAGCCAATCGTTGATCTCGATTCCGCGCGAGAAGAGCAATGGAACCAGCGCAAAGAACAAGGCCAGGCAAGCTGAGAGCCCGATGATCGCGCACAGGACATTTGCATCGATCTGCACCTCACTCATGCGCGGGATACCAGGTTCGACGGACAGGATTGCCCGCCGGAACACATCGGCGAGCCAGATGCCGAGCAAGGAGCCACACGCAACGAGGAGAATGCTTTCGCAAAGCGAGAGACGCAGCATGCTCCAGCGGGTCGCGCCCAGAGCGGCGCGGATCGCCAACTCCTGCTGACGCCCGGTCCAGCGCGCCAGAAGCAGGCTGGCCACATTCGTGCAGGCAATGAGCAAAACGAAAAGGACTGCGCCTTGCAACATCAGGAGCAGACTCCGGTACCATACGACCCCAAGGCCCCGCGGTGTCATGACATTGATCTCCGGTGTGCCATTTACATTTGGATACTGCTCGGCGAGGCGGGCTGCGATGACATCCATCTGAACTTGAGCCGCCGAAATCGTGACGCCGAATTTCAATCTGCCGATAACACTCAGAAGATGCATCTCACGCATCGTCATCTCTTTCGTGTTCAAATTAAGCGGCAGCACGACCTCCACCGGTGGATACCCTAACGGCTCAAAGATCGGCGGCGACACTCCGACAATGCGATAAACTGCCCGATCAAGCGTGATCTCCGTCCCGATCACATCCGGCCGAGCCGCGAAGTGCCTTTTCCATAAAGCGTCGCTGATAACTGCGACGTTCGGTTGGTCCGCCGCCAATTCGTCATCGACGAACCAGCGGCCCAGCGCAGGCCTGACTCGCAATGTCGCAAAAAAATCGCCGGTCACGCGACTGGTGGCGACGCGCTCTGCATCGCCGTTGCCGCTTAGCGTCGCTTCTTTCCGGTTGGTGAAAGCGGATAGACTTTCAAAGAGGCCGCTTTGCTCTTTCCAGTCTCGATAATTCGGCCCGGATGTGTCGGCAAACACGAAACGAAGTTTAGGTTTTTCCCACAATGTAACCAGCCGCTCGGATTCTTTGAATGGCAGGGGCTTGAGCATGACGCCATTCATCAAACTGAAAATCGCGGCGTTGGCGCCGATACCGATTGCAAGGGAAAGAACGACCGCGATCGTGAAAGTGGGGCTTTTCGCCAGCAGCCGGGCGCTGTAGCGAAGGTCACGTAGAAGAGCTTTCAAAGTTCAGAGGGTGGCGCGTGTTCGCACAGAGTTGCACGGCACAGCCATGAGGCGAAGCCAAATAATTCCGGCCGATATGCCGTCAATAGGTTTCGACTGGCGAACGCTTGCCGTCTTCGGGGCTTCGCTTGGCGGCTTCTTCTTCGCCCAGGACGGCGACACGCAAATCCAAGATCTGGCTGTCGATCTCCTTGAATTTCGTCCCCGAAAACTCGGCCGGCGGCGCCAGTTTCGATTTCGTTCGAGCAACGCTCTCGAGCGCTCGCTGTGTTTCCGCCGACGGAAGTTTGCCGAGAATCGCATGCACTTCCGCGATCGACGCAACCCGATGGCAAATCATGGCCCAGTCATTACCGGCCGCGATCGCGAGCCGAATGGTTTCCTCGAGTCCGTATTCATTCAGGATCGCGCCCATATCGAGGTCATCCGTCATGATCAAACCAGAGAATTGAAATTCTTCGCGCAAAAGATCCGTGATGATCTCCCGCGACAGGGAGGCGGGCGTTTTCGTCGCATTGAAGGACGGGTACCAGCCGTGGCAAATCATCATGCTGTCCACGCTCCCAACAAACTGGCGGAAGACCGCGAGCTCTTCCCCGTCCAATTGCGCGCGCGAACGATTGATCTTCGGCAAGTCATGGTGCGCGTCCACGGTCGCAGCGGAATATCCCGGGAAATGTTTGCCGCAACTGAGAATTCCCTCCGCGCGCATCGCGTCGTTGAACGCACCCGCGAGCCGGACAACCTGCTCCACGCTTTTCCCGTAGCAGCGGCCGCGCAGCGAATTATCCGCCTCGTCATCGAAAGAAATGTCGAGGACGGGGCAGAGGTCGAGGTTGAATCCGAAGAGACGGAGGAGCTGCCCGGTGATTTCGCCGTGCCGCCTAACGAGAGCAACATCGTCGCGATCGCGCAGTTGTTGCGCGTTCGGCGGTTCGTTCCCAATCAGCCGCAGACGCGAGACCCGGCCGCCCTCCTGATCGATGGTGATGATCGGCTCGATCTCGCTCAGATCGCGCAGATCGTCGATCAACTTCCGCAATTGGGCTGCGCTTTGAATATTGCGGCCGAAGAGAATGTATCCGCCCGGCTGGACGCTACGAAATAATGCCGCCGTCTCTGAGTCCAGCTCGAAGCCCGGAACGCCGGTCAGGATCAATTGACCTAATGAATCGCCTTTCATTGCGCCTGACTGTAAATTCAAGATCGCGGAGCGAAACAAGAAATCTTGCCTTTGGGCGAAGGAAAAAAATCGAGAGATTCCCCGGCTGCGCTCGGAATGACAACGGGGTAAGGTGACGGCTTGAAAAAGATCGGCATCTTCGGCGGCACGTTCGATCCGATCCATCACGGGCACCTCATCCTTGCGTGCGAAGCGATCGAAACTCTCGCGCTCGACGTGGTCATTTTTGTGCCGGCGGCTGCTTCGCCTCATAAGCTTCAGGGTGAATCAGCGTCAGCAGAAGCTCGATTGGAGATGGTTCGGGCAGCGCTCGAGGGCGAGCCGCATTTCGCGTCCGACGCCATGGAATTGGAACGCCCGCCTCCATCCTACGCAATCGACACGATGGAGACCCTGCGCCAGCGCGAACCGGACGCGCAATTTTTTTATCTGGTCGGCGAAGACAACGTCGCGCGGCTGGAGACCTGGCATCGGTTCGCGGACCTGGCAAAATTAGTGCAATTCATTGTGCTCGATCGCACCGGACGTCCGGGCGAGTACGCCTATCCAGTGATCCGGCGGCATCTCGACATTTCCGCGACCGATATCAGAAACAGGGTTGCCAGAGGGCAGTCCATTCGTTATCTCGTTCCTCCGTCGGTCGAAAAAATTATTTTCGAGCGCCAGCTTTACCGGGAGTCTTAGCAATCACCGCCGAAAATTTAGCCAAAACCTGCGCGGACCTCGCGGCGGACAAAAAGGCGGAGGACATCATCGTTCTCGACCTCCGGGGAATCTCGACTTTCACGGACTTCTTCGTGATTTGCTCGGGCACGTCCGAGCCGCATCTCAAGGCGATCGCGGGCGAAGTCGAGGCGCGACTAAAGGACGATCACGGCGTACGCGCCGTCTCGGTGGACGGGTTTCCGGCGAGCCAATGGATCGTGCTCGATTACATGCAGGTGATCGTGCACGTTTTTCATCGCGAAAAACGGGAGTTCTACAGCCTGGAAGATTTGTGGGGCGACGCGCCTCGCCTGGCCTGGGCGCCAGTGGAAGAGCGACGATAATTTCCCCGACGCGAATCCGATTCTTACTTCGGCTTCGCTGACACTGATGGCGAGGGCTTGGCTGGCACAGTCGCGGCGGCGGAAGTAGCGGGCGATGGCTTCGCGGCAGGAGTAGTCACGGGCGCGGGAGCAGCGGCGCCCGGGGCCACCGTTGTCGGCGCCTCCGGCGCCTTGATGCTCAGAAGTTCCACTTCAAAAATCAGGGTCGAATTCGGACCGATATCGCGGCCGGCGCCGCGCTCGCCGTAAGCGAGGGCCGCGGGAATAAAGAGCTGATACTTGGAGCCGGTCTTCATCAACTGAAGCGCTTCCGTCCAGCCTTTGATGACTTTGTTGACCGGGAAACTCGCGGGTTCGTTGCGCTTGTAGGAGCTGTCGAATTCAGTTCCATCGAGCAGGGTCCCCTTGTAATTGGTCACGACGGTTTCGGTCTCTTTTGGCGTTGGGCCGGAACCTTCCTTGAGCACTTTATATTGCAACCCGCTCGCCGTTGTTTTCACGCCGTCTTTCTTTTTGTTCTCGGCCAGGAATTTTTCGCCGTCGGCAGCGTTCTTGGTCGCCGCCTCTTTGCTGGCGGTGGCCTGCTTCTCGATCATTTCTTTTTGGAAGGCCTCGACCACTTTATCCCGCTCCTCCTTGTTCAGGAGCGGCTCCTTGCCGGACAACGCATCCTTCAATCCGGCAAGCAACGTGTCCGGATTCAGCTCGACATTTTGTTTCTTGAAAGTCGTCCCGATATCGTGGCCAATGCAGTAGCTTGCCTTGTCTTTTTGGTCTTTGAGCTGTGCTTTATCCTGGGCTAAACCAAAGGAAGCGACGGAAAGGGCGGCGAGGCAAATGATGAAACGTTTCATAAGAAGGATGGAGGCGGGCGCGGTTGTGATTTCGCATTTGGGCGCCGCGAGAACTGCCACGCTAGAGAAGAAACTTCGGTCGTCAAGCCTCTCCGCGGCGGCGCGGCTGCGGCGAAAAGTCAGTCTGGCCATGGCTCTTCTGGTGGCCGCGGCCTGCCCCGGCCTGGCGGCAATAAATCTTTCCAAGGCCGAGACCCGCCGCATCGGAAATCGAATCTGGCAAAACGAGTGCGGAGGAACCTTGGCCGGCCTGACTTCGTGGAATGTCGGAGAAAATTTTGCCTCGCTCGGAATCGGTCACTTCATCTGGTATCCCAAGGGTGTGCGCGGTCCGTTCGACGAAAGCTTTCCGAAATTCGTCGAGTTCGCGGCCGGGCGCGCGGTCCAGCTTCCGGAAGTCTTGCGCGCTAAGGAAGGTTGCCCCTGGAAATCGCGGGCGGAATTTAACCAGGCCAGCCAGACAGCGCCGATGAAACAATTGCGCGAGTTCCTCGCTCATACCGTCGATCTCCAGGCGGAATTTCTCGTCCACCGGCTGCAACAGGCGCTTCCAAAAATGCTCGCCGAAACCGGCGCTTCGAATGGCGCGCAGGTGCAAGAACGTTTCGACCGCGTGGCCGGCTCGGCCAGCGGGTGCTACGCGCTGGTCGATTATGTGAACTTCAAAGGCGAAGGTGTCCTTGCCACGGAGCGTTACGCAGGACAGGGTTGGGGATTGCTCCAGGTGCTCCAAGGAATGACTCAAGAAACCAGCGGACGCGAAGCGGTGAAAAGCTTCGCCCAATCCGCCAGGACAGTTTTGAAAAATCGTGTTCGCAATTCGCCGCCGGAACGGAACGAAGCGCGCTGGCTTCCGGGCTGGCTCAAGCGTATTGACACTTACGTCGGCAGTTAACTCACCGTGAATTTCCTTCTTCTTCGTTCCAGTCTCGTCGCCGCCGTCGTCCTTCTGGCCGGCTTGAAAATCACGGAGGCCCAAATTCCGCGGCGCACCCCCGCGCGCCCGGCGGCGTCGCCGTCCACCTCGGCCTCGAGCAAGACCCAGGTTCGCCCCAAGCCATCGCCTTCCGCGTCACCGGCCGCGAACCAGCCGATGAAAAAGGCCAGCGACCTGATCAACAAATCCCAGGCGCCGATCAGCACGAACGCCCCGGTCTTGGAACGACTCACGCCGGATAACGCGCACGTGATTGTTTCCATCACGAAACAGCGCGCTTACCTCATGACCGGCGAAGAGATCGCGATCGACAGTCCGATCTCGTCGGGAAAGCGTGGGCATACCACTCCGACGGGCAGTTTTTCGGTGATGGAAAAGGACAAGGACCATCACTCGAGTCTCTACGGCGACTACAAGGATTCGTCAGGGCGCACGGTGCGCGGCGGCGTTAGCGCGCACATCGACGCAGCTCCCAGCGGCACTCATTTCGTCGGCGCTTCGATGAAATGGTTCATGCGCCTGACTGGGGAAGGTGTCGGGATGCACGTCGGGATTCTGCCGGGTTACGCGGCGTCGCATGGATGCATTCGCATGCCGGAGCCGGCGGCCGCGCAGTTTTACGCGCACGTAAAGGTCGGCACGCCGGTGCGAGTCGACCCCTAGGTCGGTCTCCTACGCGGGGATCGCTCGCCGCAACATTTCCAGCGCGGCTTGCGTCGTCAGTTCCTTGAAAATGGGCCGGTCATCGGGGAAGTAAAATTTTCTGACTAACGTCGCCGCGCCGCCATCTGCCAGCGCCACAAAGACTGTGCCCACCGGTTTTTCGCTGGTGCCATCGCCGGGCGCCGCGATTCCTGTCGTCGCCAAGGCAAACGTCGCGCCCGATTTTGTCCGCGCGCTTTCCGCCATCGCTTGCGCGACCTCCTCGCTCACCGCGCCGTATTCCGAGATGAGCCGCGGATCGATTCCGAGCATGCCGTTCTTGGCTTCGTTGGAATAGGTCACGTATCCCGCCAGAAAAACCGCGGAGGCGCCGGGCACATTCGTGATCCGGTGCGCGAGGGCGCCGCCCGTGCACGATTCCGCGACCGCCAGCGTCTGCTTTTTTTCCCTCAACAATTTCACGACGGCTTCTTCCAGACTGCCGCCATCGCGAGAAAAAACCGCGGCCCCGAGACCGGCCGTGATGATGGCGTCAGCTTGATCGAGCACCGACTCGTCGCCGATGATTCGCAGATCGACTTCCCCCGGCCGCGCGCAATAACCGAGCTCGATGCCCGGGATCGCTACCAGGCGCTCGCCGATTGCTTCCTCAACCAGCGATTCGCCCATGCCGGCAACGCGATAGGTTCGGCGACGTGTCACCGATTTATTCGGAACGATCGTGCGGAGAATGGGCATCACGGAATTTCGGAACATCGGATGCAGCTCGCGCGGCGGGCCCGGGAGAAGGAACAGATGCGGCGCCTTTATATTGAGCGGGAGATACAGGCCGGGCGCGCTTCCATTTTCGTTTGGAAGAACGGTCGCGCCTTCGGGCACATCTGCCTGCCGCGCGATACGGTCCGTCAATCGGAAGCCTCGCCGCGCCGCGCGTTCCTGAATCGCGCGCAGGATCGCCGGATCGTGTTCCAATTTCAGGCCGAGCAATTCAGCCGTGATCTCCCGCGTGATGTCGTCCGTCGTCGGACCGAGCCCGCCCGTTATGAAAACAATTTCGGCAGCCTTCGGCGATTCTTCGATTGCGTCCCGAATTGCCTCCCCATCTGGCACCGTGATCTGTCGATCGATTCGCAGGCCTAGCGGGAATATCTCTTGCGCGAGGAACCGCAGATGTGTGTTCAGCACATCGCCGAGCAGCAACTCCGTACCCGTGTTGATTAGGATGGTTCGCATCGCGCGTTCGAAACGTCGTCAAAGGCGCGGCGGTTTACAAACCGCCGGCCAAATAAAAAAGGGCGGTTTGTAAACCGCCCCTCCTTGAAGCCCGAAACACCCGCCTTCTATGCCGCGTCCTTGTCCTGCTTCTTGCGAATCAGCGGCGGCTTTTTCCCATCGACAACGGCGCGGTTGATCGTGACCTCCGCGATGTCCTCGCGGCTCGGCACTTCGTACATGATCTCGAGCATGATCCGCTCGAGCATCGAACGCAGCGCCCGCGCTCCCGTGCCTTTCGTGACCGCCTGCGCCGCCAGCGCTTTCAAAGCATCTTTCGTTACACTCAACCGGACCCCTTCCATCGAGAACAGCTTCGTGTACTGCTTGATCATCGCGTTCTTCGTGTCGGTCAGGATCGCGACCATCTCTTCCTCGGTCAGTGCGTCGAGCGCGCTGATCACCGGCAAGCGTCCGATGAATTCCGGGATCATGCCGAAGCTGAGCAAATCTTCCGGCTCCACATGACGGACCGCTTCGCGCGCCAGCGCCGCTTCCACTTCCAGCGTCGGGCTGTTGAATCCCATCGTCCGCTGACCGATTCGCTTCTGCACGATCTTGTCGAGTCCGACAAACGCGCCGCCGCAAATGAAAAGGATCTTCTCCGTGTTGACCTGGATATATTCCTGGTGCGGATGCTTCCGGCCGCCTTGCGGTGGAACGTTGCAGGTGCTGCCTTCCAAAATTTTCAGGAGCGCCTGCTGCACACCTTCGCCCGAAACGTCGCGCGTGATGCTGACGTTGTCGGTCTTGCGGCCGATCTTGTCGATTTCGTCGATGTAAACGATCCCGATCTCGGCGCGCTTCACGTCGTAGTCCGCGTTCTGGAGCAAACGCAGGATAATGTTTTCCACGTCTTCGCCGACGTAGCCGGCTTCCGTCAGAGTGGTCGCATCGGCGATGCAAAATGGAACGTCGAGAATCTTTGCCAGCGTTTTCGCGAGCAGCGTCTTGCCCGAGCCGGTCGGTCCGATGAGCAGGATATTGCTCTTCTCGATTTCAACATCGGCAAACGGATCGGGTTGAAAAGCCGCGGAAGTATCGGTCGGAGTCGCGCTTTGGAGAACGCGCTTGAAATGATTATGGACGGCAACAGAGAGCGTCTTCTTCGCGATGTCCTGGCCGATCACGTACTGGTCGAGGGAATGGCGAATGTCGGCCGGTTTCGGAACGCGAATGGTCGAAGATTGGCGCCGGGCGTCTTCGTTGAGCTCCTTGTCGAGAATGCTTTTGCAGACGTTGATGCAACTGTCGCAAATATAGACGCCGGGACCGGCGATGAGCTTGCGCACTTCGGCGTGGCTCTTGCCGCAGAAGGAGCACATGGTGAGGTTGGAAGCGCGGGCCATATCAGGGGGCTAGATCAGCAGCTTTTATTCCTCGACCTTGCGGGGTAATGCGGCTTCCGCGATCGCGGTCGAACCGTCTGCCGGGGCCCCATCCAGGAGCTTCGCTTCCTTCCGCGATTTGATGACTTCATCTACCAGGCCGTATGTTTTCGCCTCCGCCGCCGACATGTAGTAGTCGCGATCCGAATCCAACCGAACCTGGTCCTCGGGCTTTCCAGTGTGCTGCGAAATGATTCGAATCAGGCGCTTCTTGAGCTTGAACATGTATTCGACCTGGCGCTCGACGTCGCTCGCCTGCCCTTGCGCGCCGCCCGAGACCTGATGGATCATGATGTCGGAGTTTGGCAACGCGAAGCGCTTGCCTTTCGTCCCGGCGCAAAGCAGGACCGCGCCCATGCTTGCCGCCATGCCGAGGCAATAGGTGGTCACGTCGCAAGTCAGGAACTGCATCGTGTCATAAATCGCGAGGCCGGCCGTGACCGAGCCACCTGGCGAATTGATGTAGATGTTGATGTCCTTCTTGCCGTCTTCCATTTGCAGGAAAAGCAACTGGGCAATGACCAGGTTCGCGATGTGATCGTCGATCGGCGTTCCGATGAAGACGATCCGGTCTTTTAACAGCCGCGAATAGATATCGTAGCTCCGTTCGCCGCGGCCGGTCTGCTCGACCACCATCGGAATGAGCACCGATTGCGAGCGATTTTGGTTTGTGGCAGTCATGATTTTATTCCAGCGGCGCACTCGATGGCGCCGGTTCCGCGGTCATTTCTACGCTAACATTCGACTTAAGGAAATCAAGGGTCTTACCCAGCAGGAGCTCTTCCGCGAGACCGTTTAACCGGTCGTTTTCTTCCAATTCCTTCTTCATTTTCTCGACCGAAATATTGTAATGGGCCGCCTGTTGGCGAATGGCGTCGTCCAGTTCTTCCCGGCTGACCTCGATCTTCTCGTGCTCGGCGATGCGATGGAGAATGAAGTTCGTCTTCAACCGATGGGCCGCGAGCGAGCCGGCGCCTTCGATCAATTCCTTCTCTTTGCCTTTCAGCATTTCGTCCGGAATCCCGCGCTCTCGGTTCCGGTGTACTAATTCATTCAGCGCCCGCCGGGTTTCGTTCTGCAAAAGGGGCGGCGGCAGATCGAAGCTGATGCGCTCGTGCAGGAACTTCACCACCTGCTGCTCCTTCGCGCGTTCGACTTCATGCTCTTTCTCGTGCTCGAGATTGTGTTCAATGGTGTGGCGCAAGTCGGCCAGCGTCTTGTCCGGCAAGAGCTTCGCCGCAAACGCGTCATCCACCGCAGGCAGGACCTTCTCCTTGATTTTGTTCAACGTGACCGCGTAATCCGCCTTCTTCTCCGCCAGTTCCGTGACTGGGAAATCCGCCGGAAACAAGACCTGCACGCTCCGAGTCTCGCCCGGCTTCATTCCCACGACCTGCTCGCAAAATTGCGGCAGGAAATTCTCCGGCGCGAGATGCAGCCAGAATTTTTTCCCGCCGTGCACATTCTTGCTCGCTTCGGGCACGATCTCGGCGATCGGCACGCCGTCGATGGCGCCGGTGAAATCGATCACAGAAAAATCCCCCATGGCCAGCGCACGCTCAGTCACGTCGATGAAATCCGCGGCCTGATCGCGCAAACGTTCGAGCGCAGTTCCGACTTCCGCCTCGGTCACCTTCGTGGCCGGTAACTGCACCGGAATATTTTTGTAATCGGGCAGCTCGAATTCCGGAGCGGTAACAACAGTCGCGCGAAAGCGCATCGAGCGGTCCTCGCCAAATTCGACATCGCCGACATCGGTCAGGGAGACGACCCGGAGCTGCTTTTCCGCGATCGCCTCGCGGTAGCTTTTTGAGACGAGCGCCTTGGTCAGTTCGTCCTGGATTTCCTTACGAAATTTTTTCTCGATGACCTGGCGCGGGGCCTTCCCCGGCCGGTAGCCGGGAATTCGCGCGTAACGCGAATAGTTACTGGCGATCGCGTCCCATTCCTTCCGCACTTCTTCCGGCGGCAATTCGATTCGCAGCGTCGAGAGACCTTGCGGCTGATTTTCCACTTCCACTTTCATTGGCCAGCGACGTTACGGGTGGGCTGCGCTATGCGCAATAGGCGCGCTCACCGCGAATGTAGACCGAATGGGTCTGTGGAGCCCCAAACCAATAAGCGATCTCGCGGTAATCCGCGCAATGGAAGAGCGTGAAGTTGCCAAGCTTACCCGCCTCTAACGAGCCAATCTTATCACCGCGATTCAAGCTGTAGGCGGCGTTAATGGTCGCCGCGCTCACGCATTCCGCGGGCGTCATCTTCATCTGGGTCGCCGCGAGCGACATCACCATTTGCATCGATGGCGTAGGCGACGATCCGGGATTGAAGTCCGTGGCGATAACGACTGCGAGTCCCGCTTCGATCATCTCGCGAGCGCGCGGATATCGGCTCTTGCCGAGCGCATAGACTGATCCTGGCAACAGCACCGGCTGAACTCCCGCCTCAGCGAGCGCGGCAATCTCGGCGGCGTTTGCTTGCTCGAGATGATCCGCCGTGGCCGCGCGCAGCCGCGCCGCCAGGAACGCTCCACCCGAGTTCGTCAATTGATCGACATGCATCCGCAGCCGCAGACCGGACTCCTGCGCCGCCCGCAAAATCTTTTCGGAATCCGCGATGTCGAAATAGCCGCGCTCGCAAAAAATGTCGCAGCTTTCGGCCAGTTGCTCTTCCACTACGCTCGGCAACATTTTGTGAATGACGAGCGCGACATACTGCCCGGGCGCATTGCGAAACTCATCAGGGATGGCGTGAGCTCCGAGGAACGTCGGCACAAATTCGAGCGACGTTTCCGCATTCAGCCGGCGAATCACACGCAAAATTTTCAACTCATCTTCCACCGTCAAGCCATAGCCGGACTTTGCTTCGACCGTGGTGGTTCCGCCCTCGAGAAACCAACGCGCATGTTTCATCGCCTGCGCGAGAAGCTCATCCTCCGAAGCAGCCCCCGTCCGGCGTACAGTCGAGCGAATCCCACCGCCGCTCGCGGCGATTTCTTCGTAGGTCGCGCCCTTTGCGCGCAGCTCAAATTCATCCACCCGATTCCCGGCGAAGACAGGATGCGTATGCGCATCGACGAAGCCGGGCAGAATTACGCGACCCGTCGCGTCGACGACTTCGGCGTCGCCGGGCATTTCCCTTTTGATGACGTCGGACACCCCCTTGACGACGATGACACCGTCACGCACCAGCATCGCGCCATCCGGAATGATCGATAGCTCGCTCAGCTCCACGCCGGTCCGCGGCCGGGCCGGGCCGGCGAGCGTGACGAGTTGCGAAGCGTGGAGAACCGCGAGCGTTTTCAACCCAGTTTGCTTTCCACCATCTGATGAATCTTCTCGAACTCGGACTCGGATTCAGCGCGGCTCTTCTGGACTTTTTCCTGAAGGGGCCCTTTCACCTTCTCATCTTTCAGGCCGGCCAAGTTAATCCGGACATTCATCCCTGCTCCCTCGACACAGGCGCGCACCGCCAGCAGGCCAACACCCACATCAGAAATCGACGCGGGATTTCCCTGCTCGGCCATGGCCGCGAGAATCTCGTAGGCTTTCGACGCGGTCTCCATCACCCGCAGCGGAATCTCGGCGGCATATTTGTTCGCCAATTGAATGGCGGCTGAGCGGGCCGCCTTTTCGTCCGCCGATTCCTTCGGAAGCGCGAATGCGTCCATCACTTTGTTGAAGGCCGCGGTGTCTTCATCGACGAGAAAGAGCAATTCATCCTTCAACTGCTGCGCTTTCACCGCCCAATCGCTGAAATA
>QHBM01000027.1 GCA_003244145.1 Chthoniobacterales bacterium
CCGACCAAGGCGAAGCCGAGATAATGCGAGGCAATGAAGGGACTGAAGAGCGAAAAGCCGTAATGACTGTTCAGCACGATGTCCGAAACCAGGAGTGCGATCATCGGGACAGTGAATTTGTATTTCGCCGGGAAGTAAGCGGCCGCGCAGAGCGCAATCGCGGCGAGCGGCGCGAAGTTCGAGAGCCAGGTCGAACCGGAAATAATGGCGAGCCCGGTCACGATCCGATAGCCGACCGCAGCGAGAATGAGAAGAAGAGCGGGAATCATCGGCATGAATTTTATCCTTCCTGAAGGGTAGCGCAAGCTTCCAGCTTGCTTTGGATTACGCCGCTGGATTGCTCGGAGCGGCCACCAGCGATTTGTTCAGACGCGCTTTGCGGCGCTTCGCGGCATTCTTGTGAATGATTCCGCGCTTGGCCGCTTTGTCGATGGCCGAAATCATGGCGTGCACATCCTTCGCTTCCGGTTTTGCTCCGGCGCCTTTCTGCATTTTGCGCAGACGCGTCAGGACGCTGCGATTGCGGAGAGAGCGGATGGTGGTCTGACGGGCGCGTTTGGCGGCGGATTTTGTGTTAGCCATTTTGAAACGGAAATTTTGTGAGCGGGAGGCTCGCGTCAGCCCGCAACTGTGTCAAGGCGCCAGCTACGCGCTGCGGCCGAAGTGAGGCTGCTCGTCGGTGTTCACGCTCTTACGCGCGCGCACGGGCGCCTTCTTCTCGGGAACTTTTGGTTCTTCTGCTTTTGGCTCGTCCGGTTTTGGCTCTTCCGCTTTTTCCTCAGCCGGCTTCGGATTCTCCGCGGTGAAGATGGTGCCGGGAGCTGCCTTGGGAAGCTTGGGAAGTTTATCTGAAACGATTTCCACGATCGTACCTAACGGCAGTTGAGCGTAAAGCGCGGCGACATCGCTCGACTTCATGCGAATGCATCCGTAACTGGCCGGGCGGCCAATCGTCTTTTCTTCGGGGGTGCCATGAATGTAAATGCAGCGGCTAAAGGCGTGTTCGTTGGAAGCCTGGAGGCCGCGCAACCAAATGATCCGGGTAATGACGGGATCGCGGCCGGGAGCGTTCGGCTTGATAATTTCCCCGGTAAAGCGGCGGTTGCGAAAGACGGCGCCCACTGGAGCGTGATCGCCAATTTTTTCTGCGACCTGGAGGAAGCCGAGCGGCGTCGTCATTCGTCCCCAACTGTCGCCCAAACCGAATTTGGAAGTGGAAACGGGATAGGTGGCGAGCTTTGCGCCGTTTTCCATGAGTAAGAGTTTCTGCTCCTTCACGCTAATGATGACCCGGCTCGGGCCTTCGGCGCGGAGGGCTGGAACGAGCGAGAGCAGCGCCGCGATGACCAGCGAAAGGCGAAACATCATGGCGTTCTTAGCGCAAAAGAAACTTTTGTCACGCGGGAAGTGTGATCTCAGCGGGGCGCTGGCTGCCGACGCTGATCCGGGGAAACCATTGGCCGAGAGAGGAAAGCGAAACGTAGAGGAACCCAACTTGGAACATGGCGAGGAACGGCACTGAGATGAACTGGCGATGCTGAATGGCGAACCAGACGAAGTAAGTGAAATAAAGGGCGAAGGCCATTTCCGCGATCGGCAGGAGCGATTTGAGCGGCATGTATTTGCAACTGCGCCAGGTCTGCGATTTGCGCTCGATCCCGTATTTCGGCGTGCGGGCAAAATCCGATTTGTGATTGAAGACGGCTTCGAGAACTGCGCGCGCGTTGTTGAGCGAAAGACCGACGCCGAGCGCGAGCAGAGCGGGTAGAAGCAGGATTTCCTTCATCCAGGTGCGCGGATGAAGCTCGCGCTGGGCGCAAATATAAAAGACGGCGACGGAAACCGACGCGGTCATAAAGATCGGAACGTCGAGGAGCATCGTCCGCAGCCAGCCTATGGGCGGCCCCCCGGTTGAGGGATGGAGAAGCACGCATAAACAAGCTAGCAAAAGGTATGCGAAGTTTGAGGTTAAGTGCGCCGTCGCTTCAAACTTGATGGTGAGCGGGAGATCACTGCGCCAGATCGTGGGGAGTAATTTCTTGCAGGTTTGGACCGAGCCTTTCGTCCAGCGATGTTGCTGCGACTTGAAGCCGTTCATGTCCACGGGTAACTCGGCCGGCGTGATCACGTCCGGAAGGAAAATGAATTTCCAGCCCGCGAGCTGCG
Organism: Chthoniobacterales bacterium; assembly: GCA_003244145.1. Lineage (GTDB taxonomy): Bacteria > Verrucomicrobiota > Verrucomicrobiia > Chthoniobacterales > UBA10450 > AV80. The sequence continues at coordinate 2,167 of QHBM01000027.1, forward strand.
CGCGATAACTCAAGTCGAGATCTTCCGTCAAAGTATCGTGTTGCCAGCCGCCGGCTTCATCGATGCAGGACCGACGCCACAGGCCTGCGGTTCCATTGAAATTAAAGAAACGGCCGCTCCGGCTTCGGGCGGTTTGTTCGAGGAGAAGATGGCCGTCGAGGAACATCGCCTGGACGCGGGTGAGCAGAGAGTAACCACGATTCAAATGGCCCCAGCGCGTCTGGATCATACCGACCTTGGGGTCGGTAAAGAAATGGATGGTCTTGAGCAGGAGGTCGGGTTGCGGGACGAAATCGGCGTCGAGAATACAAACGAAATCGCTCTCCGCGGAAGCGAGACCGGTCTCGAGCGCGCCAGCTTTGAAGCCGGTGCGGTCGGTGCGATGGATCAGCTCGACATTGAATCCGCGCCCTTGCAATTCCTCCACACAGGAAGCCGTCAGTTCGCGGGTATCGTCGGTGGAATCATCCAGGACCTGGATTTGGAGAAGATCCTTCGGATAATCGATTTCGCTGACCGATTTAAGCAGGCGCTCGACCACGTAGACCTCATTGAAGATCGGCAACTGCACGGTCACCTTCGGCAATTTGTCGAAATGGCCGGCCGGGACCGTGGAGCGTTTCCGATTCTTCAGGAAAAGATAAATGATCACATACCGGTGAATCCCGTATGCGGAAAGGCCCACCAGCACACTGGTGTAACAGATCGTCCAAATGATAGAGGCAACACTTCCTTGCATAGCGGGTTAGAGAAACTGCCGCCATTGAAAGGCGGCAGGGCGACATGATGCCGCTTCCACCGCGTCCGTCAAATCAAAAATGGGGGGTTTGCCCGTTCAAAGCGGACACTACTCGCCTGAAGACGAAGGGCAAAAACAAAACATAATTTTAGCTCGGACGCCGCGGCATTCCCTCAAAATGCAAGCAGCCGTGAGGGATGCCCCGATTCAAAGGAGAATGAACTGTCTCTTCCGCCGTACTCTTATTGTAATAGCGGCGGCGGTGCTGCTGCCCTTGGCCGGGCCCGCCTCCCTCTCCGCCCAGGAACAACCCGAGACGGCAGCGGACTATCAGAAGGAAGAGCTCGGAGTTAATCCTTACACCGCGCCCTCTGTCGCCGATATTTTTCAACAGCTCGACGACCTCCAGCCCCTTCCCTTCGAGCAACTCAAACGTGAATTTCCGCAGGCCACGCACTCCGGCCGCGAGCAAATGGGAATGGTCTTCGGGGGTCTGATCGCCGACGGGTTCCTCATCGTGGAATGCCAGAAGAAAAATCTGGTGGAAGACCTGGGCCGCGTTTTGCTCCGCCAGGCGCGGAGCCTGGGGGTGGGCGATCGAGTCATGCGGCACAGCGCCAGCCTGACTGAGCTCGGGAAGAAGGGCGACTGGCTCGCCGTGCGGCGCGAACTGATCTCGACGCAACAGGATGTCGAGCAGGCCATGGGCGCGTTGCGCGATCAGAAAATGGCGCACCTCATCAGCCTGGGCGGCTGGCTTCGCGGTCTCGAAATCGCCTCCGAAGCGGTGGAAACCAAATACACGCCGGAGCGCGCCGCGGTCCTTTGGCAACGGGACCTGATCAATTATTTCGCCGAAGAAACCAAGACCCTTCCGCCGGCCGTCGTGCACACGCCTCTGTTTGAGAAAATCCGCGCGGATGTGGACGCGATCCGCGCACTTTTGAATCACGCACCGCCCGATAAAATGAGTCTCGCCGAGGTGAAGGCGCTGCACGCGCAGGCGCGGGAATTGAACCAGGCCATCGCCGCCGCCGAGTAGCGCAGGTTGAGAGCGAAAATATTTCGGGCCTTGCCGCAACGGTAGAGAGAGCCGAGTTTTTCCTGCGCGATGTCCTGGCTCACGGCGATTCCATTTCTGTCCCATCTGAAGCGGCGCGATCGCGACCGGCTCCAGCGCTACAACATCGTCATCGCGATCCTGCTCGCGGGCTGGTTCCCCTCGATCCTGATGCTGGTGGTTTCCTATACCATCCTGACCAACACACTCGAATCGAAGATCCTGCACGACCGGCAGACTTTCGTGCAATTGATCGCGCATCTGGTGGGCGACGATCTGAGCCGAACGGGAAGCGTAATCGAATATTACCAAACCCAGCCCGACGTAGCCAAAATGCTGTCGACTCCCAATCCCGAGCTCGCAGCCAAGCAATGGCTGGCGCAGACCTTCTATTCGCATCCGCGGGTTGACGGAATGTTCATCGCCGGCCCGGACGGACGACTCATTGCTTCGTTGCCTGAAATCCCCGCCGATATCGCGCAAGATTTTTCGCCAGCCCTTTGGCGCGAAGGCGCGATGGGTTCGCCCGACGTTTATGTCTCAGCAGTTCACCCGCGCTTGCCGGATAGTCGAATGACCACGGACATGGTCGGGGCCGTCCGCACGACGGAAGGAGCGATTGTGGGATACCTCGGCGTCTCTGTCCTGGTGGAACGGATAGGACGGCGATTGTCTTCGATCGACCTCGCAGACCAGGCCAGCTGTCAGGTGGTCGATCAAACCGGCCACGCCCTTTTCACAAAAAACTTTGCGCCGAATACCGGCACCGATTCACCGCAGCCCGCCAGCTTGCTCGATGAAATCCGCAAGACAAGGACGGGCCATCTCGAACGGGACGAGAAGGTCTACTCTTTCACCATCGTCGAGTCCACGGGTTGGATGACCATCGTCGACCAACCGAAGGCGGCCGCCTACAAACCGGTGCGGGATCTTTTGAACCAGATCACCATTCCCGCGGTCTGGCTCATTGTCGTGACCGCAATCGCCGCCTGGTTCGCCGGGAAAGTCGCCCGGCGGCAGGCGGAAGCATCGCGGCGGATCGAGCGCGAGGTTATTTTCAATGAGAAAATCCTGGCCAACATGCCGAGCGGCATCGCGTTGGTCGATCCGGAGTCGCGCCATTTTCTTCAGGCCAATCAAGCCTTCAGCGACATGGCCAAGCGTTTTGGCCAACTGCCCGACACGAAAGACATTTACGAATCCGGTTACGAAGAAGTGAAAATCGCGCCCGGTGACGCGATCGAGCGAGTGCTCGCGTTCGGCGCCCCGTTTCAACTCGTCGAGCAGCCCTTCACCGATCGGGAGGGCATGACGCGATTTGTAAACGTGAACCTTCTTCGGCTTCAGGGGTCCGAGCAAACCATCCAGGGCGTGCTTTATCTCGTGGAAGACAAGACGCGCGACGTGACTCTGCGCCAGGAGTTGATCGGCGCGAACGCCGCCAAGGACCAGTTTCTCGCGTTACTCTCGCACGAATTGCGTAACCCGCTTTCGCCGGTCATCGCGATGGTCGGTGAGCTGGAGGCCAACGCTCCCGATTCGCCCGAAGTCCGTCGCGCCCTCGAAGTCATCCGCCGCAACGTCGAACTGGAAGCTCGCCTGATCGACGATCTGCTCGACGTGACGCGCATTTCCAAAGGCAAGCTCCAGCTCAGTTTGGAGATCGCGAGCGTGCACGAAATCCTGCAGCGCTCTTATGAAATCTGCCGCGAAGACATTGCCGCGAAGGATCTCAAAATCGAATTTCGCCTGCGCGCCGAACGCGCCTACGTCGAAGGCGACCCCGCCCGCCTGCAGCAGCTCTTTTGGAACCTGATCAAGAACAGCGTGAAGTTTACGCCGGCTAAAGGCCGCATCGTCATCGAAACGCTCAATCCTTCGCCGGACAAAATTGAGATTCGGACGACGGACACCGGCATTGGCATTGAAGCCGACCAAATGGAGCGGATCTTCAACGCGTTCGAGCAGGGACAAAGCTCAATCACTCGCCGCTACGGGGGGCTCGGACTGGGACTCGCCATTTCCAAAGCGATGGTGGGCGCACACGGCGGGACGATCAAAGCCGAGAGCCGCGGGAAGGATCGCGGAGCAACTTTCATCGTTGCGTTATCCGCGGTCGCTACACCAGCCACAGCTCCCGCCGATGGCGGTAAGAAGGCGCCCAAAGGGCAAAAAGATGGCGCAGAGGAACAGGCGAAAGGCCCCGGTCCGCGGGTGCTGGTGGTGGACGATCATTTGGACACCTGCACCGGCATGCGGATGATGTTGGAGCGTCGAGGATATCGCGTGACCGTGGCCCACACCGCTGACCAGGCCGTGGAAAAAACGCAGCACGAAGAATTCGATCTCGTCATTAGCGACATCGGCCTGCCGGATCGTTCGGGCTACGAATTGATGCAGGAGCTGAGCACGACGAAAGGGTTGCGCGGCATCGCGCTGAGCGGATTCGGCATGGAGAACGACGTCAGCCGCGCGCGCGCCGCTGGTTTCTCCGAGCATCTGACGAAGCCGATCAATTTCGAGCGGCTCGAGGAATCCATCCAGAGTCTTCTGCTGGAGGCGGAACCAGCAGCCCGATCATAGGCGCGACGCCACGCCGGTGCGCTGATCGGATGGGTTCGGGCCTCTGCTTATTGCGCAGCGCCCGCGGCCGCATCACGCTCGGCGGCTTCCTTTTTCTCGGAGGCCTCCTTCAATTCGCGCGAAAGTTTTTCCACGCGCTGGCGCATGATTTTGCCGGCTTTGAATTTCACGGTGGCGCGCGAGGGAATCACGAAACTGCTGCCCGGTTCGTTCGGGTTGCGTCCCACCCGCGGTTTGGTCAAGCGTGGCTGAAACACTCCGAAATTCCGCAATTCGACCGCGACATTACTCGCCAGACTATTAGTAATGTGGTCGAGCGTGCGCTGCACGACTTCAAAAACGTCATGCTGTACCATCCCGGTCTGATTGCTGATGGCCACTACGATGTCTCTCTTGGTGAGCTTTGGCATATCACAAAGTAATCGTGCCCCAGCGCCAAGATAGGTGGAACAAATCCAACAAAATTTGCAAATGACGTAGGTCGAGGGCGAGGCCGCACCCTCCAAATACCACACGCGCCGCGCCGGACGGCTGTCTAGGCGGTGGCGGGACGGTTGAGGAACCGACCAACGAAATAGGTCACCGGGTTTTGATCCGCCAGAGATTTGCGCCGGGACTTTAGCTGCCCCTGTACGACCCCGAGCTTGGTGAAAACGCCGTTCCATTCCGATTCCAGGCGCCGGATTTCCTCGTTGGTCAATTCGCGAACCCCGCGCACGGAAACGCAGCGCTGGAGGACGTTCATGGCACGTCCGGAAAGTTCGGCCAGAATCCCCAACGCGCCGAAAACGTGTTCGCTCTCCTGCAGGAGGTTGGCCCGGATTTCCGTGAACTGCCGTTCCTGTTCCGCGGAGATAATGGGACGCGCCTTGTCGAGACCGTAGGTGATCAAGTCGTGCAGCTTTTTCCAGTTATCGAGCTGCAAAGTCAGGAGCCGGAGTTGGGTTTCGATCGTCTTGTCTCTCATAGGGGCCCCGTCGCGGAAAGTTCCAGGGTCTCGTCCAGCTTTTGGAGATTGTCGATCAACAGATGCGCCCAGGGACGATCCACCGTCTGCACCTGGCTGATGATTCCCTCTTCAAAATAAAAACGCCCCTGCCGCCAGCGAAAAATTTCCGCGACCGCCGATTCTCCTTCGAGCGAACCAAAGACCGCATGCCGGACCGATCCATGCGCTAGATAAATTTCGCTGTTGCCCCGGCCCGACTTGAACGTGAACCGGCCGCTGCGTTGACCCAGACAGCTCATCTGAAGGATCTCGGCGGCGGAAAATTGATTGAGGTTGCCGATCAGCGAATGGCACGGATCGATGCCTTCGGCCGGCGTGCCGCCTTGGGCGAGCGATCGGACAAAGGAGTGCAATTGCTTGCGCAGCCTCCGCGCGCTGCCGTCGCTGAAGATTTTCGTGATGTTCTGTTGCTGCGCCGCGGTAGCGAACCCGATCTCGTTCGTTCTCGGAGCGAGACAAACGATCCTCAGCGAAGGAAAATGCTGGCGAGCATTGGTCGCCTGTTCCATGGCAATGGGGGCCTCGCCTTCAACCACGAATCCGTCAAAATTCTCGGCCAGCAAAACCGAGACGGCTTCAGGCAGAGTGCGGACGACCCGGGTCTCGATTTCATCGATTTCGTCGAAAATACCCAGGGCGCGGTCCTGAAAGACCGGATCGGCATTCAATATAAGGAGCCTCGTTTCCACAATTGCGCGTTGAAAGGTGAAAACTAGATAGCAGGATTCTTGCCTACTTCCGGGGGAGCTTTAGCTCCCTGTTACTTGCGCCATTCACGCCGGGGCGGCGGGGCGGCGTAACTGCCGGGAGCGATCTCGTGGGCCGTGCGAAAATGGACCTTCGCAACAGTGCGCAACATTTCCGGGCCCCCACTCTCCACGATCTTTTTCGCCGCCTCCTTCACCTGAGCCGAAACTCCGCGGCCAAGCTTCGTCCCGAGCGCTTTTCCCTTGCGCTCGAGCCAGTCGATGAACGCCTCCCGCGCCAGGATGGAAGCCGCCGCCACGGCGAGATCGGATTCCGCCTTCGTTCGCTGCTCCAGGCGGATTGCCGTTCCATGTTGCAGGAGCGCTCGCTCGATGACCTTGGCATCCGCGAATTTGTCGGACAAGGCGCGCGGGCAGTCCGGCTTTTTCGCGAGCAAATTCTCAATCACTCGCGCGTGGCCCCAGCCCAGCAGGCTGTTCAGGTTGCCGAATTTTTCGTAAAGATCGTTGTAGCGCTCCGGCCCAATCGCGACGGTATCGCCGATGGCCCCCGGCGTGGTGCGAATGATTTTCGCCAGGGCACGGATCCGCGCATCCGATCCGATGCGTTTGCTGTCCTGGATGCCGACATCGAGAAACTTTCGCGCGATCGTTCCATCCACGTAAACGCCGGCGATGACGAGCGGCCCAAAGAAATCGCCCTTTCCGCTTTCATCGATGCCGAAGTGCGGCTCGAACATTTCCGGCGAATGCACTTCCTCGTAGCCGAGCTTCGCCTGCTCGAGGATTTTCGGCTCCAGCTCAAATTGGATGAACTCCTCGATTCCCTTTCCCTGCAGGAGAATTTTCGGTCCCTTTTCGTAAACCGCGACGCTGAGCTTGTTCTTTTGCGCGAAAAAAATGGTGTACGGCTTGGGCGCGAACTCGAAACCAATATCCTTCAGCAAGCCGCGAAGCTTCGTCGCCTGGTCCGTCGTGAGCGGGTGAGTATAGGAATTCATCCTTCGCGGGTGAAGAACGCCTAACGTCTAACGCCTAACGCCTAACGTCCAATTAAGACTCTCAAATTAGGTGTTAGACGTTAGGCGTTAAGCGTTAGACGTTTCCCCAATCAACGTGAACCCTGCTCCGCCCGTCATTCCGTTCCGGCGATCCCTTCTCTCCTGGTACAGGAAAAACAGCCGCGATCTCCCCTGGCGCCGTACCACCGACTCCTACGCGATCCTCGTCTCCGAGTTCATGCTCCAGCAGACCCAGGTCTCCGCCGTTATCCCTTATTATAATGAGTGGATGCGGCGCTTCCCCGGTTTCGCCGCTCTCGCCGCCGCTTCCGAACAACAGGTTCTCCATGCCTGGCAAGGGCTCGGCTATTATGCGCGTGCCCGCAACCTCCGCGCTGCCGCGATCGCCGTACGGGAAAAGCACGGCGGAAATTTTCCCCGCGACCTCGATGCGATTCGAGATCTTCCGGGAGTCGGCCGTTACACCGCCAACGCCATCGCCACCTTCGCCTTCAACCGATCCCTGCCGATCGTGGAGGCAAACATCGGGCGGCTCCTGGCCAGGTTGCTCGATCTACAAATCCCGATCGATACCGCCAGCGGCCGTGCCGCCTTGTGGGATGTCGCAGCCGAACTTGTCCCGAAGCATGCCGCCTCAACCTACAATTCAGCCTTGATGGACTTGGGCGCGTTGGTCTGCGGCGTCCGGCCGAAATGCGCGATCTGCCCCGTCAAACATTTCTGCCGTGCCGCCGATCCTCTCATGCTTCCTCTGAAGAAAGCGCGGCGCGACACGAAATTCTGCACGGAACATCATAGCTTCACGCGCCGCGGCAATCGCGTCCTACTCGAACAGTCGCAGGACCGATGGCGTGGAATGTGGATGTTGCCGCGCTGTGCGCCGCCGCCGCCGCACAAACCCCTGCATCTTTCCGAGTTCCCATTTACCCATCACCGCATAACCCTCGCCGTTTACTTGCGCGACGATGCAGGCGAAAAAGCCAGTTCGAACCAGCGTTGGTTCTTCCTCCGCGAACTTGAGGGCGTTCCACTTCCCTCCCCGCATCGCCGCGCCCTCGCCGCGATTTTCCCGACGACTCCGCGCGCCTCTTCCTAATTCGACGTTGGACGTTGAACGTTGGACGTTGGACGTTCTCACATGCCCGTCCTCCAACAGGTTCCCGACGCCCGCGGCCACTTCGGCCCCTACGGCGGAATGTTCGTGCCCGAGACGCTCATGTCCGCGCTCGACGATCTGACGGCAGAATACGAGCGCGCCAAAACTGATCCGGCGTTTCAAAGCGAGCTGGATGAATTGCTGCGCAATTTCGCGGGGCGCCCCACGCCGCTTTATCTTGCCGAACGCCTCAGCGAAAATCTCGGCGGCGCGAAGATCTATTTAAAACGCGAGGATCTTCTCCATACCGGCGCGCACAAGATCAACAACGCCCTCGGCCAAATTCTTCTCGCGCGGCGCATGGGCAAGACGCGCATCATTGCCGAGACCGGCGCCGGCCAGCATGGCGTCGCCACCGCTACTGTCGCGGCCCGCTTCGGGTGCGAATGCGTTATCTATATGGGCGCAGTCGATATGGAACGACAGGCCCTCAACGTCGCCCGGATGCGTTTCCTCGGCGCGAAGGTGGTCGCCGTGACCGCGGGCCAGGCCACGCTCAAGGAAGCGATCAACGAGGCGATGCGCGA
>QHBM01000152.1 GCA_003244145.1 Chthoniobacterales bacterium
TATCGGCCGGCAGGGTGGTCAGGTACTGGACCTTCACGTTCAAGCCGTGCTTTTTGAAAATGTATGTCCCATCCGGCAAAGTGGCGGGCCATCGGACCTCGACGCGCACCAGAGCGGGGCAAAGGACCAACAAGAAAAGCCAGAGCCCGAGCGCGAGTCGCATAGACCGATTGAGGCTTTCGGCCAGCTCGCGCCAAATGCGCCGGCGAATCAAGTAATTCACCGCGAGCGCCGCGCCGAGTACCGCGAGGACCGCAAAGAAATGTCGCAAATGCCAGCCGAGCCCGATGAGCAACCCGAGGAGCCCGTGAATCAGGACGCCGGCGCCGGTTCCATAACCGATCAGCTCCATTCCCTTAAGCGGGGTGAATCGAGAACAAAGCGCGACGCCAGTCGCCAAAACAGAAACGACGACCCAGAGAAGCAGCAAATAATCGCTCAGGAGCGGGGGCATGCCCGGCATCCTACTCGATAGGTCAACCCGCGACTCTACCTCAGGCCGTGAGCGATGATTCCGCCAGCCGCTCCTGCAAATCCCCCGCCTGGAGCGCGCTGATCATTTCGGCGAGGTCGCCTTCCATGAAACGGTCGAGATTGTAAAGGGTCAGGCCGATGCGGTGATCGGTCACCCGGTTCTGCGCGTAATTGTAGGTGCGAATTTTTTCTTCACGCCCGCCGGAACCGATCTGGTTTTTGCGGTGCGCGGAATACTTCGCTTCTTCTTCGCGCTGCTTTTCTTCGAGCAACCGCGCCCGCATGATCTTAAGCGCTTTCTCCTTGTTCTTTTGCTGACTGCGCCCGTCTTGGCAACGCACAATCCGCCCCGTGGGAATGTGCATGATCTGGACCGCGGAATCGGTTGTGTTCACGCCCTGGCCGCCGGGGCCGCCCGACCGGCAAACTTCGATTCGTAAATCTTCCGGCTTCAATTCCAGATCGATCTCTTCCGCTTCGGGCAGCACGGCGACGGTCGCGGTGGAGGTATGGATGCGGCCTTGCGCTTCGGTCGCCGGAACGCGCTGGACTCGATGCACTCCGCTCTCGAACCGCAGCGTCTTGAAAACATTTTCACCTGAGACTTTGAAAATCGATTCCTTCAATCCCCCCAACTCCGATGGACTCGATTCGAGGTCTTCGATTTTCAGTCCGGCCGCTTCCGCATAGCGGTTGTACATCCGGTAAAGATCGGCCGCGAAGATCGCCGCTTCGCTTCCGCCGGTGCCGGCTCGAATTTCCACGATCGCATCGCGGTTTTCATTTTCGTCCGGAGGCAACAGCGCGATCTGGAAATCGCGCTCGAGCTCGTGGACTCGCTTTTCCAAATCCGGAATCTCGTCATGCGCCATCGCGGCAATTTCAACGTCGCCGGAAGCCTCGAGCTCGCGGTTGTCATCGAGTTGCTGGCGCGCGGTTTCCAGTTCGGTCCAGCGCGCGAGGAGTTGCTTCACGCTGGAATGCTCCCGCATGATTTCGCTGGCGCGCTTGCGATTCTCGAAAAGAGCGGGGTCTGCGATCTCGCGTTCGAGCTGATCGAAACGTTCCCGCTTGCGCTCAATCAAGGAATTGAAGTCCATAAATTTGTAGCCGCGATCGGTGATCGCGGACAGACCGGGATCGACGATCCCGGCTACAAACAATCAGCTAAGCTTTTCTGGCTGCGCCGGCGCGGGTGGCTTTGGTGCCGCCGTAACGGCGCGCGTATTTCTCAACGCGGCCCGCGGTATCGACGAACTTTTGTTCGCCGGTGAAAAACGGATGGCAGGCAGCGCAAATGCCGATTTTAATGTCCTGCTTGGTCGAGCGGGTGTGGTAGACAGCACCGCACGCGCAGGAGATATCGGTCTCGAAATATTCTGGATGAATGTCCGCTTTCATGTTTGGAAACGAACGGCGAACTTAGGCGCGGTCATGCACACGCGCAAGGGATGAAATCCGCCGGCCCCGACGCCCTGCTCCAGGCCTGGGAGAAGATCCTCCGCGCCCGGACTCAGGACGCCGCCGTCCTCGATCCCAGCGGGAAAGTGCTCCGCTCGTTTGCCGGAATCGAAGCCGAGGCCCGCGGTTTCGTGGCTGGAATATTGAGGGATTTTCGCGCGGGCGAGGTGATCGCGATCCAGGCCGGCAATCATGCGGCGTGGCCCGCGTTGCTCCTGGCCTGTTTACGGAAAAATCTGGTCGCGCTGCCGCTGGAACGGACCATGGGCGAGCGCGAACGGGATGTTGCCCTCGAGATTTGCCACGCCGCCGCTCTTGTAGCTGCCGCCGTCACTGGCGGCAGTGCCACCCATTCTGCCGCCGAGACGGCGGCAGCTACAACAAACGAATTCACCCTTCATCCGTTGCCGCACGAGCCCATCGATTGGGATTCGCGTCCGCCCTCGCTGCTCAAACTCACCTCCGGCACGACAGCCGCACCGCGCGCCATCCGGTTTCGCGCCGGCCAGCTTCTCGCCGATTGCCTCCAAATCTGTGACACGATGGGAATCACGGAGCGCGACCTGAACTTCGGCGTGATTCCATTTTCGCATTCCTACGGCTTCAGCAATTTGCTCACGCCGCTCCTCGCGCGCGGGGTGCCGATGGTGGTGAGCCGCGATCGCATGCCCCGCGCCGTGCTCGACGATCTCGCGCGCACGAATGCCACCGTCTTTCCCGGCATGCCGGTTTTTTACCAGGCCTTTTGCGAGATGGAGGATGTGCCGGCGCTTCCGCAGTTGCGGCTCTGCCTTTCGGCGGGCGCACCATTGCCCCTCGACGTCGCGCGGAAATTCCGGGAGAAATATTCGCGCTCGATCCATTCCTTTTACGGTTCGTCCGAGTGCGGCGGAATTTGCTACGATCGGGAAGCGGCGTTGCGCGAGACAGGTTTCGTGGGAGAGCCGATGCGCGGCCTGGAGATGGAATTAATCGAACCCGATGCGCCTGCGAGCCGCGTCCGGGTGCGAAGCGCCGCCGCCGGCGACGGTTATTTTCCCGAGCCGGACGACGAAAAACTGGGCGGCGGCTGTTTTACTCCGGACGATCTCCTGAGCAAATCCGATGACGGATTCCGGATCGTCGGACGTCTCTCCGATGTCATCAACGTCGCCGGCAAAAAGGTGAACCCGGCGGAAGTCGAAGCGCAATTACTGCGGTGCGAAGGCGTGCGGGCGGCGATTGTTTTCGGGCGCGAATCCGTTTTGCGAAATGAAGAGGTCGCGGCCTGCGTCGTCGCCGGAGAAGGAATTCGCGAGTCCGATCTCCTGGAGTTTTGCCGCGGACGCCTGAGCGGATGGCAGGTGCCGAAGCGGATTTTTTTCGTGGAGGAGATTCCGGTAAACGAGCGCGGCAAGGTGAGCCGCCGCGAACTGGCGGAGCGGTTTCGCTTGTGACTTTTAGACGCTCAATTTCCCTTTGCCTTCCGAATTAGAAGATAAAGGAACTATCATGCGAACCATTCTATTCTCCTGTCTTGCTGCGATCGTGCTCTTCGGCGCCTTCACTGGCTGCTCAACCTCCGTGAAAACGGACAGCGGCCACGGCGTTACGGCCGGCGTTCATTAAGTCGATTTGAGCCGGCGCGCCTTCGCGCCGGAATTGTCGCGGCTATTATTTAGGACGGCCTGGGGGCAGGCCGTCTCCAACGCGGCGCGGGAAAAAATGCTTTCCATTTCCTCGGAAGCAGGCATCTCTTGTTAGGGCGCGGCGCACGGCTCCTACCGCCGGCCGCCCCGCTTCCCTTTTGCATCGTGAACGAAACGACATCTACCCATTCATCGACTTCCTCCGAACCAGGCGGGCGCATCCTGGTGCTCGAACCGGACGAGAATCTCGCCGGGGAAATCCGTTCCGCGCTCGCGGAAGCCGCGTCTTCCGCCCAGGTCGATCTCGCTTCTAATCTGGAGGAAGCTCAACGCCTCGTCCTCAGTGGCAAGCCGGACCTCTTCGTTCTCGACGTCGATGCGGTCCCCGATCTCGGCCAGGAATTCCTTTACGATTTGCGCACGAGCCATCCCAACGCGCGGGCCATTGTTCTCACCGACACTCACCTCGCCGCGCACCGCGAGCAGGCCGCCGGCCTCGGCGCCATTCATTTTCTCGAAAAACCATTCCCGCACGGCGACTTCGTCGATCTGGTGGGCGCGCTTCTCTCGCCTTCGAGCAAACCGGACAGCGAAAAATTCCAGGGAACGCTGAGCGACCTGCATCTGGCCGATATCATTCAGCTCAAATGCATGAGTGGATCGTCGGCCGCGCTCCAGTTCACCGGGCCGCAGGGCGAAAAGGCGCGAGTGTATTTTGAGCGTGGGCAGGTCCGGCACGCGACCGCGCCGGGCAAGGAAGGCGTCGCCGCCTTTAATGAAATCGTGAATTGGAAGGGCGGCCAGATTTCCGAAGTCTCCGGCGCCGACGCCAGCCAACGCACCATCGATCTCGATTGGCAGATTCTGCTCATGGACGCCGTGCGCGAAATCGATGAGACCCGCGGGAACGAACCCACCGCAGCGGCGCCCTCGGTTTCCGTTGCCCGAAAAGTTCTCGTGATCGACGACAGCCTGATGCTGCTCAGTTTCGTGAAAGAGATTTTATCGGAAGCGAATTTTCAGGCGACGACCGCGCCCACGGCCCAGGAAGGGCTCGCTGCCGCCGCCGCCGATGTGCCGGATCTGATCCTGCTCGATTACGTCCTGCCCGATATGAAAGGCGATGAAGTCTGCCAGCGTCTGGCTAAGGACCCGGCGACGGCGAAAGTGCCGATCATCTATATGTCGGGCTTTGGCACTGACCTGAAGCCCGATCAAATTAGCAGCAGCAATGTGATCGGATCATTGAACAAACCGTTCACTTCTGATCTCTTAATTAAAACCGTGGAGAACTACATGCCTAAGGACAGCACCAAGCCGAGCGAGCCTGAGACAAAATCCATGGAAGCCGAACGACCTCCGCTGGCCGAGGAGTCTGTGTGGTCGCAACCGGAAACAGCCGCAACCGAAGAGCCGCGGTGGACAGAACCGGTTTGGCCTCAGCCGGAAACCGCCGCGACCACTGAACCGGCCTGGGACGAAACGAGCGGAGCTGTCTCGGAGCCTGTTGAGATTGCGCCTGCCGAAACCGCGGACACTGCTGGAATCGCCGCCGCTGCCGGAGCGACCAGCGACGCGTGGTGGAGCGCGCCGGTTTCATCCCCCTCTTCTGCGTGGCCCGAAGCGCAACCCGCCTCGCTCGCTTCCGGTTTCGAACCTGCGGCCGTTCCTTCCATTTCCGACCCGGTCGAGGAGGAACCGCTTCCGGTCAACGGCGCGTTTTTCTCCGGCGACACCAGTTTCTTTTCCCTCAACGGCGCGCTCCACACCATCGGAAAAGAAAAACTGACCGGAACGCTGCGAACGTTTTGGAGCAGGGCGACGGTCGACCTGCTCGCGAAAAACGGAGAGATCATTCTCGTCACCACGCGCGACCCGCAACTTTATTGCCCCGAGGCGCCGATCACTCTCGTTAACGTCGATGCCGAGCAAACCGAGCAAGGCCGCGCGGAACAACGCGAAACCGGTTGCCCGCTTTTCCTCAGTCTCGCCCGCCAGGGATTGATCCTGCACGAGCCCGCCGTCCAATTAGTCCAGCATTACGGGCAGAAACTTTTCGCGCAGCTTTGGACGGCGAAAAAAGTGCGGTTCGTTTTCGAGCAAAGCGACTCACTTCCGGAATATTGCAACGAAGTTCCGGGCGAAGGCGACATCGATCACTGGGTCCTGACCACGTTGCGCTGCATCCAAACTCAAGAGCTGGGGCAGACGCCGGACATCGAAACCGGCTCCATCCCGGCTTACACGCGCGACGGCTACGAGCGCGTGCAAAAGTTGCGGCTGACCGTGGCGGAGGCGCAGTTCGCCTCGCAGTTCAACGGCGTCCGCTCGGTCGCGCAGATCGCGAAGAATCTGCGGCTGGATTTCAAGTTCGCGCGGCTGACGCTGTTTCGGTTTCTCGCGCTTGAAATCGTCGAATGCTGGCCACCCGGTGTGGCCAACGCCAAACAGGAACGTCGCGGCTTCTTCCAAAAACTCGGCTTTGGCGAATAGATCGCGGCCCGTGAGCAATGCAGCCGATAACGGAATCTTCGCCGCCGGAAGAACCGTCGAATATTGTCGCGCTGCCGAGCGCAACTGAGAACAGCCGGTTCTCCGCGCCGGAGAATTTCATCAATCGCGAGCTGAGCTGGCTCGAATTCAACCGGCGCGTTCTCGAGGAAGCGCAGGACCCGACGCAGCCGCTGATCGAGCGGGTCAAGTTCCTCACCATCTTCAGCGGGAACCTCGATGAGTTTTTCGAGATCCGCGTCGCCGGCATCAAACAACAAATCGAGAGCGAGACGAGTGACGTCGGGCCCGACGGCTTGAGCCCCACCGAAATCTTCAACGCGATCCAGCGGACCGCGCGTGAATTGATCGCCACGGAATACGCGCTTTGGAAAGACGAGCTGGCGCCGGCCCTGGCTAAGGAGGGCATTCGCGTCCACGACGTGGCGAGTTTGAATGCAAAACGGACCGCGTGGGCGCAGCGCTATTTCCGCGACGAAGTTTTCCCGATGCTGACCCCTCTCGCGGTGGATGCGAGCCATCCGTTTCCTCAACTGCTGAACAAGAGCCACAACCTTCTCGTGCGGGCGAGGAGCGAGCGCGGGGGCGAATTGCTTCACGCCATCGTGCAGGTGCCGCGCGTCCTGCCGCGGCTCATCCTCATGCCGCGCGGCAAAGGCGAGGACGAACCGTGGGATTATATCTACCTCTCCGCCCTAATCAAACATCACATCGCCGATCTTTTCCCCGGCCTGCTCCTGGACGGTGCGCACGCGTTTCGAGTGACGCGAAACAGCGACCTCTATATCGACGAAGAAGAAGCCGACAACCTTCTCCGCAGCATCGAGCAGGAGCTGCGGCGTTCCAGCCGCGGCAACGCCGTGCGTCTCGAAGTCGAGACCGAATGCCCGAAGGAATTTCGCGAATTGCTCCTCGAATTTTTCGATCTCGGCGAAATGGACCTCTACCGGCTGGATGGCCCGCTCTCGATGACGCACCTCGCGCCGCTGGTTGCCAACGATGCCTTTGCCAAGTTGAAGGACCGCGTCTTTCAACCGGCGCGCGACCCGGCGCTGCCTCCGCACGTCAATATTTTCGAAGTGATGCGCAAACAGGACGTGCTCCTGCATCATCCCTACGAGAGTTTCGATCCGATCGTCGAATTGATCGAGAGCGCCGCGAAAGATCCGCAGGTGCTCGCGATCAAGATCACGTTGTATCGCACCAGCGGCGATTCGCCCATCGTGGAAGCGCTCATCCACGCGGCCGTCGCCGGTAAACAAGTCACGGCCCTGGTGGAATTGCGCGCGCGCTTCGATGAAGCCGCTAACATTCAGTGGGCCCGCCGGCTGGAAGAAGCAGGCGCGCATGTCGTTTACGGCGTGGTCGGTTTGAAAACGCATTGCAAGGCATTGCTTATTGTCCGGCGCGATGCCGATCAACTTCGCCGCTACGTCCATCTTGGCACGGGCAACTATCATCCGCGCACGGCCCGCATTTACACCGACTTCAGTTTGTTCACGGCCAAGCCCGAAATCACCGAAGCGGTTGCGATTGTTTTCAACACGCTCACCGGTCTGGCCAGTTATCCGGGCTCGGACAAATTGCTGGTGGCGCCGTTCGACCTGAGCAAGCGCATCATCGGAATGATCGAACGCGAACGCGACCACGCTCTGGCCGGCCGGAGTGGCCGCATCGTCGTGAAACTAAATTCGCTCGTCGACCAGCAGATCATCGAGAAGCTCTACGAAGCTTCCTGCGCCGGCGTGAAGATCGACCTGATCATTCGCGGCATCTGTTGCCTGCGCCCGAAAATTCCGAACCTGAGCGAAAACATTCGCGTCATCAGCATCGTCGGGCGTTTCCTCGAGCACAGCCGGATCTACTACTTCGAGAATGACGGGAACCCACAGGTTTACCTGGCCAGCGCGGACTGGATGCCGAGGAATTTTATTCGCCGGGTCGAGATCGCATTTCCGATCGAGGATCCAACGCTTCGTGATGAAGTCATCAACGAAGTCTTGCCGCGATTCTTGAACGATCACATCAAGGCGCGCGAGCTCCAGGCCGATGGCACTTACGTCCGCCTCAAACCCGAAGAAGGCGCGCCGCGTTTGCAGGCGCAGCTCCATTTCCGGGAACGTTCGCGCGGCCAGGCCCGCAAGCTGGCCGAATCACAGAAAGCTCCCATGATCAAACTGACACCTATCACCATCGCGCGGAAAGAATCGCCATGAAGAAGAAAAGGATTCTCGTCATCGACATCGGCGGCACCCACGTGAAGCTCATGATCTCGCGCACAGAAAAGCGCAAATTCGATTCCGGAACCAGGCTTTCGCCCCGCCAGTTGATCGCCCAGGTGAAGAAGACCGCGGAAGGCTGGAACTACGACGCCGTCTCCATCGGTTTTCCAGCGCCGGTCCACCAGGGCAGGATCATGAAGAACCCCAAACATCTCGCGCCCGGCTGGGTCGGTTGGAACTTCAGCAAGTCGTTAGGTAAACCGGTCAAGGTCATAAACGACGCCGCCATGCAGGCGGTCGGGAGTTATCGCGGCGGACGAATGCTCTTCCTCGGACTCGGGACCGGTCTCGGTTCCACCCTGGTCTGGAAAAGGAACGTGCTTCCTCTTGAGCTGGGCGACTTGCCCTACGAAGGCGGAATTATCGAAGAAGTGCTGGGCAAGCCCGGGCTGGAACGGTTGGGCAAAAAGATTTGGATGCGTGAAGTCCTCTATTGCATCACTCAGCTCAAGATCTCCTTGATCGCCGACTACGTTGTCCTGGGTGGCGGCAACGCGAAACAATTCGAGACCCTGCCCGCCGGCATCGAGATGGGCCACAATCGCAACGCCTATAGTGGCGGTTGCCGCCTGTGGGAGCTGGAGCCCGGCACCAAACGTCCGAAGTGGAATGTGATTTAAGGATTGCGTTGGACGTGTTTGCTATTTTCGCCTGGCACAAGAGTTAGCCGATATGCTCGCAGGCCCATTGTTTCCGCGTTTGGAGCTCTTGTCCCGATGATCATGCCACCCAAGCCATCTAACCCCTATGTAGGGAGT
>QHBM01000099.1 GCA_003244145.1 Chthoniobacterales bacterium
AATCGCGCGGTCATGATCGGCGGCACGACCGGCATCCTCGGCGAATGGGGCCCCGAATCGGAAGAGAACCGTTACGAAGGAGCGATGACCGCGCGCCAGGCCCTCGCGAAATCGAAGAACGGCGCCACCGTTCGCATCGGTATGACGGTCGGAGTCGATCCGGTCATTCAACTCTGCCACGCCGCCGGCATTCGCTCGCCGCTCCGTCCCTTCCCCGCCACGTTTTTGGGCAGCAGTGAAATTACGCTGGCCGAACTCGCGCTCGCCTACACAATTTTTCCGAACGGCGGGTGGCGTCCCAACGCGCCGCACATACTCGATCGCATCGAAGAAAAGGATGGCACCGTCGTCTGGCAATCGCCCGAAGACCGTGCGCGCCAGACCGTGATCAAACCAGAGACGGCTTACGAAGTTCATTCCTGTCTGGTTGATGCGCTCGAATCGGGAACGGGCCGCGCTGCCCGCGCGAAATTCGGGCTGAAGAAATTTCCCGCGGCTGGGAAAACCGGCACCGCCTACGATTTTACCGACGCGCTTTTTGCCGGATACGACAGCTCGATTACCTGCGCGGTCTGGGCCGGCTTCGACAAGCCGCAGAAGATTTACAGCGGCGCTTTCGGCAGCGAGATCGCTCTGCCGATCTGGGTCGCTGTGATGAACGCGGCGAACGAGCGCTATCCGGCGAAAGAAATCGCGGAACCAAAGGGATTGCAGAAAGTGGAGATCTGCACGCGCTCGGGCTTGCTCGCGACGGACAAATGTTACGACACGGTGAAATCCTCCAGCGGCGAAAGCGTGCACAAGCGCACGACTTATGTAGAGCTAGCGACCGCGGCGCAAATGCCGACGGAGCCGTGCAACGTGCACGGCGAAGTCCGCACCCGGCTCGTGCGCGATTTGCCGGCGTCGGGATTTCCGCGCGCTTCGCTTGCGGTCGATCCAAAGCAGGTCTCGCCCATTACCGCGCAGGGGCCGGTGCTTCTCGCCGAGAACGATCCGTATAACGCGGTAAATTCAACGCTCAAACCAAAGCCGCCGCCGGAGAAAGAAAAACCGGAGACGCCATCGCCGAAGTCGAGCGAGGAAACTAATCTGCCTGATCCGACAAAGCCGGTTTTGAAGGCCGAGGCGGTTGAACCGGATTCGACCAAGCCCGCTCCGAAAGCGGAAGCAGTCGAAACTCCTGCGACCAAACCCGTCCTGAAAGCGGAGCGAGTCGAACCGGACTCGACCAAGCCGGTGATGCGGGCGGAAGCGGTTACCCCGACGCCGCAGAAATCACCGAAGCAGATTCGTCGCGCTGAACCGGTCCATCCGAGCGATCAGATTCCGGAGGAAGACATTCTGAGACCAACGCCGCCGCCGCCTTCGAATCCGGACGATTAGGATTTCCGAAATGGCTGTCGATCCCATCTTTCGCCTGACTGTGCTCAACCCTGGCGGGCGCGATCCGCAGCAGTCTTTCCCCGACGGCGCGGGCGAGGTCGCGAAGGCGCATCAACCCACGAACTTTCATGCTTACGCGGCCTGTACCCGCGGAAGTTTTCAGCGCGAGATAAAACCAGCCTTGGCCGAGAACACACCGGTTTTGCTGTTGCTCCGCGGCGATTTCAGCACTTCTGAGCGCGCGCTGGCCGTGCTCCAAAAAGCCGGGCGCTTCGTCGCGGTTTCGTTGAAGGAAACGGGCCTGCATCAAATCGCGGAGCAGTTGCGCGATCCGGCCCGGCTCGCGCGTTTCACCCGCATTGTCCGGCGCGCCGACGGCTGTATCGCGCCGACGACGGAAGCAGCCGATCTCTATCGAGCGATCCGCGGTAAACCGGAACGCGCTGCTTTCATTCCGACGCCATATCCGATCGACGATGCGCGCTGGGATTTCTCGAAGCCGATCAATGAACGCGCCGGCATTTTCATCGGCACGCGCGAATGGGATGTGCCTTCGCGAAATCATCTGGCTGCGCTGTTGGTCGCGCGGGAGCTAAGCCAGACGACTGGCGCATCCGTTACGGTTTTCAATTTCGACCGACGCAAAGGGGAGCGTCTTCTCGCCGCGATTGGGTTCGCCCAGGAGAAATTGCGGATTCTCGATCGGAAAATGGCGTATCCCGATTATCTGCGCGAGATCGCCCGCCACAAAATAGTGCTCCAACTCGACACCAGCTTCGTTCCCGGCCAGGTCGCCGGCGACGCGTTGCTTTGCCGCATTCCGTGCGTCGGAGGAAACGGCGCCATCGAGCGACTGGCATTTCCCGAATTGTGCGGTTTCGCGCGATCCATCGAAGAAATCGCCACGAGCGCGCTGCGCCTGCTGACCGATGAAAAATATTACGCGCAGACCGCCGCGGCGGTGCCGGAGAACCTCGGATTCAAAAACGGAGCCGAGCGGTTAGGAAAGTTTTTCGCCTGAGCCGGACGACGAGCCGATCGCTTCAAAATAATAATCTTCGAGCATCTTTGTTTGCCCGCTTTGTTCGAACTGACGGCGAACCGATTCCGCGCCGTGCCGTGCGATCGTGCTCAGCGCTTCCGGATTCGCGGCCATCTCGATCAGGGCGCGAGCAAGCGCCGCAACGTCGCCTTCTCTCACCAGAACGCCGCTTTTTCCGTTCTCGATCGCTTCCGGAATTCCGCCGTGTTCCGTGGCAAAAACCGGCAGCCCGCTCGCCATCGCCTCCAGCATCGAATTCGGCACGCCTTCCTGATTTCCGTCGCGGCCGGTTTCGCTCGGATGGAGAAAGAGATGCGAACGATAGAAGAGTTCGCGGAGTTGCCCTTGCGAAACGAAGCCCGGAAATAGAACCTTGTCGGCCAGGCCGAGTTGGGCGGCTTCCTCTCCAAGCGCGTTCCGCAGCGGTCCTTCGCCGGCAATCGTGAAGGTCGCCGCCGGATATTTCGCGGCGAATTTTGCGAATGCGCGCAGGCTGACCTGCAGCCCTTTCTTTTCGATCAGGCGGGAGGCCTGCAAGAATTTCCAAGAGCCATCGGTTGGCCAAACGCGCGGGCGAAATGGAATGTCCTCCACCGGAATGCCCGTGCGCTGGATACGGATTTTTTCCGGAGGACAACCGACTGCAACCAGCGCGCGGCCTAACGACTCCGACCGGACCAGGACGAGCCGGACCGCGTCGAGCATCTGCTGCGTGGCGGCTCGATAGGCCGGTTTCTCGAGATCGACCATCACGTCCGCGCCGTGAAACGAAACCACGGTCGGCCGGGGCCAGGAGCGGATCAGCGGCTGGAGATGAACCGCGATATGCCCAAAATAAATGTGCAGCAGCTCCGCTCGCGCCTTGTCCAGAATGCCGGTCAGCTTCTTCACTTCGCCCGGCGAAATCTGCCAGGGCGTGTCGCGGACCTGCTTGAACCAAAACCGCCGCAGAAAATGCATGGCCGGCTTGCCGACGACCGCGATGCGGTCGAACGGAAAGCGCTCCGCTTCCTCTCGTTTTTGCGCGATCACAAACGGCGACACGCGCGTGAGCGACGTGATTTGCCGATAGATGTGAAGCATCTCCGGCTTCAGGAACGTCGCGCAATAACACGCGATCACCGGCCGTTCCGCCGCCGGCGCGGAAAGGTCAGGCGCCAGGCTCAAAACCGAAATTCGAAAAACTTAATGCCCTTCCACTTGCCGGGCTCGTGCGGATCATAGGTAATCGCTTCCTCGGCCGTCCCGTACTTGCGAGGGGCGCGTGGGTTGAACATTTGTAGAAAATTGCCGCCGCGAATCCCGCGCGGGATCACACCCGTCACTTCCGTCCGGGTCACCGGCGCGGTGGGCTGTTCGCGCGGTTTGGGTTGATGGCGCCGAACCGGCGCAACAAAGGTCTCCGCCATCGCCGACGTGACGGCAACAGCGCTGAGCAGAATGGCAAGCAAATAGGTTTTCATAGGTTAAGGCGGCGGCACTGGGCCAATGGAAGAACGCATTGAAAGCAGGTTTCCTTCGTTCGCTCAATCACCGAATCACTAATTCGCCAAATGATTTCAGCGAATTCTTGCCCGCCCGGACGCCTAAGCGCAGAGTGACGGTGCGATGGACTACCTTGGAAAGGCGCGACGCGTTCTCGACGTGGAGATCTTTGAACTCCAGCGGCTGCGGGAGCGGCTCGACGATAATTTTTCCCGCGCGGTCGAGTTGATCAAGGAATGCGTGGAAGCGCGGGGGAAAGTAGTCGTCCTCGGCGTGGGAAAATCGGGGCATATCGGCAACAAGATCGCCTCGACCTTGACCAGCACCGGCTCGCCCGCGGTCGTGCTCGATTCGCTCAATGCGTTGCACGGCGATCTCGGAATGGTGGCGGATGGCGATGCGGTGTTGGCGCTGAGCGCGAGCGGCGAAACCGATGAATTGCTGCGAATCCTGCCGGCGATCGCGCGTTTCCAGGTGAAAATCATTGCGGTTTGTGGCGACGCCCATTCGACTCTGGCGCAAAACGCGCACGTTTTCCTCGATGTCAACGTGGAACAGGAAGCGTGTCCGTTAAATCTCGCGCCCACTTCCAGCACGACGGTGATGCTCGCGCTCGGAGACGCTCTGGCGATGGTGTTGCTCGAGGCGCGCGGATTTCAAAAAGAAGATTTCGCGAAATTTCATCCAGCGGGAATGGTCGGCCGCAGTTTGCTCATGCGGGTGCATCAGGTCATGCGGCCGCGCGAGGCTTTGGCGCTGGTCGCGTCCGACGCGAAAATTCGCGAAGTCTTGAAAGCGATGAGTGCGGTGCGCGCCGGCGCCGCGGTCATTGCCGATACCGATGGTAAATTGCTCGGGATTTTTACTCACGGCGATTTCGCGCGCCATTTTCAAAGCGATCCAAAGATCGGCGAACGTCTGGTGGCCGATTTGATGACGTTGAATCCGGTAAGCGTGGGCAAAGACAGGCTGGCGGTGGAAGTTCTCAATCTGCTCGAACGCCATCGGATCGATGATCTGGTGGTGGTGGATGAAGCGAATGTTCCGGTGGGCATTGTCGATTCCCAGGACCTGACGCGTCTGAAATTATTATAGCGACGCGCCAGACTAACTTGCTTCCGCGCGCAGGATTTGTAGCGGCGGCGCATTGCCGACTCCGCGGCTGGTCAGCAGGCCGAGCAAGACTGTGGTGGCTGTTCCTGAGAGCACCCCGACCAGAAGGGGAAGCGGCATCAGGACGTATGGGATTTTAAAAACAAACGCGGCCAGCGCCCAACTCGCTGCTATCGCCAGAATTGTTCCAGTGACACTGGCCAGTAACCCGAGCAAAAAATATTCCGCGCTCAAAATTTGCCGGATTTGCCGACGCGACGCTCCGAGGGTGCGCAGCAAAACACTTTCTTCCACGCGCTGATAACGTCCGCTCCAGATCGCGGTTGCCACCACGATCAATCCGGTCGCGATAGTAAAAAGCGACATCACCCGAATCGCCAGCGCCACTTTGCTCAAAATGGAATCGACCGTTTGAATGACGGTCGCAAGATCGAGCGCGGAGACATTGGGAAATTTCGCCACCACCGCGTTTTGCAAGCGCGCCGAATCCGCCGGAGTCGCGGCGCGGCTGACCAGCACATTGAAGGTCGGCGCCGACTCCAAAACTCCCCTAGGAAAAACGACGAAGAAATTTGTTTGGAACCGTTTCCAATCCACTTCGCGCAAACTGGCGATCCGCGTACGAATGGAAACACCCTGCACATCGAAGACAAGCTCGTCGCCGATTTTCACCCCCAGGTCGTTCGCAATCTCTTGATCAAGCGAGATCGGCACAATGTCGCCCGGATGATAATCGACGTGGCCGATCCATTTTCCCCCGGTAATTTTTTCCGTTTCGGTTAATCGATCGCGAAAGGTCGAGCGATATTCGCGCTCCAATTCCCATTCTGGGATTTTGTTTTGCGGATTAGCCAGCAGCTCGCTGCTCTTGCGTCCGTTTACCTCTTTCAGCCGCATGGTCACGATCGGCGCCTGCTGGATAATCGGGTAGCGGAGCGAGCGGACTAGGGCGGTGACGGCAGCGCTTTGATCAGGCTGAATATCGAACAGGAAGATGTTCGGTTGGTTCTCGCCGCCGAGGGAGCGAAACTGCGAGAGCACGATTTCGCGGGTGAGATGGAGACTCAAAAGCAGGAACGTTCCGAGCCCGAGCGATATAATCAGCAGCGAAGTGCGATTGTTTGGGCGATGCAGGTTGGCCAAACCTTGTCGCCAGGTGAAACTCAGGCGACGCGGGAACCAGCGGCGCAAAAGCGCGCTGAGCAGACGGGCGACGGCGGCGAAAATGGCGATTGTTACGCCGAGCGCGAGGGCGAAAAGGAAACCGCGAGACCAGGATTCACTTTGCCAGATGGAGAAAGCGATCAGGCAAATAGCTAACGATACGTAAGTAAAGAGCAGCAACGGATCGCGGATCGTCCCGGGCGGTTCGGTGTCGGCGCTGGCGGCACGCAGCGCCAGCAACGGCGAAACTTTGCGGAAACGAAGCAGGGGCGGCAGCGCAAAGAGAAGGCAGAGCCCGGCGCCGATGCTCACGCCAGTGAGAATCGGCCACCACGCAATGCCGGTTGGAATTTGCAGCGGCAAAAAATTCTGGACGATTCCAGGGAGAAAATGTTGCAGCGTTAATCCGACAATTCCGCCAACGATGGCGCCGCCCAGGCTCATGGCTGCGACTTGAATCAGGTAAATCGTCGCTGCGCCGGCGGCGGAACTGCCGAGGCAGCGCAAGATCGCGCTGGTGCGAATTTTTTGCTGAAGATGCAACCGGATCGCGCTCGCCATTCCGACCGCGCCGAGCAGAAGCGCGATGAAGCCGGTCAGATTAAGAAAGCGATAAAGATTAGCGAGCGATTCGCCCAGTTCGCGTTTGCGTTTTTCCACCGTTTCAAATTGGAGCCCGAGCTTTTGCAATTGCGGCGAGAGCGCAGAAATTTTCTGCGCGACGTCGGTTCCCGTTGGAAACTGGAGGTAAGCACGATATCTGGCGACGCTCCCCGGACCGAGCAGGTTTAACTTCGGCAAATCAGCTAACGAAATGTAAACGCGTGGAGCGAAACCAGCCGCCGCCGTCGCGTCCCCCGGTATTTTGTGGAGCGCGCCGGCGACGCGAAAATCGCGGCCGCCGAGCGAGATCGTGCTGCCTGGCGCGACGCCGAATTGAAAAAGCAGCGTTTGATCCAGAATGGCGCCGCCTCTTCGTTGGAAAGTATTCGCCGCCGCGGCCGGATCGGTTTCCATTTTGCCGTAGAACGGAAAATCGCCACGGAGCGCGCGCAGATTCACCAGCCGCGTTCCCTTACCCGGGAACACCGCCATGGTGGAGAAACGAATTTCGCGCGCCTGCCTCCCGCTGATTGTTCCTAACAATTCCTCGATTTCAGGTGTGAATGGCCGGGTCGAGCTAACCACCAAATCCGCGCCCACCAGCGTACGCGCCTGTTCGTCGATCGCGCGCGAGAGGCTTTGGCGAAAGGAGCCGATCGCCACCAGCGCCGCGACGCCGAGCGTGATCGAAAGTGAGAAAGCGAAAAGACGGCGCCGGCTGCTGCGGCTATCGCGCCAGGCCATGCGCAAAAGAAAATCAGGCGCCGTCATTTATCATCGCGCCGTTGCGCAAACGGATCGTTTTTTTCGTCAACTGTGCCACTTCTGGATCGTGCGTCACCAGCACGAGGGTGGTGCCGGACTCGGCATTCAATTCCAGCATGATTTCGATCACGGCCGCGCTGGTTTCGGAATCGAGATTGCCCGTCGGCTCGTCGGCGAGAATCATTTTCGGATCGTTCACCAGCGCGCGGGCAATGGCAACCCGCTGCTGCTCGCCGCCCGAGAGCTGCGACGGCAGATGATCCGCCCGCCCCTTCAAACCGACCCGATCGAGCGCCCGCCGCGCTTCCGGCTCGTCGGACATGCTGTGGAAGAATTGCGCCAGCATCACGTTTTCGAGCGCCGTCAAGTGCGGAATCAGATGGAATTGCTGGAACACGAAGCCGGCCGTCTCGGAGCGGAAACGCGCAAGCGCGGACCGGCTGAGCGTGCGCGTGTCGGTGGACCCGATGCGCAGAACGCCGCTGGTGGCCTGATCGAGGCAACCCAATAAGTTGAGCAAGGTCGTTTTGCCCGAGCCGGACGGACCCATGATGGCGATCCACTCGCCCTTCTCCGCCGTGAAACTGATTCCATCGAGCGCGCGGACATCGCAGTAGATCTTGCTAACGTTTTCAACTTCGAGGAAGCTCAGCATCTAGAACGATGTGGCGCGGACACTCGTGTGGACACAGGGTTTTTCGCCGCTTCCAGACAAGTGTCCACACGAGTGTGGACACGGCAGACACGAGTGTCCGCGCCACAATACAGCTAGGTTACTCATCGCGCAGCACCGTAGCCGGGTCGATGCGCCAGACGCGGCTCGCGGCCAACAGCGTCGCCAAAGCCGCCAACGCCATTGTCACGGCTCCCACTCTCAGCAATACCCTCCAGTCCACCTGGACGGCGAACGGGCCTGCGAAGATGTCGCGCCCGATCCACGCGGCCGCGATCAGCCCCAACCCATACCCCGCTATAGTCGAGATCGCGGCCAGTATCGCCGATTCCGAAACGAACAGCGCGGCAATCGTCCGCTCGGTCGATCCAATCGCCTTCAGTATCCCAATCTCCCTGCCGCGCTCAATCACCAGTTCGCTGAAGTTGCCGGTCACGCAAAGCGTCGTAATACTCAAGATCACGACCGTCAGCAAAAAAACGGACGTACGGACCTTCCCCGCGACGTTCGATTCCGTTTCCGCCACCGCCCGCGCGACGCGAACGTCCGTCCCAGGCAGGCTCTTCTGCAAAGCCGCGCGGATTTCATCGAGCTTCGCGCCGTCCGCGCGCACTTCGACCACGCTTGCGCGGTCGCGCACTTGAGCCAGGCCAGCCACGACCGAAAACGGAAGCAGAATCCGATTCTCCTCCGCGCCGCCGGTCGACACAATGCCCCGCAAAGTGCAGGTCGCTCCTCCGAGTGGAACCGTGTCGCCCAATTGGAAATGAAAATGAGCCGCGACGGCGCTGCCGGCCAGGC
>QHBM01000129.1 GCA_003244145.1 Chthoniobacterales bacterium
GCATTGCCGGCGGGCGCCGCGCACTTGCTCGGGTCGCCGCTTTCTCTCGAAGGCGATCGCGCCTTGCAATTTCTTGCGTTCGATCTGCCGCGGCTGCGCGACGCGTTTGATATCAGCGCGGGCGAAGGCGTTCGGCTGCCCGAAGTAATCCCCGCGACGCCCGCCTTCGCGTTGCGTTTGGCGGGCACGCTCAATAGCGTCACTGGCGAACTGCTTTGCACGTATGGCGAGCGCCCCCCGTTCAAAGCCGCGACTAACGAACAGGATCAGTTCGTGTTCCGCGATTCGCAGAATGCCGAGCGCATTTTGCTGCGGAACATCCCCGCGGAAAGAGCGGCCGTCGCACGCCTCGAGCAGGTTGGTTTCGCGCGCACGGACGCCGCGGGTTTCGTGCTCCATGGGCAACCCGAAGTCGTGCGGTTCTTCGCCATCGACTACCCAAAGTTGCAGCGGGATTGGAACGTGACCCTCACCGCGCAGGTGGAGAAGTGGACGAGCGAAATCGAGCGCGTCACGCCCAGGCTCGAGATCGTTGGATCGGGTGTGGACTGGTTCGAGGTCCGCTATTCGCTCATCACGCCCGGTGGTCAGGAATTCTCGAATGCCGAGATCCAGCAGTTGCTGCGGTCCGGCCGAAATCAGACGCGGCTGCGCAATGGCCGCCTCGCCGTCATCGACACCGCCGGCCTCGAAGATTTCGAGCAGGTGATCCGCGATTGCGATCCGGCGCAGACGGAGCCGGGCCTTTACCGGATCAATCGCACGCATGCGCCTTACGTTGAAGAAACGGCGCGCGAGCTGGGATCGGCCATCGCCGATCGGCGGGAGGCGTTGAAGAAATTCATCACCAGCGCGAATGCGGATGTGGGTGACGCCAAAGACAAACTCGGCGCGCTCGCGGGGACATTGCGGGAATACCAGGTCGCCGGCTTCGAATGGCTCACCCGGCTCGCGGCGAACAATCTTGGCGGCATCCTCGCGGACGAGATGGGGCTCGGCAAAACCGTGCAAACGCTCGCGTTTCTCCGCGCCCACCAGGGCAACGGTCCGGCGCTGGTCGTTTGCCCGACATCGCTCGTGACCAACTGGCAGAATGAGGCGCAGAAGTTTACGCCGGAGTTGAAGACGCTCGTGCTCGAAGGAGCCAACCGTGCCGCGCTCTTCATTTCGATGCCCGCCGCCGACATCGTCATCACCAGCTATGCGCTGCTTCGTCGCGATATCGACGACCTGCGGACGTTTCAGTTCTCCACCGCCGTGCTCGACGAAGCGCAGCACATCAAAAATCCCGAGACGCAAAATGCGCAGTCCGCCTTCGCCCTGCGTGCGAAGCACCGCTTCGTGCTGACCGGCACGCCGATGGAAAATTCCGTGCGCGATCTCTGGTCGATCATGAACTTCGCGCTCCCCGGTTATCTCGGGCCGCACAAGGATTTCCGCGAGCGTTACGAACTGCCGCTGGCGCGCGGCGCCGCGCCCGACGTGCAGCGCCGATTGTCTCGCCGTTTACAACCGTTCCTGCTTCGACGCCGAAAACGCGACGTCGCCAAAGACCTGCCGGAGAAAATCGAACAGGTCGTCCCGTGCAGCCTCACGAGCAGTCAACGGAGCGCGTACGATGCGTTCCTGCGTGAGATCCAGAGCGGACTTGGGCCAGTCGCGAAAGGCGCAAACGCTGGCGCGAAGCGAATGAAAATGCTGACCGGACTGCTGCGATTGCGCCAGGTCTGCTGCGATCTCCGCCTCGTCGGCCTCGAGAAAGAAGACCCCTCCGCCAAGCTCGAACTGCTCGACGAACTGCTCGGCGAAGCGATCGACGGCGAGCATCGCGTGCTCGTCTTCAGCCAGTTCGTTTCGATGCTCCACCTCATGCGCGATCGCCTGGAGGAGAGAAAACTCTCCTATTGCTACCTCGACGGTTCGACCAAGCATCGGCAGGAAGAGGTGAACCGCTTCCAAAACGAGGCCGCCATCCAGGTCTTCCTCATCAGCCTGAAAGCCGGCGGCGTCGGCCTCAATCTCTCGGCCGCCGACACCGTGATCCACTTCGATCCCTGGTGGAATCCCGCCGTCGAAGCGCAGGCCACCGACCGCGCGCACCGCATCGGCCAGACGCGCGTCGTCACCGCCTACAAGCTCATCACGCGCGACACCGTCGAAGAGAAAATCCTGAAGCTGCAGGAGAAAAAGCGCGCCGCCATCGACGCCGCCATCGACAGCGAAGAGCCATTAATGAATGGCCTGACGACCGAAGAACTCGAAGAACTGCTCGCCTGACAACGATATCGGATAGCCTCTCTAAGGCCCGCCAGAGAGTACGGACGGAAAGCGATCCTGCTTCAGGATGAAATCGGCGAACTCAGGCTCCATCCACCGCAGCAGCAGGTAAATCTCCTCGTGCCGCTCTTTCAGGTTTCGCCAATGCCAGATCGAATGGTGATGTGAAACCGCGTTGCGTAGGTGACGGACGGAATTAATTCGACCGGACAATTCGCCGCGCGTTCGAATGGTCTTCGGCATCGCTGGGAAAACGGCCTTGATGATTCGATGCCAGAGTTTGTCGTAGTGAGCGTCAAACAAGCTGGTCCAGAAACCAAACTTCAGCTCCGAAATCATAGATCCTGCGGTCAGTGGCTTCCCGCGCAGACCAAGATAATCGATCGCATCCGTCATCATCCGCTGCTCGGATGACCGCAAATAGGATCCGGGTTTCAGAATCCAATCTGGGCCGCCGAAGAGATCAGAGATCGCTCTGTGGATGGCATTCCGAACGGCTACTTCCAAGCCCTGCAGAGGAGTGTAGAGCGCTTCCGAAAGCGCCGTATTCCAAAACCACCCGGCGGAGGGTGCGGTCGTCGTCTTCTCCGCGATAGCGGCACGCTTCGAATCGTTCTTGCGAGAGGAGTGCTACAATTTTCCTGCTGCTCTCTTGCATTGGTCCGATTTTCGCTTAATAGTCAATCACTGTCCGGGGGCTATTCCTCTCCCAGTTGGGTAAAACCAAATGGTGATGAACCCCCGGTCTTTTTTTACCCACATCACACGGACAGAATTAGCCATCGATCTGGGAAAGACGAGATGGAATTCCCGCTCCACCGCGCCCACCGCATCGGCCAGACGCGCGTGGTGACCGCCTACAAGCTCATCACACGCGACACCGTCGAAGAAAAAATCCTGAAGCTGCAGGAGAAAAAGCGCGCCGCCATCGACGCCGCCATCGACAGCGAAGAGCCGTTAATGACCGGCCTGACGACCGAAGAACTCGAAGAATTGTTGACCTGACGCCGATCGCGTTTGGCCGCACGCTAACCGAACGACCTGACCCGCGATAGGTTGCGGGTTTATCGAAGTCGGAAGCCGCGCCGGAATCGCTCTTAGTGATGTAAGGGATCCTTTTGGCTCGCCGCCGAATTCAGATTCTGATGAGATCTTGATATCACAAAACACCGGAAATTATAAAACCGTATGGCCAAACTAACTCCGACTACGAAGGACATCGCACTGCTTCGCCAACTGCATCAAGAAGGGCAACTCACTTTAGCGCCGCAGTTTCAGCGCAATGCAGTGTGGCCTCGTGCTGCTAAGGCATACCTTATCGACACAATTCTAAATGAGCGGCCCATACCTCTATTGTTTTTCCAACGTACAACATCGGCACAATCCGGAAGGGCTTCCTATCGTGTAATCGATGGGCAGCAACGGCTGCGAGCTATCTTCGAATTCCTAGACGGGCGTTTTCGGCTCACGGAGACAAACCGGGTTAAGCTGAGAAACAAGAGATACCCCGACCTCCCTCCCTCGGCGAAGGATCAGATTCTGCAATATGACCTTTCGGTGCAAGAAATCTCCGGATACAGCGACAACGACATTAGAGATATGTTTGTGCGGATGAACAAATACGTGGTGAAACTTTCGCCACAAGAAGTTCGTCATGCCAAGGAGCAGGGGAAGTTTGCACAGTTCGTCGAAAAATTGGGGCAAATGCCTTTCTGGCGAGACAATCGCGTTTTTACGGCAAAGCAGGTCGCGCGTTTTCGCGCGGTGGAATTCTGTGCCGAGTTATCCATTCTCCTTCAGGAAGGTCCTCAAGACAAAAAGGACGCTATCGATATCTACTACCAAAAATATGCATCGAAAGTGCCCTTTGCGGTAGACGTGAATAACCGTCTAAAGCAATACCTTGGTTGGATCGGTAAGGCTCTACCCGAACTTTCGAAGACGCGCTACCGGAAGCCGACGGATCTATACTCCTTATTAGGCGCCATCGATGAAAATTGGGATGCGCTTTGGAAGATGCCGAATAAATGTGGCCAACGCCTTTTGGAATTCGAAAAGCATATTATTCCCGAGTCTACAGGAGACGCGGGACGATACTTTGCAGCAGCAAGTAGACAGACTGATAACCTAAAACCGCGGCAGACAAGAATTAACGTAATCGCTACTGTTTTGAAGGGGAGTTAAGTGTGCCCCGAAAACCCTCCAAACGCGTGCAGTTCTTGGCTTGGTATAGCCTTACCGCCCCTACGCGGATTGAGGCGGCCGCTGAAATAGCGCAATGGCTGAAGGAGAGAATGGTAGACTTGGGTGTGTCGGTTGATACCGTATCTGCCCGCGCCAAAGATCTCAGGAGCGCGCGAGGTAAGCTACGCGAGAAGCGGTATAAACATCCGAAGAGTGAGCTAACGGACATGATTGGGGCCCGAACGGTCCTGTTATTCGACTCGGAGGTGACGAAGGTTACGACGTATCTTCGCAGCGCGCTTGATATCAGTGAAAAGCACTCGCGCGCTGCAGGCGAAGAATTGGAGCTCGGCGAGTTCGGTTATCGTTCCGTTCATTTGGTTGCAAAGTTTCGAGGCCGAACAATGCAGCACTACTTACGATTGGGCCGTCCTTGGGTGGAGGTGCAGGTGCGGAGCCTATTGCAGCATGCGTGGGCGGCCATTGGACACGATCATCTCTACAAATCGGCTTTGTCGTTCCCAGACCTTCTCAAGCGGCGCTTCTACGCGATTGCCGGAGGACTAGAGTTATTCGATCACGAATTTGACGTTATTCGAGCGCGGCGTGAAGAATCGCACAAGGAATGGCTCGAGGCGTTTAACGCAAGAAGGAGATTAGGAGACAAGCTCGATATTACTGCGGTAACCGCCATGCTCGAATATCTTTTTCCCGGTTCGCGGTGGACAGAATTTCCGGATGGCCGTCCGCAGTTGCCGGCTGTGGAAATCGCGCTCATGAAATGTTTGCGAAAAGCAGGAGTGGAGACACCGCGTCGGGTAGAGGCGATTGCTTCGCGAAAAAGATACCGAAAAAGGATTGCGACGTATGCTGCCGGGATAGGAAGTAGCCCGATCGCGGTGTCGAATTTCGCGAAGTCGGTTTTGGTTATTGCCGAGGAACGCTCATCTTTATTGTTCGGAGATTATGAAGAGTTAGTCGCGGATCCGCGACTGCGGGAAGCCGTTCTGCTTTAGCCGAAAAGACGCGTTCTGCGCATTGGGGTAATTCCCTCGCGCGGGTTACTCCGTATTGTTCCACACGAACGCGAGAGCAGCGCGGCGATTTGTTTTGCGGCCTTTTTCCCCCGATCGAAGATTGTTTTCGCCGCGAAGTGCACTTTGCTGATCTACTTCTCGGTGACGCGCGGAAAAGAAAAAGGGCAGCGCCGTCGCCGTCGCTGCCCCAAACTTATCGTTTTTTACTCTTGCTCTTGATGGCCCTAATCAGTTCCGCAAACGCGCGAATCACCACTGCCAAGACAAAGAGCACTTGGACTACGTCTTCCATGTTGAGCTCCATTGAATTCCGAACAGGAGCCGATGACGCTGTCCTCCAAATCACCTGCAGGCACGGATTCGAGCGCTCTTTTGTCTTTTGGGATGTTTTTGATTTTCAGTGCTTAGGTTTTAAGTCGTTCAAAGTTTTGTATGTGTATCTTGATGTAAATTTAGGTGTTTGGATTGTCTTGGTTATATAGGTGACTTGTTTTGTAGAATGTTTTTTCTTTGTAGATCTTTTTTAATGACGAGCGCGACCATCTCGGGCCTAGAGCTATCAAAGAACAACGGCTACCTCGGCAACCTTGCTTAAACCGCCACTCACTCGAGTAGCGAAGCCCGGAAAAATACGATCTCCAGCACGGCGCGCAACAAATTTCCTGCACAATGTGGTTGTAGTCAGAAAGCAAACCTCCGACCCCGAACGTGGGGCGTTCGACGAGCAACGAGATCAGGAAGTCGAGAGTTTCCCGGCGGATTGAACGCCGTCTCGCTTATCCGCCTACCGTCACACTCACGGGCTTGCTCCATTGACTCGTTCGCCGCCCGGGCTCACTCGGCCTTTCGGCCTATGGTCCAACTCGCGCCTTCCCAAGCCGCTTGTTTGGCCGACGCGTTGGTCGCCGACGTGGCTTCGGGAGAAGTAGAAAGTAGAAAGGTCAAAGTAGAAAGGGTCGGAAGTCAGAGATCGGAGGTCGGGAAAGGGGCGAGCGATCATCTGCGAGTGCAATCCGTGACCTTTGCGATACAATACGGGGAACCGATGAAGACCGCGGCTCCTACAGCTGATTACGTCGTCAAGAACGGCAAGCGCACCGCCGTGATCTTGCCGATCGAGGAATATGAAGAATTGCTCCAGGACTTGGACGACCTGGCGGTGATCGCACAGCGAAAGGACGAGCCCACCATACCGCTCGCCGAAGTGAAGCGGCGAGCGCGGATATTATCGCGATAGCTATGCTCGATTGGAGTTCATGCGGTGCAGTGGAACGCTCGCCAGAGAAAGTTAGCGGAGCGTGGGTCTTTCGTGGGACCCGCATTCCCGTAAGAGCGCTGTTCGAGAACTTGGAAGGCGGCGCGACGGTCGATCAGTTCCTCGAGTGGTTCCAAGGCGTTTCGCGCGAGCAAGTGCTCGCTGTTCTCGAGGCCGCCGAAGCAAGCTTAGCAACCGCGTAACGACCCGTGCGCGTTCTTTTCGATCAGGGAACGCCGTCCCCGTTGCGAGATTATCTGCGGGGCCATGAAGTTGTCACCGCGTTTGAGAGCGGATGGTCCGATCTCTCTAACGGTGAGCTTCTCGCGCAAGCTGAAGAGCAATTCGATGTATTCGTGACCACTGATCAACAACTGCGTTATCAGCAGAATCTCGAGGGCCGAAAGATCGCGATTCTAGTTCTGCCGTATGCGAACTGGATCAAACTGGAGCCGCGCGCCGAAACCATCGCAGAGACGATTTCGGCGATGCAGCCAGGCAGCTACATCGAACTCGAACTGAAGTGATGCTGAGTCGCGGCGGGCGTTCCGGTTATTGAATGAACCGGATCGTCATCGGGTAGCGATAGAATTTTCCGTCGCTGGCCTGGATGGCGGCGATGATGACGAAGACGGTGTTCAGGATCCAGAGGATGGCCAGGAAAACGAAGCCGACCAAGATCAGGCAAAAGACCGCGGCAACGGCGTTGTAGATGAGCATCGAGATTTGGAAGTTGAGCGCTTCTTTTCCGTGCGCATCGATCTCGGGCGAGGTGTCGCGCTTGGCCAGCCAGACGATGAGCGGCCCGAGGACGTGGCCGGGGAAATGAAGAAAGACGCCAAGCAAAGCGCTGGCGTGACAAAAAGCGCTCCAAGTGCGCACATTCGCGATGGCGTGGATGCTGTCGGTCGAAGGCGATTGTGGGTGTGAAGTTTCCATAGCTCTATCTAATGGATGCGGTCGACCCGGGGTTTGGATTCAAAAAAATGGATCATGGAATCAGGAAAATAGGAAAGTAGGAGAAGACATCCCGGAGGGAATCTGGAAACCAGGAAGCCAGGATTGGAATCAGGAAATTAGAAAAACAGGAAAAGACTCCGAGGTTTCCGCTCCCTCCTGCTTTCCTGCGTTCCTGATTC
>QHBM01000100.1 GCA_003244145.1 Chthoniobacterales bacterium
GCCGATTCGTAAGCGGCGTTGTAGCCGACTTCCGGATCGCCACCGGCGCCGAGACCGCGCGTGACCGTTCGCCCGAGCTGGACTTTGTGGGTCGCGACCGAGCTGGCAAGCGATTGGACATCAGTGTTGATGGCGATGAGATCGGCTTTATCGAGGCCGTCGAGCATCATCCGGTCGAGGACATTCGAACCGGCGCCACCGACGCCGACGACTTTGATGGGAATTTCTTCCTCTGCTCTTTCCGGCAGGCTGTAGTTGCGGCTGAGTTGGATCATAAGCGTGTGATTTAGGAACGCATTCCGTTGAAGATTTTGCCGAAGAGGCGGCCGAAGCTGCGGCGGGGGCGCCGATCGGTCTGCACGGCTTGCGCGTACTTGATCAATCCGATCGCGGCGGAGAACTGCGGGTTCTCGAATGCGCTCGTTAGGCCGGACATGGTTTGCGCGTGAGCGACGCGCGCAGGCAACTCGAAGATTTCCTCGGCGAGATGATCGATGCCGTTCAGGTGGCTGCAGCCGCCGGTAATAAAAATCCCTTCACCGATGTAATTGATGAACGGCTCTTCTTCGAGCTTCCGCTTCAGCAGTTCGAACGTTTCGCGCAGCCGCAAATGAATGATCGTGTTTAGTGTTTCCCGCTCGATTTCCTTCCCGGCGAATCCGGAGTCGTCCTTGAGCAACACCGTCTCGCCCGGCAGACAATTGCCGAGCGTGACGCTGCCTTCTTCGATCTTTAGCTTCTCCGCCCGCGTCATCGGGATACGCAGGCCCATCGAGATATCGTTCGTGATGTGATCGCCGCCAACGCCGAGGACGCCGCTTTGCTTGACCGCGCCGTCCACGTACAAAATGTAATCGCTCGTCCCGCCGCCGATATCGATGACGAGGGCGCCGAGATTTTTTTGGTGCTGAGTGAGGACAACTTGCGCCGACGCAAGCGCGGTGAAGACAACGTCCTCAACTTCGAGCGGCAACTCCTTCACGCAACGGATCGTGTTCTGAATCCGGGTGCGGACGCCGTGAATGATGTGGAAATCGGCCTCGAGTTTCTGGCCGAGCATGCCGACCGGGTTAAGAACGCCATCCTGCCCATCGACGTGGTAATGCTGGATGATTGAATGAAGGAACGCGTTCTGCGCGGGAATGCTGACTTCACGCGCGTTGATCTTCACGTCCTCGATGTCTTGCTCGTCAATTTCGTCCCGCTCTTCCGGGAGCGAGACGGAACCGCGATTGTTGAAGCTCTGAATGTGCGAGCCGGCCACGCCGACGTAAACGCTCCGGATCATGACGTCGCTCTTCGTTTCCGCATCGACCACCGCTTCGTGCACGCATTTCATCGCGGTCTCGAAATCGACGATCTCGCCTTTGCGCACGCCGCGCGACGGCGCCTGGCCGACGCCGAGAATCTTGATCGTGCCGTCCGGGCGCCCTTCGCCCACGACTACACAAATCTTAGAGGTCCCGATCTCGAGACCCACCATTAAATCACTGCTTGCCATTTCGCTTAATCCTTTCTCGCGGAACGATGGGAACTGCCTTGCGCACCTGCGGTGACGCTTCCAGCCGTGCCTTCGACGAATCTGTTTTCCCTGGCGGATGAACCGCAATCGCCTTCAAAATTCTCGGCTCGGCCCCTTCGGGGTCGATCGTATCGTTAATCACTTCGACCGAATTCTTCCCAAACGTCACCGGGATGTTGCGCTGCACGAGCAGGTTCACCGTGGCCAATTCCTGCTTGGAATCGTCGGCGTAAACCAGGAACTGCTCCAGCCGCTGCAATTGCATGTCGAGGTTATCGAAACCGAAAGTAACGCGGCTGTGGTTCTTGTCGGAGACGACCAGGCAATAACCTTTCGAGAGATCAATCTCGCGGACCTGGAAACGCGTTTGCATGAAGCTGCGCGTGCTCAGCCGCAAAAGTTCGAGCGCCGCTTTCGCTTCGAATGATTCGACGACTTTTCCCGCCTCGAGCGACTCGCTCGTGCACCCCGTGATCAGCGGCAGGCCGAGATATTCAGGCAACAACTTCTTTTCTTTCATCAGAACCCCGCGCGCGTCCACCAGAAAAGCAACGTCGGAGGCAAATGGATCGGAGATGGTTTTGTCGGATGTGATCCAGGCGATCGGTTTGCGTTCGACAATTCGAATGTCGATTTCGCCCGGCATCTTGCGCACGACCTGGACTTCATCCACCTGGGGCAACTGCTGGAGGTGGTCGTGCACCTGCGCGAGATTGATCAGGAAAATGTTTTCGTTTTCGCGCAGATCGGCCGTCTTTAGGATCTGATCGCGCTGGAGTGTTCCATCGGTCTGCACTTCGATCTGGCTAAGCTGATAATCCGGGTTCTCGAAGAAGAGGCGTTTCGCGCCGAACCGCACGCCGAGAACGAGGCCGATGCAAACCGCCGCCGCGAGAGCGACTTTCGAAACCACGACCAACACGCGGCGATTGCGATGCTGGGTGGCTTTGTGCGAACGCACTCTCACGTCGAGCAGGTGCTGCTGGCGACGTTGCTTCGTGTTCGAAACGCGCTCGTTCCGCGGGCGCTGCCGTTGATTCGCCACCTTCATGAGTTCGACGGCCCTCGCTTCGCGGAAAGCTCAATGATCCGCGCGCACAACTCCGCGTAACCGATCCCCGCCGCCGCCGCCGCTTCCGGGAGCAGGCTGGCCTCGGTCATTCCGGGAATGGTGTTCACTTCGAGCACGCTCGGCTCGCCCTCTTCGGGAGACATGATGTCCACCCGCGAATAAACCTGGAGCCCGAGCGCGCGATGCGCCCGCAGGGCCAGATCTTGGATGGCGCGTGTCTGCTCGTCGGAAATTTTCGCCGGGCAAACATGCTCGGCCCCGCCGCCCGCGCCGGGATTGAGGAACGGATACTTGTTGGTGAAATCGTAGAAGCCGCCTTTCGCAATGATCTCTATGATCGGAAGCGGCTGGTCGCCGAGAATGCCGATCGTCAGTTCGCGGCCCGGAATGAATTTCTCCACCAGCAACTCGTTATCGTATTTCGATGCGTCGGCCATCGCCGCGTCTACATCCTTTTCGTTCCGGATGATGTGGATGCCGACCGTGGAACCCTGGCGGGGCGCTTTGATCACGAATGGAATGGGAATCGTCGGGCGTTGCCCCAACGCAATGATTTGCCAGTACGGCGTCGTTACCCCCTGCTTTTTAAACGCGTCCTTCGAGCGGATTTTGTCGAAGGCGAGTTCGCTTTCCGCCACTCCCTCGCCCGTGTAGGCGATCCCGCGAGCTTCCAGGATTCGTTGGACCTGTCCGTCCTCTCCGAAGGTCCCATGTAACGCGATGAAGGCGAGCTCGACGCCGGCGGGCACTTCGAACTCCGGCCCTTTCACATCGATCTCGTGGACCTTCGCGCCTAACGAACGCAAAGCTTTGGCGACGCCTTTTCCGGTAGCAATGGAAACATCTCGTTCCGAGCCCGGCCCGCCCATGAGCACCGCGATGCTTTTTGGCAACGCGTTCATGACAATTCCGGGGAGCGCACGCTTGTAGCGTGCGGGCGACGGTCTCCAGGCCGTCGCGAACTTTGAAAATGACGTCCTGGATCTTGGCGCGTGATCGCAAGAAAAGATTGTTGCGGCGACACGCCGCAACCAGCACGCTGCAAGCGTGCGTTCCCCAGAATAAGACTCATGCTTCTTCCCCCACGATTTGCACTTCGGTTTCCAATTCGATTCCGCGCTGCTGTTTCGCCACGCCCTGGATTTTCGCGATCAATTCGAGCACCTCGGCGGCGGATGCATCTCCGTCGTTCACGATGAAGTTGCCGTGAATTTCGGAAACACGCGCATTTCCCACCCGCGTATTTTTCAGTCCCAGCTCATCAACCAGCTTGCCCGCGGGACAACTCGCCGGGTTCTTGAAGATGCAACCCGCGCTTTTCGCGCTCGGCTGCGTGGTGCGCCGTTTCTCCTGCGATTCATCCAATCGGCGGGTGATCTCTTCCGTCGTCGAAGGCGTCCCGCGGAAGACCGCTGACACCGCATAATTCTGATCGAGCGAAGGGACGTGACGATAATTGATCTCGAGCTCTGCCGGCGTCTTGGTGTGCGCGTTGCCTTCGCTGTCGAGATAACGAAGGCTGACGACGTTTTCAAAAGTCTGCGCGCCCATCGCACCCGCGTTCATCCGCAAACCGCCGCCGACGGCGCCCGGAATTCCTTCCATCCATTCCAGCCCGCCCAAGCCCGCCGCCTTGCCGGCATATGCGACCTGCTTGAGTTTCGCGCCGACGCCAGCGGTAATTTCGTTTCCTGAAACTTCCACCCGGTCGAATTCGCCACCGGTCGGGTGAACGACCACGCCGCGGATTCCGCCATCGCGCACGAGGAGGTTCGATCCGCGGCCAATGACAAAGAGGGGCAGATTTTCCCGGCGACAGTAACGGATCAATTCCGCGAACGCCGCTTCGGTGCGCGGTTCCACCCAAAACTGCGCCGGCCCGCCCACGCGCAAGGTAGTGTGCTTCGCCAACGGCTCGTAAAGACGCACGTCCCCTTCTTCGCCGACGATGGCCTTGAGCCTCTCCGCAATGACGAGGTCCGCCGCGAGAAGCGAAAGCTGCTCATGAATGTTACCAGCGCCCAGACTCAAAATCAGATCGCCTGCCGCCAGCATGTTTCCGACATCGCAATGCAGCCGATCCAAGCGTGGCTGGTAACTGACCCCGCCGTGCCCTTGCGTCGTGATTTCATCCGCGATGGTTTGCCCGCTGATTCCAGGCAGCGGGAGTTCGCTCGCGGGATAAACATCGGTCACCACCACCCGATCGGCGCTGGTGAACGCGCTCCCGAATTCGCGGCGCAACGCCTTCGTCCGCGAATAGCGATGCGGTTGAAACATGGTCAGCACGCGATTGCGCCCGGCCGATTTCGCGGTCGCCAGCGTCGCGCGAATCTCCGTCGGGTGATGCGCGTAATCGTCCACGAGGAGGAAGCGATCGCTTTGATACTTGATCTCAAAACGCCGGCGTGCGTGCTCGAAACGCCGGAGCGATGCGATCACCTTCTCGAAAGGAACCCCGAGTTCCGTGGCGAGCGCGATCACTCCCACAGCGTTGCTCACGTTATGACGGCCGGGGACGTTCAAGACGGCTTCGCCCAGTTTTTCGCCCCGGCGGAAAACGCAGAAAACGGAAGCGAAATCCTGAAGGTCGATATCGGTGCCGCGATAATCCGCCGTGGGCGCGAAGCCGAAGGAAATGGAACGTGGCCGCGGCCGGCAAACCCGCGCGGCATGCTCGTCATCCACACAATAAAAAACGGAGCCGGTAGTCTGATCGAGCAATTGGGAAAAGACCGCTTCGATCGCGGCGAGGTCCGCATAAAAATCGAGGTGCTCTTCCTCAATGTTCAGAATGAGGGAGTGCTCGGGTTTGAAATAACGCAGCGTCCCGTCGCTCTCATCGCCTTCCGCGACGAAATATTCGCCGCGCCGGTCCCAGTGCGCGTTCGAGCCGAGGAGCGGAATCTCCGCGCCGACATAATGGGACGGATGCAGTCCGCCCTCGCGCAGAACGTGCGCGGCCATGGCGGACGTTGTCGTCTTGCCGTGCATCCCGGCGATGACAATTCCGCGCTTGCCCGCCATGATCGCGGCGAGCGCCCGCGCACGGCGCACCGTCGGCTTGCCGGAAAGACGCGCGCTGGCGAGAATCGGATTGTCGTCCTTGATCGCCGAAGAAAATATCACGAGCGCAGCGTCATGGCCGTCTTCGACACGATGCTTTTCGTGGAAACGCAGACCGAGCCGTTGCAGCCGATCCGTCTCGAGCGAGCCGACTTTATCGGAGCCGCTGACGTCGTGCCCGAGCTCGAGCAGCAGCGCCGCAATCCCGCTCATGCCGCTGCCGGCCACGCCGATCAAATGGATCCGGTGCCGCTCCTGCGTGAGCATCTGCGGTAGATCGATTTCAGAGGCGAGCGTCATGATTCGGCTGTGTGTACCTTTCCATCGTTTCAACCACGAGTGCGGCTGCGTTTTTTGGCGCGAGGCTCGCGGAATTATCCGCCATGCGCTGCAACATGTTCGGATGTTCGATCAACTCCCGGATTTTTTGCGCGAGCAGATCGGCCGCGAGATCAGATTCCTTTAGAATGATGGCCGCGCCGCCCCGAACGAA
Source organism: Chthoniobacterales bacterium (assembly GCA_003244145.1). Classification (GTDB taxonomy): domain Bacteria; phylum Verrucomicrobiota; class Verrucomicrobiia; order Chthoniobacterales; family UBA10450; genus AV80. The sequence goes on from QHBM01000100.1 coordinate 6,154, forward strand.
AATTTCCGCGTTCTTAGTCTGGTGGTCCTCGGCCGCGTAGGGAAAAGGAATGAGAATCGCGGGCAACGAAAACGCCGCCAGTTCCGCCAGGCTGGCCGCGCCGGAACGCGCGATCGCGAAATCCGCGGCGCTGTAAACTTCCTCCATGGCATGATGAAACGCGGCCACGTGCGCCGGAATATTTTCGCGATGGTAATTGTCCGCCACCAGCCGTTCATCGCGCGCGCCGGAAAGATGGATCGCCTGAATGGGCGTTCCGTGCAGAAGCGGGAGCGATTTGATCATGGCCTGGTTGATGCCGCTCGCGCCCTGACTTCCACCCATGACCAGGACCGTGAGCAGATCTTCGCGCAGCCCGAGCCGTTGCCGTGCGAGCTTGCGGTCGATGGGCCGAAGTTCATGGCGAATCGGCGTGCCGGTCACTTCGGTGCGGACCTTTGGAAAGTAAGGCGCGCATTCCTTGAACCCGAGAAGAACGGCGCGCACCATTCGCGCGGTCAACTTGTTTGCTTTTCCGGGGATGGCGTTGGATTCATGAATGAAAGTCGGGACGCCGCGCAATTTTCCCGCGAGCACCGGCGCGGTGGAAGTGAAACCGCCCATGCCGAGGATCGCGTGTGGTTTGAATTTTCGGTAAATGCCGCGGCAGATGGAAAGGCTTTCCGCAAAACGCCGGGCAAACCCGAGGATCGCGGGCGAAAACGGCGAAGGCAGGCCAACGGTCGGCAACTTGTGAAATCGGAACTCGGATCGGCCGGAGAGCGCGAGCGAATCGATTTCTTTCTCCGAAACGAAGAGCATCACTTCGTGGCCGCGAGCGCGCAAAACTTCCGCGACTGCCAGCCCCGGAAACAAATGCCCGCCGGTCCCTCCGCATGCGATGACGGTGTTCATAAGAGGACGCGTTCCTGGTTTTGTGCACGCGCGCAAAGCTGCTCTGGGGAGCGCACGCATTCTGCGTGCTGGCGAAGCCGTCCTCGGATGCGCGAACTTTGATTAGATGCCGCGAGGACGCAGGAAGTTCGTCGTCGCGGAACGCGACGACCAGCACGCAGAATGCGTGCGCTCCCCAGAACCAGATCTTCGCGCATCGACGTTTTCATCAGATCCTCGGTGTCGTTCGCGCTCGGATCACGGCGCGTTTCTTGTTTCCCGGCTCGAGCACGCCTTGCCGGTAAATGTTCAGGAGCAATCCAACTCCAAAAAGACACGCGGCCAGATTCGATCCGCCGTAGCTCACGAACGGCAGCGGCAAACCTTTGTTGGGCAGGAGCGACGTGGTCACGCCGATGTTCACCGCCGCCTGCAAACCGAGAAGCGAGACGATGCCGCAGCCGAGGAGCAGGCCGAAGCGGTCCTTCGCGTGCAGCGCGATCATCATGGCGGAGACGATGATGACGACGAACAAAAACACGACGAGCAGACTGACGCGCAAGCCGAGCTCTTCGCCGATCATGGGAAAAATAAAGTCGGTGTGCGCGTAGGGAAGGTAGAGCATTTTTTGCCGGCCATTGCCGAGACCCAGGCCTTCCATCCCTCCGCTCCCCCACGCGATCAACGCCTGCATCTGTTGCAGGCCCGCGTCGTCCTTGAAACGCTCCGGGTCCATGAACGCGGCCAGCCGTCCCATCCGCTCCGACATCTGGGTCGCGACAAAGAGAATTCCGGCGAGCCCGCCTAACGAGAGCACACCGAGCAGCGCCGGATGCGTTCCGGCCACGAACATGATCACAAACATGGCGGCGCCCAGGAGCGCGGTCGTTCCGAGATCGACCTCCAGCACAATCAGCAGCAGCATCGCGGAAACGATTGCAAAGGGAATGACGAACCCCGGGAGAATGCGGCTGCTTTCTTTTTCCCGGTCCGCGAACCACGACGCCAAGAAAAAGACGACGGCAACCTTGGCAATCTCCGACGGCTGAAAGGTGATCGGGCCGAGGCCAACCCAGCGCCGCGAACCGTTAATGCGCATGCCGAAGTGCGGCACGAAACAAAAAGCGAGCGCGACCATTGCCAGGCCAAACCAAATCCACCAGGTCCGCTGCCAGAAATGGTAATCGACCATGGCCGCGACGGTGCAAACCGCCAGGCCGACCGCGAGCCAGACCGCCTGGCGCTTGATGAAAAAATACATGTCGCCGTGACTGTCCCGCGCAAACGCGCTCGTGCTGAAAAGCATGACGATCCCGATGACCAGCATCCCCAAAACGGCCACGAACAAAAAATGAGCGCTCTTGCGATGCATTAATTGGACGGAGGCGGTGGCGGCGGCGGAAGAAAACGCACCGACTCCCTCCGAGAAACACAATTGTCTTGGGTCGTCATCATTCTCCTTTCTTCGGTTTCACGGTCTTGGTTGGAATGATGAGCTTCTGCCCGATTTGCAATTTGTGGGGATCGTCGATGTGGTTCGCGGCCAGGAGTTGGTCGTATGGGACCTTAAACTTCTTCGCGATCGAGACGGGGTTGTCCCCTTTGGCGACGGTGTAGGTCTTGGGCGCCGCCGCTTTCGTGGTGCTTTCTGCCTTGGGACGATCGGTCTTCTTTTCGTCTTTGGCGGCCGGCTTCGTTGTCGTCCGGGAAGAATTCGTTTCGTCCCGCCGAGTCGAGGCGGTATCGGACGAAGCCACGGCCGGCGCGTTGGATTTCACCGTCGGAGCTTGGGTCGCATTCGTATTGGCCTTGGCGGTGGAGACCAGCGGGAACGAACCTTGCCGGCTCTTGATCGTGTTGAAAGCGATGATGCCGGCGACGGCAACGACGTGAAGCACGAGCACGATCAGCAAGGCGCGCGAGAGCTTCATGTTCGGTTCCGACATTTCTTCGTAATCCATCTCGTCGGGCAGGCCGAGAGATCTGCGTGCGGTCGTGGCGCGCAGTTTTTTGCGGGTGAAAAGGTTGGGTAATTTCATGATTTCATTTTGGGCAATGCATTGACGAGAGCGCGAAATTGGTCGCCGCGGTCGGCGTAACTCTTGAACATGTCGAAGGAGGAAGTGCCGGGGGAAAAAAGGACGACTTCTCCCGGTCGCGCGAGCGCGTGGGCGCGTTCCACCGCGTCGGCGAGCGAGTTCGCAATTTCGCACGGCACGCCTTTCCAATCCTGCGCAATCCGCTCGGCCATCTCGCCGATCAGAACCACGGCCCGAACTTTTTCGACAACGAGCGGTCGCAAAGTTTCGAAGGTGAATCCCTTGTCCTTGCCGCCCGCGATCATGATTACGCGCTGGCTTTGCGCGAGGAGCGCCTTCTCGACGGCGGCGAGATTAGTCGCCTTCGAATCGTTCACGTAAGTCACGTCGCCAATTTTCCGGACGAATTCGCAGCGGTGCGGACGCGGCTCGTAAGCGCAAAGCGGCGGCAGCATTTCTTCGAACGACAAACCCCGCGCCAGACCCACGGCAATCGTCGCCATTAAATTCTCGATGTTGTGCGAGCCGCGCAGTTTCGTCTCCGCCATCCGGAGGACCGGCGCGTTCTGGTAAAAGATCGTGCCGCCTTCGAGGCGGAAATCGGCGTCGTTGGTGTAGGCGCTGAAGGTCACTCCCCGCGCGGCGGTCTTCGGCAGCGTCTCGCCCGCGTTCAGAACAGCGACATCGTCGCCCGTTTGGTTTTCGAAAATGCGCAGCTTGGCCGCGCGGTATTCGGCGACGGATGGATAGCGATCGAGATGATCGGGCGCGAAATTCAGCCAGACGCTGATCGAAGGCCGGAACGTCCGAATTGTTTCGAGCTGGAACGAGCTCACTTCCACGGTGAGCACATCGAGATCGCGATCTTCCAGCGCGACTTCGGAAAGCGGTTTACCGATGTTGCCGCACGCGATTGTGCGTTGGCCGCACGCATTCAGCATCTGCGCGAGCAACTCCGTCGTAGTGGTCTTCCCGTTCGTCCCGGTAATCGCGATCACCGGCACGTCCACGGAACGCCAGCCCAATTCCAGCTCGCCCATCGTCTCGATTTTTCGCGAAGAAAAATTCGTCGCCAGGGGTGAGATCGGATCGATCCCCGGGCTCAGGACCACGAAGTCGTACGGCGCCGAATCGTGTTCGGCCGACGGACCGCAACGAACGGTCACGCCCCGCGCCCGCAGATTTTCGATCGTCGATTTCAGCAACGTCTTTTCCTCCGCGCTGTCGAGCACCGTGACCTCCGCGCCTTCGCTGCGAAGCAAAAGGGCGGCCGCGGTCCCGCTCAGTCCCGCTCCCAGCACTGCAATTTTTTTCCCGGAATACTTCACGATTTTATCTCAGCTTCAGGGTGGCCAATCCGAGCAGCGCGAAGACGGCCGACAAAATCCAGAAGCGCACGATGACGGTGTTCTCTTTCCACCCGCTTAACTCAAAATGATGATGCAGCGGCGACATCATGAAGATGCGTTTGCCGGTCAGCCGAAAACTGAGCACCTGCAAAATCACGGAGACCGCTTCGAGCACAAAGACGCCGCCGACGACAGCGAGGAGCAGTTCTTGTTTACAGCAAATCGCGATCACGCCCATGATCCCGCCGATCGCCAGCGCTCCGGTATCACCCATTATGACTTTGGCCGGATGGCAGTTGAACCAAAGAAAGCCGAGCCCCGCTCCGACCAGCGCGGCACAGACCACGGTCAGCTCGCCGGTATAAGGATAGAACGGCACCTGCAAGTAGTCCGCGATCCGGAAATTTCCCGCGGCGTAGGAGAGCAGGGCGTAGGCAAACGCGACCGTGATGGTGCATCCGATCGCGAGTCCGTCGAGACCGTCAGTCAGGTTGACCGCGTTGGAGGAACCGACGACGACGAGAGCGAAAAACGCCACCGTGAACCACCCCATGTTGGGAATGACCGGCGCCTTAAAGAAGGGCAGGTAAAGCGAGCGCGCCTGCACTTCGATCAGCGGGTTGGTCAGGAAAACGGCGGCGACGATCCCGGCCAGGGCGATTTGGAAAATCAATTTCACCCGGCCACTGATCCCGGCGGAATTTTTCTTCACGACCTTCCGGTAATCGTCCACGAACCCGAGAACGCCGAGGTAAACCATGCTGAAGAGTGCGAGCCAGACGAAAGGATTATCCGGACGCGCCCAGAGAACGCTGGAGGTGAGGACCGCGCCGATGATGAGAACGCCGCCCATGGTCGGAATGCCTTGTTTTGCGCTGTGCAATTCCGCGAGCTTATGCACTTCGTCCGCGGTCCGGATGGGCTGGCCGGCCTTGAGCGAAATCAACTTTCGAATGACGTAATTGCCGAAGGCGAGCGAGAGGACGAACGCGGTCACCGCCGCCGCGACCGCGCGGAACGTGACGTAATAAAAGACGTTGAAGCCTTTGATGTCGTCACTCAGAAGATGGAGGTAATACATCATGGCGCGGAGACCTCCATGGTTGAGCGCCGGTTCGAAAACGCTTCCAGCACTCGCTCCATCCGCGCGGACCGGCTGCCTTTGACCAGAATCAAATCGCCCGCGGCCACACCGTGCGCGAGCAGCTCCGCCGCTTCTTCCGGCGCATCAACGGCAACGCTGTTTTCCAAACCGGCTTTCTTCGCGGCGCGAGCGATCGCTGCTCCCGTCACGCCGACGGCGATCAACTCATCGACGCCGAGTTCCGCCGCGGCTTCGCCGACTTCGCGATGGCCCCGCTCCGATTCGTCGCCGAGTTCTCCCATCTCGCCCAGCACCGCGATGCGCCGGCCGTCCGCGTCGAGCTCAATGAGGGTGCGGAGCGCGGCCTTCATCGAATCGGGATTCGCGTTGTAGCTGTCGTCGATGAATTGAATGCCGTTGATCTCCTTGATTTGCAGACGCGCTTTCGTCAGCGGCGTGGAGGCAAGACCGGCGGCGCATTCTTCGAGCGAAAGACCGAAAGCGCGCCCGGCCGCGACCGCGAGCAACGCATTTTGGACCATGTGCAGACCCGGCACCGGCAGTTGCGCGCGGCAACGGTGCGCCCCTTCCATGATCGTGAACTCGGAACCGGTCGCACTTTGCCGGACTTCAGTCGCGCGCACCGAACCGTTCTCGATTCCCGCCCGAATAATTTTGGCCTGCGTGCGGGACGCAATCCCCTCGCTGTGCGGATCATCCGCATTCAAAATCAGAGTGCCTTCCGGGCCGAGCGCTTCAGCCAACGCGCCTTTTTCTTTGGCGATCGCTTCACGGCTTCCCATGAATTCGATATGCGCGAGACCGACGTTCGTGATGATGGCGGCATCCGGCGCGGCCAGTTTCGCGAGCGCCGCGATTTCTCCTGGATGATTCATCCCGATTTCCCAAACGGCGATTTCGTCATCGGGATTCGCTGAGAGCATCGTCTGAGGAAGGCCGACGTGGTTGTTGAAATTACCCTCCGTTTTGTTGACGCGAAATTTGTTCGAGAGCGTCGCCGCCACAAAATCTTTCGTGCTGGTTTTTCCGTTGCTGCCGGTGATGGCGATCACCTTCAACGGCAATGAGCGCCGGTACTTGGCCGCGAGCGTTTGATAGCCGGTGAGAGTGTCGGGAACGCGAATCAAAGCGAAGTTTTTCGGAGTCGCGCCTTTCCAAGTCACTTCCACCATCGCGCCGATGGCGCCGCGTTCGACCGCTTGCTCCACGAATTTGTGGCCGTCGAAATTCTCCCCGCGCAACGGAACGAAAAGATCGCCCGGCTGGAGCGTTCGCGAGTCGGTGCTGATTCTTGAAGCGGTCGCGTTCGCATCACCCGCGCTGAGAGAGCCGCCGGCGAATTCTGCGATCTGGCGAAGAGAGAGCGGCGTCATGTTCCAAATTCGAGCGGACGATTTTCCAGCGCCTGCCGCGCCACCTGGATGTCGTCGAACGGGACGGTGTGATCGGCGAATTCCTGGTAGCTCTCGTGGCCTTTGCCCGCGATCAGAATGATGTCGCGCGGCTGCGCCAGCTCGATGGCGCGGGCGATCGCTTGCGCGCGGTCGGGAATCTTTTCGTAGTTGCCGGAGCGAAATCCTTTTTCGGCGTCGGCGATGATCGCGTCGGGATCTTCCTTTCGCGGATTGTCCGACGTGATGATGCTGTAGTCCGCGTTCTGATCGGCGACACGACCCATCAAAGGACGCTTTTGTTTGTCGCGATCGCCGCCACAACCGAACACCACCACGAGTCGCCGCGGCGAAAGTTCGCGCAACGTTTTTAAGACGTTGAGCAGCGCGTCGTCGGTGTGCGCGTAATCGACAAAAACCTGGAACTGCCTTTTCGCGGGGACGGCCTCGAGGCGCCCGGGAACCTGGGGCGAGCGCGACAGACTCAGGATCGCCTCGCGCAAATTGACGCCGAGGCTCGATGCGGCCGCGAGCGCGGCCATGGAATTCGCGACGTTGAACCGCCCGATCAACGGCACCCGCACGAGATAGCTTTTCCCGCGGGCGTCGAGTTGATAAGAGGTGCCGGCAAATTCGGCGTGGTAATTGGAGGCGCGAAAGTCGGCCCGCGCACTCACCCCGTACGTGATCACCGAAATTTTTTTGCCGAGCTTGTCGAGCCGATCGACCAACTGCTCGCCGTAACGGTCGTCGATATTGATCACCGCGGCCGCGTTCGTTTTCGCCCTTTGTTCCGCGAGACCGGTGAAGAGTTTCGACTTCGCCTCGAAATAATTTTCCATCGTCCCATGAAAATCGAGATGGTCCTGGGTGAGGTTCGTGAAAACCGCGACGTCCCATTCGAGGCCGCGCGTGCGGTCCTGCGCGAGCGCGTGCGACGACACTTCCATCGCCGCGGCTTTGCATCCCGCGTCCACCATCTGCGCCAGCAGTTCCTGCACGTCGAGCGACTCCGGCGTGGTCCGCACCGCCGGCAAAACCCGGTCGGCGATTTCGTAGCGAACAGTGCCGAGCAGACCGCAGCGCACGCCTGCTTTTTCGCAGATGTGTTTCAACAAAAACGTCGTGGTGGTTTTTCCATTCGTGCCGGTGACGGCCGCGAGCTTGAGCCGGCGCGCCGGATATTCGTAAAAAGCTGCGCTGAGATCGGCGAGAGCGGGCCGCGTGTTTTCCACCACGACGCAGGTGGCGTGCGCGTGCGCGATTCCCTCCTCCGTCACCACGACCGAGGCGCCTTTTTCGACGGCTTGCTCGATGAATTGATGGCCATCGCTTTTTTTCCCGCGCAGGGCGACGAAAAGCCCATTCCTTTGCACACGGCGCGAGTCATACGCGATGCCTTCCACGACGCGATCAAGCGGCCCGATGATTTGGCCGGGGGAAATGGCAGCGACGAGTGTTTTGAGCTGCATGCGATGTAGTCAGGCGGGCGCAATACGCTCAACGGCGGGCCGCATTGGTTAAAGCTACGCGATCCACTGCGGTCGCTTTCCGGACTTCTTCGTGCGGCGCCAGATCGAGATAACGCGCGGCCTTTTCGGCGATGTGCGCAAAGATAGGACCGGCGACGAGCCCGCCGTAATTCAATTCCGGCTTCGTGGTGTGCGCGTCGTCGAGCACCACCAGCCCGACGAACTCCGGATGTTCCGATGGCAAGTAACCGGAAAACGAAACGACATATTTTCCGTGCTCGTATCCGCCTTTGGGATCGACTTTTTGCGCGGTGCCGGTCTTGCCTGAAATGGTAAACCCGGGCACGGCCGCGGCCGCCGCGGTTCCCCGATCGCTCACGACGCCACGCAATGCGTTCCCGACCTGCGCCGCGGTCTCGGGCGAGATGACCTGGCGCAACACGACCGGCGAAAACGTGCTCACTATTTTGCCATCTTCCGACGTGATCGACTTCACGATCCGCGGCGTGATTAATTTGCCGCCGTTCGCGATCGTCGCCATCGCCACCGTCATTTGCAAAGGCGTCACGGCGACTTCGTGGCCCATCGGAATGCGCGTGATCGAAATCTTGCTCCATGTTTGCGGCGGCCGAATCACGCCCGGGATTTCGCCCGGCAATTCAATCCCCGTCCGATCGCCGAAACCGAAACGGCGAATGTATTCGTAAAACTTTTGGTCGCCGATCGAGACTGCGAGCTTGGCCGCGCCGATGTTGCTCGATTTTACCAGAATGTCCTGCACGCTCAGCTCTCCGTAGGCCTTGTGATCGTGGAGCGGACGTCCGCCAAAATTCCAAATGCCGTTCTCGCAAAAGATCATCGTGTCGGGACGGACCTTGCGCTCATTCAGCGCCGCGGCCGCCGTGACGATCTTGAAAGTCGAGCCCGGTTCCATCATGTCGATGATGGCGCGATTCTTCATCTGCTCGGGCTTCGCCTCGGAGCGCAGGTTCAGATCGAAATTCGGGCGGTTCGCCATCGCGAGGATTTCTCCGGTCTGCGGGCGCATAAGAATGATCGTGGCTTTTTGCGGGGTGTATTCGCGCATGGCCGCGTCGATCTCGTTCTCGACGATATTTTGCAGGTTGAGATCGACGGTCAGATGCACCTGGTAGCCGTTGCGAGGTGTGCGTTCCTGTCCGCGATAAAGGACCATTTCCTGGCCGGCGCGATTGTGTTCGATGTAACGGTACCCGTCCTGGCCGTGCAGATATTCTTCCATGGAAGATTCCACACCCTGGATGCCGCGATGGTCGAAGTCGGTGAAGCCGATGACGTGGCAGAGCATCGAGCCGTTGGGATAGATGCGGGTGGAATCGCGCTCGAAATAAACGCCGCGCAAATTCTGCGCGCGCAGCTTTTCCTTGAGCGCGGTCGCGGCCGCGAGCGGGACTTCGCGCTGGAGGACGATGTAGCGACGGTCGCCCTGAAGTTTTTCCAGCAGTTCCTCTTTCGTCATATCGAGCGCCTGCTGGAGCAGCGGAATGAGCGCGTCGCGATTGTTTATGTGTGTCGCGTCGGCCACGACGGTTTCGACCGGCGTGTTGTGCGCGAGGACTTCGTTATTCGCGTCGAGAATCGTGCCGCGTTCCGCGAAGATCGCCTGCTTATAGACGTGTTTCTCAGCGGCGAGTCCGGCGTACTCGTCGTGCTTGATCATCTGCAAATAAATGAGCCGGAAAGAAAAGGCGCTGAACAAAGCCGTAAACGCGAGGCAAACCAGCGCGCAACGAATCCGGCTGTTCCACTTCATCTGCCGGCACGTTTGTTGGCGACCGGTTGGACCGCGTCTTCCCCGGGCGCGCGCGCCGGCGCGCTCAACCGCACGATGTTTTGCTCGGCGATCGGGATCATTTTCAAATACCCCTCCTTGAGCCGGCGCTGCATGGCCGAGCGCGAGGTCAGCGCCGCGATCTGCACGCTCGCGACGTCGTTTTGCGAGCGCAGGCTGGTCAGCTCATTCTCGAGCGCCTTCTTGCGATCGCCCAAATGATAGAGTTGAAGGGTGAGAAAAACGTAAATCAATCCGGTCACCGCGAGGAACGAGGTGAGCAGGATCCACCGCGCCAGCGAAGCGGCGTTGACGGAATTGAAAGTCTTTCGGCGCGGCGCGTGCATTATATTTTTTCCGCGACGCGCAACTTCGCGCTTCGGGAACGTGGATTGAGGCGCTGCTCATTTTCGCCCGGCTCAACTGGCTTTCCTGTGACCGGCCGGAAAGCGAACTCGGGATTGCGTTGCGGCTCGGGCCACTCCGGCCGGTCCAGCCACTCGCGGCTCCGGTCGCGGAAGAAATTTTTCACGATCCGGTCTTCCAGCGAATGGAACGCTATCACGGCCAGGCGTGCGCCGGGTTCGAGCCGTTTCGTTAGCACACGCAAACCTTCTTCGAGCGCGCCGAGCTCGTCGTTCACCTCCATCCGCAACGCCTGGAAAACCTGCGTCGCGGGATGGCGGCGGCCGTGACGCCAGACAATTTTTTCGATCGCCTTCGCCAACTGCATCGTGTCTTGAAACGGTGCGATCTTGCGCTGCTTCACCAGTTGGCTGGCGATGCGGCGCGCCGCAGGCTCTTCGCCGAGGTCGCGGAAAAGCCGGGTCAAGTCTTCTTCGCTATAGGAATTGATGACGGTCGCGGCCGTCAGCTCGCGGCGCGGATCCATTCGCATATCGAGTGGGCCGTTGCGCATGACGCTGAAACCGCGGCTCGCGTTCTCCAATTGGCGCGAAGAAACGCCGAGATCGAGGAGCGCGCCGCCAATGCCCACGATTCCCAGTTCGTCGAGGACCTTGCCGGCGTCGCGGAAATTGGCCTGTCGCAACGTGACTCGCGCGCCGAACTGGCTGAGCCGTTCGCCTGCATGTTCGATCGCGTCCGGATCCTGATCGAGCGCCAGGACGTCGGCACCGATGCGCAAAATTTCCGCGCTGTGTCCGCCACCGCCGCAAGTGGCATCGACGATGAGCGCGCCCGCGCGAGGCGCGAGCAGCTCGACCGCTTCCGTCACGAGGACGGGACGATGATAGGTGAAATCCTCCATTTCCTGCGCCTCCTCCTCGATCTCCACTGGACCGGTCGCGAACCAGACCGGCCGTTCAAACAACAACGCGTTAATCATTTTTTCGACAACGTCCCTACAGCCCGATCACGTTGGCGACGTGTTGATACGTCGAAGTTTCTTCTTCGTGAGCGCGCTTCCATTTTTGCAGATTCCAAATTTCAAAACGGCCGCGACCACCCACAAGCGCGACCTCGCCTTTCAAGCCGAGTTCGCGGCACATGTCCTCAGGGAGGACCAGGCGCCCCGCCTTATCGGCGGTGCCGTGTTCGGCTCGCGAATGGAGATGGCGCAAAAAAATCCGGCGATCGCGGGGAGAAACGGCGCTGTGGTTTTCGGCCTGCACGCTCATGCGGGCGAACTCCTCCTGAGACATGACGAGGAGAAATTGATGCTGTGGCTCAGGAAGAATAATGAACTCCTCGCCCTCGCTCCGGCGCCAGCGGGAAGGGATGGTGATCCGGTTCTTCTCGTCGATGGAATGGCGGAATTCGCCGGCAAAGAATTTTTGGGGTAGTGAATCGTCTTCCATACTCGAGCGGATAATCGTTCCATTCTAATCCACTTCCCCCCACTTCTAACCACCTTCCGTACCAGGGGTCAATAAAAATCAATGCCTGTTTGCGGGCCTTTTTCCTCAGGGTAAACTGGGTCATGTTTGCTCGCCCGGCGCTGGCCGGTTTGGTCGTCGGATTTATCGCCATCGCTAGTATGGCGCACGGCCAATTAGCGGATCCCGCTGCGGAGGCCGTCCGCATCAGGGTTTCCATGAATCCTGATGGTTCCAGGACGGTTTACGAATTCGATTCTCCGCAACACAAAGCGGTAGCGACGACCACGGACAAGGACGGGAAAATGATCGGCCGAATCCGTTACGTTCTGGATGACGACGGGCGTTTCGCCAGCGGGGAAGTTTACGGGCCGGACAACCAGTTGCGTTTTAAGGCCCAATATAAGTACGACGCGGCGGGCCGGCTCACCCGGGAAATTCAACTCGGACCGGACGACGCAGTCCGGAACAAGATCGTTTACGATTACGACAAGAACGGGAAGCAGACCGGCTACACCGTTTACGACGCGGCGGACAAAGTGTTGCGCAAGGCGGGCGGAACTTCTCCGAGCCCAACTCCCAGGAGCAAGCCGAAGAGCAATTACGCGCACTAGAGATCGCGGCGCGCCCGCTCCGCTTCCTGGCTTGCCACGAGCGCGAAAGACAGCTAAGACAACTCCAAATGATCGACTACATCCAAAAGGGTGGCCTGCTGATGTGGCCGATCCTTTTTTGCAGCGTCATTGCCATCGCGGTTTTCGCGGAGCGCCTCTTCTATTTGCATCGCGCTACTATCCACGTGGGCGAATTCCTCCAAGGCCTCTCGAATCTGGTGAAGCGCCGCAATTTCGCCGAGGCGCTGCATGAATCGGCCGGGACACCGGGACCGGTCGCGCGGGTGATCCACGCCGCGATTATCCGGCACGACGCACCGCGCGCGGAGTTGCGCGAGATCGTGCAGGAAGCGGGACAACTCGAAGTGCCGAAGCTCGAACGTTTTCTCGGCGTGCTGGCCACGCTCGCTTATCTGGCCCCGCTGCTCGGTCTGCTCGGCACGGTCGCGGGAATGATCGACGCCTTTGGCACTCTCTCCTCCAGCGGCGGCTACGCCAGCGTGACGGAACTTTCCACCGGCGTTTACAAAAGCTTGCTCGCCACTGCCGCCGGGCTCGTCGTCGCCACTCCCACCTTCGTGGCCTACAGCTATCTTTCTTCCCGCGTGAACGCCCTCATGCACGAAATGGAACGGGCCGGGATCGAAGTGGTCCACATGTTGACGGATCGCCAGCCGATGAGCGACATCATCAGCTTTCAAACTCCCGTCGCCGGTGAACGGGAAGCGCGTTAAGTTGTTCTCGGCCGAATGGCCGTTCGCTGCATGAAGCTTTCCCGCACGAAGGAATATCATTTCGGCTGGCTCGCCGCCATTCCGATGCTGGACGTCGTTTTCCTTCTGATCTTTTTTCTGCTCCTAAGCTCGAACTTCATCCTTCAGCCCGGCATCTCCGTTTCGGTGCCGTTGTCGCGCTTCACTCTCGGTCCGCAAATCAATCCGCAAATCATCAGCATCACCGGCGGCGCGGTCCCGGCGATTTATTTTCGCGATCAAAAAGTGACGATCGATCAGTTAGGACCCTTGCTCGACGCGGCGAAAAAAGAAGGACGGCCGATCATCATCAAGGCCGATCGCCTCACTCCGTATGCGCTGGTGGTGGAAGTCACTAATTTGTCGCTCGAGCACGGCATCACCTCCGTGGCCCTGGCCACGACTCCGCCAAAGTGAGCGCTCCTCTCGCTGCCGAAAATGAGCTCGGTCTCATCTTCCGTTGGGACGATAGCGGCCGCCGCCGCAAACTTTCCCTCGCCGGATTTATACTCGGGTCGCTCGCGCTGCACGCTCTCGGTTTCTACCTTTTCCAAATCGTCTATCCGCCCGCGATCGCTCTCTTGCCGCCGCCGGGACGCGTCAGCCTGATTGCGCCAAACTCCGACGACGGCCGCGTCCTGCTTCGTTGGTTGGAGGCCGAAGATCCCGCGCTCGCTTCCACCACGCAGCCGCCTGCGGACGGAAAATCTCTGGTCATGCCGACGATCCAGCACGCTCCTTCCTACCTTGGTCGCGAACCCGCCCTCCGCGAAGTCCCGCTGTTCACTTCCGATCCCGGCGTGCCCAGCGCGAACCCTCCCGGTCCGGTCGAACGGCGGCAGCCGGAAATCCAAACCGCGCCGAAGATCTCGCCCACGACGTGGCGATTCTCCTCCGAGCTCGAAACGCTCGGCGCCGTTCAGGCACCCGAAATGAAATTCGTCCTGTCCAGTCGCGAATCCCCGCAGGCCGCGCAATTCCGTGTTGCCGTAAATGAAAACGGCGAAGTGCGTCATTGCTTTCTCGAGAACTCATCCGGCGACACCAGTCTCGACGAACAAGCGAGAAAATATCTGATGCTTTGCCGCTTCCCCGCCATTCTCCATCCTCCATCCTCCACCCTCAACGCCCTCACCTGGGCCACCGCGACCGTCGAATGGGGCAACGACATCACGGCCTCCACTTCCCCGAGCCCGGACCCTCGCGCGCCGTGATCCGGGTCAGCCTCTCCGCCCTGGTCACGATCTATTTGCTGGTTTTTCTTGCGGCGGTTTTTCTGCTCTGGATAGTAGGCGAGTGGAATCGTCGCCGTCGCGAGCGTCGCGCTTTGCGCTATCGGCTGCGATGCGCGATTTGCGCGTTTGAATTTGAGGATCGAACGCCCGCTTTGCTTCCGCGGTGTCCACGGTGCGGAAGTTTGAACGAACGATTTAAACCGGAACAAATTTAATTATGGGAATGTGGATCGGCCGTAATCGTAAAGCTCGCGTGACCTATGGGTTCGACGAGATCGCTCTCGTCCCCGGCCGGGTCACGATCAATCCCAACGAAGTCGACATCGCCTGGCGGCTCCCGCGTCGGGACGCCGAGCCGCTCGATTTCAAAATCCCGATCCTGGCCAGCGCGATGGATGGCGTCGTCGATGTGCGTTTCGCCATCGAGATGAGTAATCTCGGCGGCCTTGCCGTCTTGAATCTTGAGGGCGTGCAGACGCGCTACAAAAGTCCGCAGGAAGTTCTTCAGAAAATCGTCGAGGCCGACAAAGCGGAGATCACGCACCTGCTCCAAAGAATTTATCAGGAACCGGTCCAGGAAGATCTGATCGCAGCGCGGATCCGGCAGATCAAGGACAGCGGCGCCATCGCGGCGGTCAGTTCCATTCCGCAACGCGCGGTGGAATTCGGCCGGATCGCGCAGGAAGCGGGTGCCGATGTTTTTGTGGTGCAGAGCACCGTCTCCACTGTCCAACACGTTTCCTCGGAATATAAATCGCTCGAGCTGGCAAGATTCTGCCGCGAGATGCGCATCCCGATCATCGTCGGCAACACCGTCGGGTACGATGTCACGCTCGAGATTATGGAATGCGGTCCGGCCGCGGTCCTCATTGGTGTCGGCCCTGGAGCGGCCTGCACTTCGCGCGGCGTGCTCGGTCTCGGCGTGCCGCAGGTCACCGCCACAGTCGATTGCGCCGCGGCGCGCGATGCCTACTTCAAAAAAACTTCGCGCTACGTGCCGATTATTACCGACGGCGGTATGAGCAAGGGCGGCGACGTTTGCAAAGCGCTCGCTTGTGGCGCGGATGCGGTCATGGTCGGGAGCGCGTTTGCGAAAGCGCACGAGGCACCCGGCTGCGGGTACCATTGGGGCATGGCCACGCCGCACGCGAATTTGCCTCGCGGCACGCGCATCAAAGTCGGCGCGACCGGCTCGCTGAAACAAATCCTCTTCGGCCCGGCCGAGGTCGATGACGGCAGCCAGAATCTCGTCGGTGCGATCACCACCTGCATGGGCAACGTCGGCGCGCGCACCATCACCGAGTTTCAACAAACCGAAATCATCATCGCTCCCTCGATTAAGACGGAGGGAAAATTATTCCAGACCGTCCAGAGCGTCGGTATGGGAACGAGGTAAAGAAGTGACCAGTGGAATGAACCGCAGAGTCGTCATTACTGGAATGGGTGTAGTCACGCCCGTGGGTAACGATCTCGACACCTTCTGGCGCAATCTGCGCGAAGGTGTGAGCGGCATCAGCCAGATCCAGACGTTCGATACCACCGCTTATGATTGTAAAATCGCCGGCGAAGTTCGCGATTTCGATCCCAAGAATTTTTTCAACAATTCGAAGGATGTTCGGCGAACTGATCGCTACAGCCAGCTCGCCATGGCGGCGGCAAAAATGGCGATGACCGATTGCGGGATCGATTTGGACAAGGTCAATCGCCACCGCTTCGGGGCGATCGTCAGCAGCGGCATCGGCGGCCTGAAGACCCTCCAGGATCAGCACTCCACCCTGCTGGCCAAAGGTCCCTCGCGCGTTTCGCCGTTCACCATCCCAATGCTGATCAGCAACATGGGAAGCGGTCTTATTTCCATGGAATTTGGATTGCAAGGCCCGAACCTGTGCATCGTCACCGCCTGCGCCACCTCGAACAACGCCATTGGGGAATCATGGCGCATGATCAAGTTTGGCGATGCGGACATTTTCCTCGCTGGCGGTTCCGAAGCGTCGATCGTCACGGTCGGCATGGCTGCGTTTTCGGCCATGAAAGCGCTCAGCACACGCAACGATGAGCCCGAAAAAGCTTCGCGTCCGTGGGATCGCGATCGCGACGGATTTGTCATGAGCGAAGGCGCCGGCGTGGTGGTGGTGGAAGAGCTGGAGCACGCCAAGGCGCGCGGCGCGAAAATTTATTGTGAGCTCACGGGCTACGGCCTTTCGGCAGACGCGTATCACATGACGGCACCGCCACCCGATGGCGAAGGCGCCGTGCGGGCAATGCGAATGGCGCTCGCTCACGCGCAGACGAACCCGGACCAGGTGGATTACGTGAACGCGCACGCCACCTCGACCGGCCTCGGCGACATCTGTGAAACTCGCGCGATCAAAACAGTCTTTGGCGAAGGGGCGCGCAGCCTTTCCATCAGCTCCACGAAATCGATGACCGGCCACTTGTTAGGCGGGGCCGGCGCCGTCGAAATGGCGGCGTGCGCGTTGGCCATGCGCGATTCCGTCATCCCACCGACCATTAATCTCGAGAACCCCGACGAAGAGTGCGATCTCGATTACACGCCGAACGTGGCGAAGGAAAAAAAGTTGCGCGTCGTGCTCAACAATTCCTTTGGCTTCGGCGGCCACAACGCGACCCTGGTCGCGGCCGAGTTCACCGGGTAAGGCACGAGCCGAATCGCAGCCGGCTAGGGCGATGTTGTAGCCGGGATCGGTGATCCCGGCCGTTATCCGTGCCCCAAATCTCATTCGCCGGGATCGCCGATCCCGGCTACAGCGCTACTGGTCCGCGAAGACCGGCGTCGCGGTAATGTCCGAGGCGTCGAAGGAAAACCCGTGGCCGCCGGTCGAGAGCGCTTTCAAAAGCGCGCCGACACTTTGCGCCGCACTCGCGGAATAAAATCGCACCAGCCCGACCGTCGTGCGCTTTCCGAAAACCGTGATCATGATCGTGTCGTCATCGACGGAGTTCATGAAAATGTGGTTGCCGTTTCCCTGGTGATAAAGCGCGTTGAATTCTATTTCGCCAATCCGCCGCGCCAGTTCTTTGGTCGCGGCGAACGACCCGGCCGCGAGCGCCGCGATGATCGTCACATCCATGACCGTCATGTCGCCGAACTGCGAGATCACGTTCCCGCCGCGATCGATCACCACCGTCAGCTCCGCTTCGGCTTTCTGGAGGAAATCTCCCAAGACGCCGTCGAGGTTCGCGACATCCTCGATCGTGAGACAGGGAATCGCGTTCATCGCGCGACGCCCGCAGGCTTCACGGCCGGCGGCTCCATCGGAATCGCCACGGGAGCCGGCGCCGTCTTCGGCACGTCGCTTTGCTTGCTGAACTTGTGCAGAAGAATCTGCGAGACGGCGTTGAGCGACGCGAAAACATTTTGCCCCGTGCTCGAAACGACCTCGAAGCTCTGGACCCGCTTCTTCCGATTGTTCAGCACGTATTCGAGGTAGTTGACAGGCGCGACGTTTTCGAGATCCCGCTTGTTGTATTGCACGACGTAGGGAATCTCGTCGATCGAGATGTTCTGCTTCGCCAGGTTGTCCTCGAGGTTCTTGAAGCTCTCGACGTTCTCTTCCATTTTTTCCCACTGCGAATCGGCTACGAAAATGATGCCATCCACGCTGCGCAGGACGAGCTGCCGGGTCGCGTTGTAAATTACCTGGCCCGGCACGGTGTAGAGCTGGAACTTGGTCACGAACCCTTTGATCACCACCGCGTTCAACGGCAGAAAATCGAAGAACAAGGTGCGGTCCGCCGCGGTCGCGAGCGAGACGAGATCGCCGCGATTCTCCGGATTGATCCGCTTGTGGATGTAACCCAGGTTCGTGGTCTTGCCGCACAGCGCCGGACCGTAATAAACGATCTTAAACTGAATCTCGCGGCTCGCGTAATTGATGATCGACATGGAGAATTTTTCTAAACGGGATGCGAATATTTTCGGGAAAGCTCGTGCACGACCCGCCCCAGTTTCGCCCGAGTTTCGGTCGGCAAATCGAGGCTGGTGTGGAGCGCACCGAGGCAAAGATTTTCGTGCATGAAAAATGTGATCGCGCCTTTGACGCAGGAAAGCGTCATCCCGCGGAGCGCGCCCAGCTTCGTATCGACGATATGATTCTCGAGGCGTTGCATCAGGGAAGGCGCCATGGCGCACAAGCCTTCCGTTTCCAGATCGGTCGGCAAACTCCCGGCCAGACTAAGGCCGTCGCCAAACAGAATCGCGGAGGCTTTCACTCCTGGGCNNTGTTGATGTGCGCGACGACGGTCTGGCCATCGAGCTTGTCATCGGTGTCGAGCGCGACTTGCAGCGGCGTGCGCGGCGACCGGCCGGAAGTCTCTTCGGTAGGCGGAACGCTTTGGCTTTCGGTCACAGGCGGGACGGGAGCGGCGGGAACATTGAAACG
>QHBM01000098.1 GCA_003244145.1 Chthoniobacterales bacterium
TACGTCGATCAGCCGCCGCTGATTGCTTTCGTCGCCTGGATTGCGCGCCATGTTTTCGGAGAATCGCTTCTGGGCTTGCGATTTCTGCCCGCGCTCGCCGGCGCCGCGACGGTTTGGTTGGCGGGGAAACTGGCGCGCGAATTAGGCGGCGGCGTTTTTGCCCAGGCCCTCGCGGCCCTGGCGGTCATCGCCGCGCCCATTTATCTCGCGCTTCATCATTGGCTGACCATGAACGCGTTCGAACCGCTGATCTGGCTCGGGTGCTCCTGGTGCATCGTCCGCGCGATTAACCGGGGCGAACCGCGTTATTGGCTGGCGTTCGGCCTCCTTCTCGGGCTTGGGATGGAAAACAAGTATACGACGGCTTTCTTCGCCGTGGCTGTCTTCGTCGCCGTGCTCCTCACGCCCCAGCGGCGTTTTCTTTCAAACGCCTGGATCTGGATGGGAGCGCTTTGTTCGCTCCTGATTTTTCTTCCGAATCTGATTTGGCTCATTCGCCACGGCTTTCCGTTCCTGGAATTGATGCACAACATCCGCGGTACCGGACGGGACGTGGTGCGCGCGCCGGTCGCCTTCATCGCGGATCAAGCCATGCTGTTGAATCCGATTTCGTTTCCGCTCTGGCTCGGCGGACTCGGCTGGCTCTTTTTCCATCGAAACGGGAGCCGCTATCGCATCCTGGGTTGGATATATCTCTTGATGCTCGTCGCCTTCATTGGCTTGAAGGGAAAAAATTACTACCTCTCCGCCGCTTATCCGATGCTCTTCGCCGCGGGCGCGGTCGCGTTTGAAAATCTTACTCGCCAACGGGGCCGATGGACTCGCGTTGTTTACGCCGGGTTGCTCGTGGCAATCGCGTGTCTCGTGGCGCCAACCGTAGCGCCCGTTCTCTCACCCGAGACGTACATTCGTTATCAGAAAACGATCGGCCTCGAGCCGCCCAAGACCGAGAACCAGCCGACCGGTCCGCTGCCCCAGCATTTCGCCGATGAATTCGGTTGGGAGGAAATGGCGCGCGAAACGGCGCGGGTCTACAACGCGCTTCCGCCGGAGCAGCGTACGAGGACCGCGATCTTTGCCAACAGTTACGGCCAGGCGGGCGCGATCGATTTTTTCGGGAAAAAATACGGCCTGCCGAAAGCGATCAGTAATCATCAGAACTACTGGTATTGGGGGCCGCGCGATTACACGGGCGAAAGCGTCCTCGTGCTTGGGAGCGACGGCACGGGCGACCGCGAACATTTCGCCACGGTGGAGTCAGTCGGCCGAACCTATCACCCGTATTCGCGGCGCGACGAACATTTCGAAATCTTCTTGTGCCGAGATCTGAATACGACGCTGTCCGCGCTTTGGCCCAAGGCGAAGAAGTGGGATTAAGACAGACAGGATTTACGGGATGAAGAAAAACCAATCCTGTAAATTCTGTTAATCCTGTCTATTGCTTTCCGTCAGTGGAAAGCACGACCGGCATTCTGTTGCGCAAGCGGAAACTCAGCGACACGAGTCTCATCATCTCGTGGTGCACCGAGTCGTTAGGCTGCATCCAGACCGTGGCGAAAGGGGCGCGGCGCGCGAAGAGTCCGTTTGCCGGCAAGCTCGATCTTTTTTTCGAAGCGGAGATCCAGATTTCGCGGAGCAAGCGCTCGAATCTCCACGCGCTCACTGAAGTCGCGCTCAGGAATCCATTTGGCGGGATCCGCGAAAATTTCCGGCGCACCCAGGCCGCATCCTATTTCGTCGAGCTCATCGAGATTTGCACCGAGTCCGATCACCATGAGCCGGAGCTGTTCGCGTTGCTCCGTCGCGCTTTTGCTTATCTGAACACGACTGATCCAAATCTTCGCGCGGTCCTCCATTTCGAGACCGAGCTGGCGCGGATCGCGGGCGTGCACGACGCCAGGATGTTGAAGAGCGATCCGGCGCTGGCCTTGGCGAATCTTTTCGGCCGGTTGCCGTCATCGCGCGCCGCACTCCTGAAAGCGCTCCAGTAATTCAGGCAACGACCGCGTTATCATCAGTCGCTTGTCTGCGTCTGGGCTCATCGTAGGCTTTCGCGAATGAAATCGCTCCGGCTGATTTCCCTGGCGGTCTTCTTTCTTATTGGCGGTTCTCTCTCCGCGAGCGGGGGCGAGATTTACAAATTCGATCCGGCGCGCTCGACCATCGCGTTCAAAGTCCGGCAATTCCTTGGAACTGCGAAAGGGCGATTCTCGAAGTTTAGCGGAACGATCGAGCTGGACCGCGAGCATCCCGGGCAATCGTCGGTCGTTGCGACGATCCAGGTCGCCAGCATCGACACGGGAATTTCGAAACGGGACGAGCATCTGCGGAGCGACGAGTTTTTTAACGTCGCCAAGTTTCAAGAGATCACATTCAAGAGCCGGGCCGTGAAACAAACCGGCGCGAACGCGGGAGAGATCACGGGAGACCTGAC
Source organism: Chthoniobacterales bacterium (assembly GCA_003244145.1). Taxonomy (GTDB): domain Bacteria; phylum Verrucomicrobiota; class Verrucomicrobiia; order Chthoniobacterales; family UBA10450; genus AV80. The sequence continues at coordinate 2,435 of QHBM01000098.1, forward strand.
GATGCACGGGTTGACGCGCCCGATCACGCTTCGCGTCCAACTTCTCGGCGATCCCGAATCGTTGACGAAAGATCCCACCAGCCGCTGGCGTGTCACGACCGCTCCGCTCAAGCGAAGCCAGTTTGGATTGGTCTTTAGCAGAAGCGCCGAGACCGTGTCGATGATCAGCGACGACGTCTCGGTCGATATCGAAATCGAAGCGAAGCGCTAGCAGAAGCCCGGCTAGCCTTGGGTGCGAACCTAATAAGTCGTCTTGGGCTCCGGTTCGGAAAGAATTTTCTGGAAGCGGGGATTGCTGCGCAGCGAATCCCACTCCCAGCGCAGGCGCAGGTCGGCCAGGGTAATGTTCGAAGGAGAATCCGGGTAATTCATCGGGCCGGGGGTGGAGAGTAATCGTTCGATCAGCGTAAGTGCCTGGTCTGGCTCGCCCACCAGGGCATAAACCAAGGCTAATCTGGCCGCTCGATCCGCACCATGAAATGCGTTTTGGCTTTCTGGTTCCATTTCGAGGGCTCGACGACTTTCTCGAATGGCATCCTCCTTCCTGTGCATGTAGGCGTAGAGTAATCCGAGTTGAGCGTGGCGACTCGGATCGTCGGGCTCATCGAGCACCCATCCTTCGATAGCTGGCGTCGCCGCGGCAAAGAAGCGCTGGGCCGACTCGGTATCGCCTCGGGCGAGAGCGATGCGGCCCTGGTGAAATGTTTTCGGCGCGTCGTCGGCGTTCGGAAAAGCGTCCAACGGAAACTCGGTCAAAATCTTTTCCGCGGTGGCGTAATCCCGCTCCAGGATGGCCAGGTCCCAGCGCGCGCAAGTCACCGATCCATCGGGATCAAGGCCGGCGGGGATCTTTTCCAAAATTTTTCTGCCAGCAGCAGGGTTGCTGTTGCGAAACACTTCCAGGTAAGCAAGGCCGATCCTGGCCGGAGCCGAATCTGGCGCAATTTCCAGGGCGCGGTTGTAACATGCAGTCGCGCCCGGCCAATCACGCACCAAAACGTGATCGATGGCAGCCATGATCATAATTTGGCGATTACGAGGATCGAGGTTTTGGGCGCGCTGAAAGGTAGCGAGAGATTCCCGCCAGAGTCCCTGCCGTCGCTGAATTCCGGCAATGTACTGAAGAATGTCGAGCTCGTTAGGCAAGGTCGCTGCGGCGACGGAAAATTCTTCTAACGCTGCGGCGTAATCCTTGTCGCCCCAGTACATGCAGAGAGCGAGGGCCGCATGGGCTTCTCCCAGGGACGGCGACAGGCGTAATGCCTCATCCGCTGCGACGCGCGCCCTTACTTTCCGATCGCCGGTTTCTTCGTATCCAAGTTGCATTTCCACGATGGAAAGACGCGCGTGGGCCAGGGCAAACCTGGGATCGATCGCAATCGCCTGGGTGTAGAGCTGCTCGGCTGCAAGGCTGTCCTCGGTAGAATGATTGACAGCTCCTTCGCGTCCGCGAGCTTTCAAGTAGAGAGCATACGCCTCAGGGTTAGCGGTGGGCTTAACCGCGAGATTTGCCTTTTCTTCCGGACCCAGTTTGACCCGAAGAGCTGCGGCGATCTCCGCCGCTACCTCACCCTGGAGGCCAATGGAATCGGCGAGAGTGCGGTCGTAACGCTCCGCCCAGAGGTGGCGGTCGCTCCGGGCGTCGATTAACTGCACATTCACGAGCACCCGGTTGCCGTCGCGCCGCACACTCCCTTCCAGGATATTTTCCACTCCCAGTTCCCGCGCGATCTCGCGCAGGTTACGATTTGCCCCAACGCCGCGGTATTGTGAAACGGAAGTGCGGCTGATGATCTTAAAATCGCTAATCTTCGCCAGGTTGGTTAGGATGTCGTCCTGGATTCCATCGGCGAAAAAGGCGCTTTCCTGGCCCGTATCCAGGTTTTCCAATGGCAGAACTGCGATCGACTTCTCCCTCGATAACGGAGAGGACGCGGGCGTGGATCCCTTCGGTCGCGACAGAAAGAACGTAGCTAAGATCGCCGTCGCCATTGCCAGGGCCATGAGGAGGGGTGTTAGTTTTCGAGATCCCTGACGCTTGATAGGTGCCGTCCGTAAGGCAAGGATCGAACGACAGGAGTCCAGGGCCGCTAACATTTCTCGAGCCGATCCCGGACGCTGGATTGGATCCACCGCAAGGGTGCGCCTCAGGAGATCGATCAAAGGGGCGGGAATGTTTCTTTCGGTCAATTGCTTAATCGGCAGTTTGCTGTTTCGCTGGCGGTCCCTAATTTCCTCAATCGTTTTACCTGAATAGGGAACCCCGCCCGTGAGCGCATACCAAAGGGTCACCCCCAATGAATAAATGTCCGAACGGGCATCGGCCGTGGCGCTGCTGAACTGTTCGGGACTGGCAAAGGAGGGTGTTCCGACAAATCCTCCGTGGGTAAGGTCTGTTTCAAGCACCGTGTTCGTGGCTTTAGCGAGGCCAAAATCGATAACCTTTACCCCTATCGCATCAGTAGCTCCTTCAGAAGGCGTGAGCATGATGTTGCCGGGCTTCAAGTCGCGGTGGATCAAACCCTGGGCCGCGGCGCCTATCAGCGCTCGCGCCACCTGGATCCCGATTTCCACAGCCAGTGCGGCCTTGACGGGCCCGTCTCGCCTGACGAGGGCCTCCAGCGTTTCACCCTCCACTAATTCCATCGCATAATAGCAGCGATCGACTTCCGGAGAAGTACCGAACTGGAATATGCCGGCAACGTTCGGATGCTTTAAGGCGGCCGCCGCCCTTGCCTCGCGGAGGAAGCGTTCACGCACGGCATGCGTTTGGCCCCCGAAGACTGGCGTCTCGACGACTTTGAGTGCCACCGCGCGGCGCAATACTTTGTCCACCGCGCGATAGGTGATGCCCGTCGCTCCGCATCCCAGTTCCCAAAAAGAACCATCCTCGCGTCGCGCAATTTCAAAATCACCAAAGGTTAATGCCTCAGACGAACCATTCACTGAGGCAGGTCCATCCAGCCCGGCGCGGAGCAGACAAACGAGACATGCGCCCTTTGCGGTCAACTGAGCGTTGCAGGTTGAGCAGGTTGCGATGGTGGTTACAGGAATTTCCATTGCAGCTCTTCGCTAACTGGCTGTCAGGACCCGCAATAATTCCCGCAATTCCGCGTCCACTTCGCCGTCGGTTTGAACGGTGTGGCGCACCTCCTCGCGTAATGCTTCGCGGTAACGCGCCCGCAATCTTGTCACATGGCTGCGGAGAGTGGACTCCTGGGTTCCGAGACGAACCGCCAGGGCGGCGTAAGATGGGAGTGGAGCCTCGCTGCCGGGGAGAAAAACCCTGAGCTCCTCGAAAAGCTTCTCCTTGCCTTCGGTTTTGTAAAAGGCTGCGAGCCGATCGAGACCACCCGTCACCAGCGTCTCCGCCCAGGTGCGCTCGAAAATGCGGTCTTCAGAAAGCGCATCTCCTGATCCTGAATGGGTTTGAAAAAGCGATTCTGCGTGTTCCACCCGCTGTTCGTCCAAAGGCAGGAAAACTGCCCCGCCTCCCCGTTTCAGCGCCTGTTCACGGTCGTGCGCGTCAGCCAGGAAATTCTTGAGCGAGGCGAGCAGGAACGAACGGAATTTTCCCTTCTGCCGGTCCGCGCGCGCATAGATTTTTCGGTCGATCAGGAAAACGAAAAAACTCTGCGTCAAGTCTTGCGCGTCGTGCATGGAATACCCCCGGCTCCGCATGAAGCTATAAAGTGGCGGCCAATAGATCTGGCAAAGCTCGGCCAGGGCCGCGCGAGCGGTTTCCGGAGAGTCCTGACTTTCCGCAGCGGCGGCAATCACGCTCCAATGGGTCGGAGCGAATGGATCACTCTGACCGGGGGCGATCTCAGTCAGAGTTTTCACGCGCCGGGTATATCAGACGCACCGGGAAAAAACAAGCCGCGAAAAAATCGCAATTTCTTGCAGCGCCCCCCCCGAAATCCCTTTGGAAAGAGAAAGTATCCATCCCTTGAAACCAATCCTATGAAAACCAGATCCAACAATGTCATCGACTGCCGCGTTTTTTGGAAACATTTGACCCTCCTTCTGCTTTCGGTGCTCGCTTGCCTCGCGCTGTCGACGAGCGCCTCAGCGAAGCCGGATGGGCTCAAGCCACCGCCGGACGGAGGCTATGCCAGCCACAACACTGCTGAGGGTGACAGTGCGCTTTTCAGCCTCAGGACCGGATTCGGTAACACGGCAATTGGTTTTGAAACACTTTATAGCGACACCGCCGGGAGCTACAACGTGGCTACGGGGCACCACGCCCTCTTCAGCCTCACCACCGGCAACTTCAACGTAGCCACCGGGACGGGGGCGCTCTTTTACAACACTACCGGCGACGCCAATACGGCCAGCGGTGCCTTCGCGCTCAACAGCAATACAACCGGTCATCACAACACGGCCAACGGCTTGATTGCGCTCGCTAACAATACCACGGGCAGGTTCAATACGGCCACCGGTGTTGCCGCACTCAACTTGAATACCACCGGCGACTACAACACGGCCGATGGTGTCGAGGCGCTTACACTTAATACGACCGGTATTGAGAATACGGCCAACGGGTTTGAAGCGCTCTTCAGCAACACAACCGGCAGCGACAACACGGCCAATGGGGTCGTAGCGCTCTTTAGCAACACGACGGGTCACGACAACACGGCAACCGGTGTTAGTACGCTTAATGTGAATTCCACCGGCTCCGAAAACACGGCCGATGGTGTCGGTGCACTCGGCAACAACACAACCGGCAGCGACAATACGGCCGGCGGTTTTCAAGCGCTTGTTAACAACACCACCGGTGGGAACAACATCGCATTGGGCAATGATGCCGGCCTCAACCTCACGACGGGCAGTAACAACATTGACATAGGGAATTACAACACCACAACTTCTGTTTCCACCGATGCCGCCGGCGAGAACAACACCATCCGCATCGGCGTCCCAGGCATGCAAACCGCCACCTTCATCGCCGGGATTAGCGGAATACCGATCTCCGGCGCACCGGTCGTGGTAAACGCCAATGGTCAACTCGGCGTGGCCGCTTCCTCAGTTCGTTTCAAGGATCAAATCAAACCGATGAACAGCGCGAGCGAAGGAATTCTCGCGCTGAAACCAGTGACTTTCCATTACAAGAACGAGATCGACCCCAAAGGCACGCCGCAGTTTGGCTTGATTGCAGAGGAGGTGGCCAAGGTAAACCCCGACCTGGTGGCCCGAGATGTCGATGGAAAAATTTACACCGTGCGCTACGACGCCGTGAACGCGATGTTGCTCAACGAGTTTCTCAAGGAGCACCAGCAGGTGCAGGAGCTAAAAGTCGCCGCCGCGCAGCAGCAGAAGGAAATTGAGGCTCTCACCGCCAGTCTGAAACAGCAGGCCGCGCAAATTCAGAAAGTGAGCGCACAACTGGACGTAAGCAAACCTGCCCCGCAACTCGTTGGCAACAATCGCTAGAGCCAGAAACCGGAAAGCGAACTCGAAATCGACCTTATGAAAACGCACTCTTTCCGCGCCATTCAACCAAGGACATTCCTCGCTGTGCTTTGTTTCGCAACGTCACCCTTCGCGACCGCTCAGGTCCCGCAGCATTCGACGCGGATGGATCACCATGTCCACATCGATGGCAGCAGCCGGATGAAACACGAGAAAATCGATCCCGATCGCGATCATCTCGACACCATTGCGCATTGGAGCGGTTCCTTTGATTACCACGGCATTAACTATCCTTATACCATGGTCGGGACCGACCCGAGACGGGGGTCCGCCACCACGGTGGTGCCCACGGTCATTATCCCGCTGCGTTTTGTTTTCGCGGACGGTTCGGTCGTCGATGCCGGCACCGAATTGATCGACGGGCAGACCGCGGTGCAGGGGATCGTTAACTCACCGATCTTCCAACCGTACCCGTTTGTCAGTGGCGGAACGAGAATTGGCAATACGCAATGGCCGGATGCATTTCAGCGCGCCAACTTTTGGAATCACGTTGCGACGAAGTCGAAGGATTACCACGTCCTCTTAGGTCAACCTACGATTCTACCCAGTCAAACCATTAACGTCCCAGCGGACAAAGGCGGGTATTTCCAGAATCCAGACGGCTCCCAATCACCTTTTGTCGAAGCCGATTTCTCGTCTCAGCAAACAAAAGCAATGATGGATCAACTTGGGATATCGCCACGATCCCTGGCGATTTTCGTTACCGCAAGAGTGTACTTTGACGCGAATGGTTTTGGCTTTGGTGGTTACCATGGTGCGACCAGAGTTTCTTCCAAGAAAGGCTCTCTCGCCGGTGCACACACCTACATCGTCACCTCCTATCACCGCGAGGATTTCTCCGACTATTTTCCCGGTGACGTAATTGTCCTGAGCCATGAAATAAACGAATGGATGGACGATCCATTCGGCGGCAACTCAACCCCGGGATGGAATTATCCCGGCGGGACGAACGCACAATGCGATAGCCTCTTTCGATCCGGCGATGCGCTCGAGGTATGTGATCCAATTGATGGGATCCTCACCTCCGCCTCGCAAGTCATCGCTCTGCCTTTAAACTCGTTCACCTACCATATCGAAGACGCTGTCTTCCTCGATTTTTTTACGCGCTCATCCCAGTCCAACTCAGTGAATGGCCAGTATAGTTTCTTCGGGCAGGCTGCTTCCACATCCTTGCCCTGTACCGGCCACCTGCAAGTTGACTTCAATACCTTCTCCGTCGCTGGCGCGATCTCAACGTTTGGTGGCAACATAAACAATCGTGGTCAAATTGTCGGCGCTTTTCAGGATGCCGCCGGTGCGACCCACGGGTTTCTCCTTAAAGGCAAAAAATATGCAACCCTCGATCCGCCTGGCGCCATCTATACCAGCGCTAACGGAATCAGTGACGTGGGGGTCGTCGTCGGATTTTATTATACTGCGGACGGTCTGGAGCATGGCTTTTCCTACCAGAATGGCCAGTACACCACGCTTGATTTCCCCGGCGCCCTCAACACATCAGCCAACGGGATTAACAATGAAGGTCAAATCGTCGGCGATTATTTCGACGACAGCGGGATCGATCATGGATTCAGTTTTGGCAATGGCTCTTACCAAACCGTGAATGCGCCCGGCGGAGTCAATACGGCATTATATGACGTTAACGATTCAGGCCTGATGATTGGAATTACTTATACTGACTCTTCGAGTCCACAGTTTGGATTTCTTCGTCTCGATGGACACTACACCGGCACGCAGTTCCCCGGCGCACTCTTCACGGTACCGACTGGCCTAAGTAACCTTGGCGACTTCGTCGGTTATTTCGCTAATGCCGATGGCAACGAGACTGGATTCATTAACCTGTCCGGTCACTATTATGCGATCTTCGCGGGTCTCGGTGGCGTAAATGATCTGGGCCAGATGGCAGGAGCTACCTCCGACGGCAACGGCAACATCGTCGGCTTCACCGCGCAGGCGCCTGTTCTATCAACCGGACATGATCGCTAAGATGGGCTCCCGCGATTGATGGCTTTCGCGATTTATTTCGCGGACTGTAGAGAACGCTTCGCGAAAAAGAAAAGCGCAATGACCGCGAGCGTCATGAGGAGCGAGCCCGCCATCATGCCGATGAGGGCGCCGAGATCGGATTGCGCGAAGGAACGCGACATCGGCAGCAAGCCGAAGAAGGGCGGAAACCAATCGCCGATCGCTGAGGTCGTGAGTGCCCCCCAGAAGGGAAGGCCGGTTGCGATCACGGTAAGCAGGGTGATCAACCCGATCTCCCGCCTAACGAATGGTAGGACGACATGCCACGCTGTCCCAAACCAACCGCAGCCATCCAATCGCGCGGAATCCTCGAGCCCGCGTGGAATCGTTCGCACGCTCAGACAGAGAATGACGACGCTGAAAGCCGAGACGAGCAGGTTGCCGAACCAAAGCGAATAAGCTGCGGGAGTTCCCGCACTGTAAGAACCAAAGACGAGCATCGCTGGAGCGATCCAAAATTGTCCCGCGACAATTAACACAAGGAGAACCGCCAGCAGCCCGCCCCGGCCCCAACTCATTCGAGCCAGGGCGTACGCCAGCCACGAATAAATCACGAGCATGCCAGCGAGATTTACGGCGATGGCAAAGAGGCTGGTCATGAATTGGTTTTCAGGCAAAGTGAAACGGCGCTGGATCTGCCTATCATCTGGATGATTCGATTTTTCAAATCACCTCGCACAATACCTGAATGAATACGCGTTTCGATGTACAAACCATTGCCCTGATCCTCGCCTGGGTCGGGACCGCTTGCTGGGCCGTTTGTTTTTGGTGGATGCATCAGCTTTCCACCCGCCAGGAGACGATGCTGGAGGAGTTGCACGAAGTGACGAAGCGGATCGAGAAACTCTCGCAGGCCGAGCACGACATCATCAGCCAGGTGCATCCGACCGTCGAGGAGATCAAGGAATCGGTGAAGGATTTCGCCGCCAAGGTCTCGGAAGATTCTTCCGGCAAATGATCTTCGCGAGAATCGCACCTTATGGAAATCGTGCCGCTCGGAGATTCAGCGCTGATCGTTCGCGTTATTGAAAACTTCGCGGACGACCCTGACGCATCTTTGAACGCAGTCCTGGCGGCGCTTCGTCGTCTCGAGAATGCCGCGATCCCCGGCGTGATCGAGTTAGCGCCTGCCTATACGACCGTTGCCCTGTTCTACGATCCCGCGAGGATCGAAACAGACGGGCCAGCTACGTCGCCCTTTGATGCGCTCAAGACAAGAATTGAAAATATTCTCGCGGGTCGATCAATGAGAATCGCTACCGCGGCAATGCCGCGCACCGTGGAGATTCCAGTTTGCTACGACGCGGAGTTTGCGCTCGATCTTGATCACGTGGCGGCCCATGTCGGCCTTCCCGCGGCGGAACTTATTCGTCGCCATGCAAACGCGCCTTATCGCGTGGCCTGCGTCGGTTTCATTGCGGGATTTCCTTTCCTGAGCGGCCTGCCACGCGAATTGGCGACGCCGCGGCGAGCCGCTCCGCGCAAAGAAATTCCGGCGGGCTCGGTCGCGATCGGTGGCGCGCAAACCGGAGTTTATCCGCGAAAATCCCCGGGCGGCTGGAATGTGATTGGCCGAACGCCGCTGCGTCTCTTCGACGTCCAGCGCAAACCGCCTCCGCTCCTGCAGGCGGGAGATCGCGTCCGTTTTCGTGAAATTTCCCGGGAAGAATTCGACACTCTCTCGAGATGAACGTCGTCGTCACGCATTCGGGATTCATCACTACCGTCCAGGATCCTGGGCGCACCGGATACCGGCAGACGGGCGTTTCGAGGAGCGGCGCGTTGGATGCGCACGCGTTGCGCGTGGCCAATGCGCTCGTCGGCAATGACGATTCAGCCGCGGGGCTGGAAGTGACGATGGGAAATTTGCGGCTCCGCTTTGAGGACGAGCGGATGGTCGCCTGGTGCGGCGGCGCATTCGTGGTCCGGATCGGCGACGTAGTTTTGCCGCCGGGCCATGCCGGCCTGGTGAGCGCGGAAGAAGAACTAGTCGTGACCGCGCCTAACGAGGGCAGTCGCGGCTGGCTCGCCATTTCCGGCGGGATCGAAGTGCCACCCATCCTCGGCAGCCGATCGACTGATCTGCGCGGAAATTTTGGCGGCCATCATGGACGCGTTCTTCGCGATGGCGACGTGCTTGTTCTTGGCAAGGAGCGGCGGTNNCCGCCGCTCCTTGGATTTCCGAATGGAGCGCGCCGGCGCCTTGGGCCTCGTTCCCATCGCGCGATCGTTTCCTGCGCATTGTGCGCGGCCCGGACTGGGAACGTTTTACTTCCGACGCCCAGACTGCGTTAGTCGCGCAGCAATTTACCGTCACGCCGGATTCCGATCGCATGGGCGCCCGGCTCGACGGACCGGAGTTAACTCGCGTCAACTCCGACGACCTGCTTTCGGAAGCAGTCGCGCCGGGAACGCTGCAAGTTCCGCCAAATGGCAAACCGATTCTGTTGCTCGGTGATTGCCAAACCATCGGCGGCTACCCCAAAATCGCGCACGTGATCACGGTGGATTTGCCGGCGGCGGCGCAACTTTGGCCCGGTGACCGCGCTCATTTTCACGAAGTCTCGCTGGCCGAGGCGCAGCAACTTCTGCTCGAACGCGAAGATGATTTCGCCCGCTTCCGTCTCGGGCTCGAACTGCGCGGGTCATGAACCTGGTCGTCGATCTCAATTCCGATCTCGGCGAAGGCGCGAGACACGACAACGAAATCCTCGATCTCGTCACCTCCGCCAATATTGCGTGCGGATTTCACGCGGGCGATCCCGCTTCGATTTATGCTTCAATCCAGGCGGCGCATGATCGCGGCGTGGCCGTTGGCGCCCATCCCAGTTTTGCCGATCGGGCGAATTTCGGGCGCACCGAAATGACGATCCCGCCTGCGGAACTTTATTCCCTGGTCGCTTATCAGATCGGCGCGTTCCAAGCGCTGGCTCGCGCGGCCGACGCGGAGATGAATCACGTGAAGCCGCACGGCGCTCTTTATAATATGGCGGCGCGCGATCGCGCGCTGGCCGATCTGATCGCGCGCGCCATCTACGCCATCGATCCGAAGCTCATTCTCTTCGCGCCGGCGGAGAGCGAGTTGGATCTCGCCGCGACGGAATTTGGTCTGCAGACCGCGTCGGAGGTTTTTGCCGATCGAAATTATCTGGGGAACGGTTCGCTCGTGCCGCGAACCAGTTCTGATGCATTCGTCCACGATCCGATTGAAGCGGCGGAGCGGATCATCCGAATGTTGACCGAAGGCAAAGTGCGCGCCGTTGATGGAACGGACGTGAATGTTCTCGCAACGACAGTGTGCGTTCATGGCGACAACCCGCAGGCCGTCGCGTTCGTGCGTAAACTGCGCGAGCGACTCGAGCTCGAAGACGTCATGATCGCCGCGCCAGCGCGTCTGCCATGAATAACGAACCGCAAAAACTCGTGCGCGGTCTCGGCCCGCTCGATGCAACCATGATCGTCGTCGGCTCGATGATCGGCTCCGGAATTTTCATCACCTCAGCCGAGTCATCTCGCCTGAGCGGCGCGCCAGGATGGCTGCTGCTGGCCTGGGCGGTCGCCGGTTTGATGACGATCACGGGCGCGCTGTGCTGTTCGGAATTGGCGGCGATGATGCCGCGAGCCGGCGGCGTTTACGTTTTTCTTCGTGAAGCCTACGGGCCGTCTCTCGGTTTTCTTTTTGGTTGGACCCTCTTTCTGGTCATTCAAACCGGAACGATCGCGGCCGTGGCGATTGCGTTCGCCAAGTTTACCGGAGTTTTCGCGCCGGCGATCGCAGCGGATCATTATCTCCTTGGGCCGCTCCATCTTTTTGGCGGCTATGCCATCAGTCTTTCCACCGAACAACTCGTGGCCATCGCCCTGATTGGGTTGCTGACCTGGACCAACACGCGCGGTCTCGAGACCGGCAAATTTGTCCAGAACACCTTCACGTTCGCGAAAACCGCGGCGCTGCTGGCGCTGATTGTGATCGGTCTGTCGTTAGGCTGGAAACCGGAAAGCGCCGCGCGCGCCTCGTATTGGTGGGATTCGTGGAAGAACGGCTGGAGCCCGCAGACGGCGCAACCCGGCTTGACCGCGGTCGGCGCATTCGCGCTCGTGTTGCTCTTCGGCAAAGCGATGGTCGGCCCGCTCTTCGCGCAAACTGCCTGGACGAACGTGACCTTCATCGGCAGCGAGGTCCGCGACCCGGGCCGGAATCTCTCTCGCGCCCTGCTCGGCGGCTGCGCGCTGGTCGTTGCTCTCTACCTGCTCGCGAATCTAGCCTACGTCGCGGTGCTGCCGTTGAACGAAATCCAGAACGCGCCGCAGAATCGCGTCGCGGTTGCGGTGATGAATTCCATCTTTGGCCGGCCGGGCGCGCTTGCAATGGCGGCCGCGATCATGATTTCCACCTTCGGTTGCAACAACGGACTTATTCTCGCCGGCGCGCGCGTCTATTACGCGATGGCGCGCGACCGATTATTTTTTCGGCGCATCGCCACCATCAACCGGCGAAATGTTCCGGCCGCGGCCCTGGTCGCGCAGGCCCTCTGGACCGCGTTCCTGACGCTGCCTCGCACGGTCACGACAGACCCAGCGACCGGCGCCGTCAGTTACGGCAACGTTTACACCCAACTGCTCGAATATATCGTCTCGGCCGATCTCGTCTTTTACGTGCTGCTGGTCGTCGCCGTAATTGTTCTTCGCAAAAAAAATCCGGCAGGCGGGCGTCCGTATAGGACATGGGGATATCCGATCGTTCCGATCATCTCCGTTCTGCTCGCCGTGTTTCTGATTGCGGATCTCGCCTACCTCGCACCGACGACTTCCGGGATCGGTTACTTGCTCGTTCTCACTGGAATTCCAGTTTACTTCATCTGGCGGCGAGGATTCTCCGCCGATCGCAGCTCATGAAACTCAAGAGTTTGAAAGTAGCGACGATGGTTGCTTAGCGCGCGTACATCGAACTCGTCTCACGAGTGCGCGTGGTCGTGGTGGTTTCGGCGGTAGTAGCGCAGCCGGTTATCAGAACAGTGGCCAGCGCGAGAAAGGTGAAAGCGATAAGATTCTTTTTCATTGCTATCAATACGGATCGAACTGGATTCGTGGATGGGTTGAATAAAAAAATCGCGCAACTCGCGCTCGCGATTTCGCAAACCATCGCCGTTTCGATTTGTTAAATTTGCGGGCGCTTCGATTTGAGCGCGAGCAGAACATCGCGGCCGACGAGATAGAGGAGCACGCAGAGGACCGTGAACGGGATCATCGCCAGGAGATCGGATGATGGTCCCTCGAAGAATGGGTTGTGAGCGGTGGCCCATTTTTCGAAACCGTCCAGCCGATCTTTCATCGGGATGGCGAGAAACGCGAAGAGAACACCCGCGAGCGTGCCGCCCGCGATGTAGCCAGATGAGAGCAGCACGCCATTGCTCTTGTCGCCTTCTGCCATCAGTTCATCTTCGGTCAGCTCAGCACGGGCGTGTTTGCGCCGGGTGTAGCGGTCGACCAGCCAGCGCACCATCCCGCCGACGTAAACCGGCGCTGAGGTCGAAATCGGAAGATAGACACCCACGGCAAAGGCTAGCGACGAAACGCCGCAAAGCTCGAGCAGGATGGCGATGAATACGCCTAGCAAGACCAGGCCCCATGGTAAGTGGCCGCCGAGAATTCCTTTGATGATGTAGGAGACGAGCGTTGCTTTTGGCGCGGTGAATTTCTGCACGTGCGAACCGTCAGGCCGATCTGCGTAAACGCCGTTGATTCCGGGATCCGCGAGGTAAACTGGCACGCCATCGTTGTTCACGAGATACCGGCCCGCCGGTCCGTTCTCCGTGTCCGTTTTGTGGTAGACGAAATACTCGTTAGGATCGCCGCCGGCTTGCGCTCCGGATAGACGCTCGCGTTTCAACTGGCCGTTGCTGTCGCTCAGGTAATTGGCCGGATCGGCGTGGAACGCTGCCGGAAAAGCGAAGTCTTTGTTGCCGGCAACGGGAACGTAAACGGTGCCGGATTGATTCAACTGCATGAGGATCGGCCCGAGAATGATGGCTGAGGCGAGGGTGCCGATCAGGATTGCGATCTGTTGATACTTTGGCGTCGATCCAATGAGGAAGCCGGTCTTCAAATCCTGCGAGATTGTTCCGCCATTCGACGACGCGATGCAGACGATGCCACCAATGGAGAGCGCAGTGACAAAGTAGGGCGGCGCCGTCCAGCCGAGGACGAGAAAGATGAGACACGTCAACAATAGCGTCGCGATCATCATGCCCGACGTCGGACAGGACGATGAGCCGACTTCGCCGGTCAGCCGGGAGGAAACGGTTACGAAAAGGAAACCAAAGGCGACAATGAGAATGGCGCCTAACAAGTTAAATCGCAGGTTCAATTGCGGCGCGATCATGATGACGATGAGCAAAGCGATGATCCCGCCGATTACCCATTTCATCGAGAGGTCTTGATCCGTGCGGGGCACGTCGTTTCGCTTGATACCGGAGCTGCGGAGGTCCGTGAGCCCGCCCTTCAATCCATGCCAGATGAGCGGTATCGAACGAAAGAGACTGATGATGCCGGCCGCGGCGACTGCGCCCGCGCCAATGTATAGAATGTAGCCTTTCTGAATTTGCTCGACCGACATGTCGGCGATGCTGTGCGCAGTTTCCGGCGGCAGCGGCGCTGTTCCGGCTGAGCCGAAATATTTGATGGCCGGAATCAGCACAAGATAGGACAAAACGCCACCTGCCATCATGAGCGCGGAGATCCGAGGACCGATGATGTAACCGACACCGAGCAGTGCGGGATTGTTCTCAAGCGAAATGGAAGCGCCGTCGAAGGGTTTCCTGAAAACCTTCTCGGGGATTTCCTTCATGATTTTGAAGATTTGCAGCAGGCCGTAGTAGATGAACCCGATCGCGAATCCTCCGATGATGATTTTGCCACCGCTTACCGCTTCGTCCGCCGCGGCGCGCGCCACGGCATCGCCGGCATGTGCGGCATCACGCGACTCAGACGACGCGGCGGCCTTCAACACTTCGGCGCACGCCGTGCCTTCCGGATACTTCAAGGAACCGTGCTGCTGGACAATAAGCGCGCGGCGCAGCGGAATCATCATCAGGATTCCGATCAGTCCGCCCAGAATCGCGACCAGCATGACGCGCGTGCTCTCGAGATCGAACCCAAGAATCATGATTGCCGGCATGGTCACACCGAGACCGAAGGCGATTGATTCCCCGGCCGAGCCCGCCGTCTGCACGATGTTGTTCTCCAGAATGGTGGCGTTGCGAATCCGGCTCTTTGAAATCCACGACAGGAACCGGAAGAAAGTAATAGAAAGAACCGCGACAGGAATCGATGCACTCACGGTCAGTCCGACTTTGAGCACGAGATAAAGTGAGGAGGCACCGAAGACCATCCCGAGCAGCGTGCCCATGATGAGCGGTAGGGGTGTTAGCTCGCGCAAACGCGCGCCCGGCGGGATGAAGGGACGAAATCGGGCGAGGATTAGGTTTACCGGTGGCGCGCCAACGATGTCCGGGAACTCGTTAGGCGGATTGCGCGGATCTATTTTTTCCATGGGAATCCGAGCGGCCTAACGAAGCAGGCGATTTACGCGGATCGCTTCGAGCCCATTCCCAAGACCCATCGGTAAAGCACAAATCCGATCGCGACAAAGGCAACACCGCCGATGATTTTCCCGGCTGTTTCGTAGCCTGCGCCGACGAGTGCCAGCGAGAAGTGACTATGTTTAAAGAACCCCAGACTACGGGCGAAACTCTCTATCTTGTCATTAAAGACAACGATCGCAGAGATCACCACACCGATGATGCTTTCGCCGACGATCAAACCCGACGCGAGCAAAACGCCGAGCTGCTTCGTCCCTTCCGGGTTTCGGGTGCGATCAGCGCGGCGATCGAAAATGTAACCAACGACCGTGCCAACTACGATCATAAGTGTGCTCGCCGTCGGCAGATAAATTCCGAGTCCAACGGCCAGGGGAGGAACCCGCATGTGCTTCGTGGTCTTGGCGAGAATGGCGTCGAGCACGATGATCGCAATACCGATATAAGCGCCCATGCGAATCAAACTCCAATCGATATCCGCGGCGATCACGCCTTGCGCGAGCGAAGAAATCAGGCCCGCTTGCGGCGCGGGTAAAGGATGCGGAAGCAACTCCGCGCCCGGCGCGCCGACGAAACCGTAAGCCTTGTTCACCAAATTAAGCACCGGCGGAATGACGGCGGCGCCAGCGAGCACGCCGATGATCAGCGCGACCTGCTGTTTCCACGGAGTCGCGTCCACCAGTTGTCCGGTTTTCAGATCTTGCAGATTATTGTTGGCGATCGCGGCAACGTTGAAGACGACTGCGGTGGTGAAAAGCGCGAATGCAATCAGCGCTTTGCTCGCATCGGGTGAGACGTACGGCTTGATGCCAAAGACAAGCAGCAGTGCCGCGCCGATCACCACCAGAATACCGATACCGGAAAGGGGACTATTGGATGAACCGATCAGGCCGGCCATGTAGCCGCAAACCGCCGAGACGAAGAAGCTCATCAGAAAGACATAGAACACGCCGCCGATCACGAGAGTCCACAGGTGCGCGCCGAGTCCGCTCGTGTTTGCGAAGTAGCCGAGCACCCAGGCGATCGGCAGCATGCAAACCAACGTGACAAGGCCGACGATGCCGATCGGAATATCGCGCTCGGTGATTGGCAAAGTGTCCGCTTGCCCAGCCTTGCGCGCGCGGGACGCGGCCATTGCGCCGGCCAGACCGCTCGCGACAGGTTTCACCAGCTTCAGCAGTGTCCAGATGGCGGAGACACCGATCGCTCCGGCACCGATAAAGCGCACTTTGTGGCTCCATGTCGTCTGCGCGAGTGCGCCTACCGCAGTCGTTAAGTCGCCGGAAAGCGCCGAGTAGTACGGCACGAGCCAACCCCAGCCAATGCAGGCGCCGATGAGCATGGCGATGCCAACGGACAGTCCGCACAAGTGACCGATCGCCAGCAGCGCAAACGAAAGCGAGAAATCGTAACCGCTGACCGCTCCGCGCTTCCCGATGCGAAAAGTTTCCGCGACATCCGACGCGAAAATCTGCGTCGCGACAATAATCGCGAAGACCGCGGCGACGATTGATCCCCACATCACGGCGCGCAAACCAGAACGCCCGTGTTCGACCTCTGCCGCATTCGTTTTGTCGCCGCCACTGCCGACCTTGAGCACTTCGGCACAGGCGACTCCTTCCGGATAAGGCAAGTCGGAGTTCGTCACCAACGCGCGGCGCAGCGGGATGGAGTACATCACTCCGAGAATGCCGCCGAGTGCACAGATCAAAAACGAGATCCAGAACGGAAACCCAGTCCACCAGCCGATCATGATCAAACCCGGCAACACAAAGATGATCGACGACAACGTGCCCGCCGCTGAGGCCACCGTCTGGACGATGTTATTTTCCTGAACGGTCGCGTTTTTGAAATAACGCAGGATCGCCATCGAAATCACCGCCGCCGGAATCGATGTCGAAAAAGTCAGCCCGGCCTTGAGCCCGAAGTAGACGTTAGCGGCGGTGAACACCAGCGTGATGATCACACCGACGATCAGCCCGCGAACAGTCAGCTCCGGGCGCCTTTTTTCGCTTAGCTCATTGTCAGGCGGGTTCTTCGGATCGATTTCCATAAGCGGGCTTCGTTGGCTTTTTGTTGGAGCGGACGCCATTACTCCCAAAGTCGCCCGGGCAGGGCAAGTCCAATCGAAGCGCGATCAGCGCCTACGCGCCGCAACCCGTGGAGACGAGCTCCTCGATCTTTGCTGGCGTGCAACGATAGATCGTGGTCGCGCCGCCTTCGTAATAAGCGCTGTCCACAATCACTTCCATTTTTCCGTCGCCGTCCACATCGAGCACGGCGAGAATGCGGTAACGGTTCGGGGCATTGAAATGCTTTGCTTTAGAATAGAACTCGCCGCAGACCGGTTGCGTTTTCACTTTCCCGGCGACGACCCGCCGCAGAAGCACGCAGGAATAGCTTCCATCCGGCGTGCTCGACGGAACACTGCCGTCTTTCGTGAAATAATTCGTCGCGCTAATTAAAACTTCCTCCTCGCCGTCGCCGTCGAGATCGATGCGCAAAATCTGGGTGATCTTCACCTTCGGGTTCTTCACGCCCTGGCCTTCGAGAAATTCGCGCACCGCCTGGACGTAGGCGGGTTGCGTTGTGTCGGTGACGCGCGGTTTGCGCGGCAGGGCATTCCACGAGGCGGCGAGTGCGATTGCGCCCTCCTCAGGTTCGGAAGAAAGCTTGACCGAGTAGGTGTCGGGACACGGTTCGCTCACGGACTCCGGTTTGCTCGCCGTCGCCGGCGCCATTTCGCGGACGAGGCCATAAACGCGAAAGGAAGTTCCGGCTGGGAGCAACGCGGCCGCGTGCGCGCTATCGAGCCATTTTCCATTGCTCTTCGCGGTGATGACATACCCTGTCTTCACTTCGACGATGGCGTGCGCCGGAGCGGCCATTGCGCTGCTCGAAAAACAAAACAGCGCGAGGATCGCGAGTTGGGAGACGCGAGATAGATTCATCGAAGGCCGTCTGGAGCAGAACGATTCTAATGCTGGAATGCAACTGCAAATCTCGCTGTAGCCGCGGCTCGCTGTCGCCGCGCCAGCCTTGCACCCCGACAGAGCGGGCCAGCAACAGCGCTTGCAAACGGCGAAGAGTTGCGATTCTGCTACGTTCCTGACATTCTCCGTTTCCGTAACCGCACCGTGATTAGGCCATGAATGACGATTCCAAACAGTGGAGCAAGCTTCTCCAATCCATCGCCAAGGGCGTAGTCATTCCGATTGTGGGGCGCGACCTGCTGCTGATCGAGATCGATGGACGCCGGCAATTGCTCTACGAATATCTCGCCGCAAAACTCGCGTCCGAGCTTGAGATCGAATGCGATCCAGCCGCGAGCATCGACCAGGTCGTCGCGGCTTATCTCAATGCCAGCCGCCGCAACTCGCGCGACGACGTCAACGTTAAGACATTCGAAATCCTCAACCAACTCCGCGATCGCCACGGCCAGATCCCGGTGCCGGAACCGCTGCGCAAGCTGGCCACGATCGAACCACTGCGTCTTTTCCTCAGCACAACGGTCGATTCCTTTCTCGCGAAAGCGCTCGGCTCGCCCGCCGATCACGTTTTCGCTTACGCACCGAACTCCGCGCTCTGCGACATCCCGCGCGATTATGCGCGTTCGCCGCACCGGGTTGTCTTCCACCTCTTCGGCCGGATTTCCGGCATCCCGGACAGCGCGCTCATCGACGAGGAGACGCTCGAGTTCATTTGGAAACTCCACGAAGAGTCGATGTCCGGCCGCCTCGCCAATCTCTTCGATGAGTTGCGCACGAAGCGCCTCCTCCTGATCGGCAACGCGCATCCCGACTGGCTCGCGCGTTTCTTCGTTCGCCTGAGTCGCCGCGAACGTCTCTACAGTGGAAATGAAGCGCGCGAATTTGTCGCCGACGGAGCGGTTGTGGCCGATGTCGTTCTGCGCGATTTCCTGGAAAATTTCAGTCCGCAGACGAAATCGTTCGGCGTCGCCAACCCGATCGAGTTTGTGGATCAGCTCGCGGAAAAATGGGACGCGTTCGCCGAGAAGCCGGCCGAGGCCGAAGTGCATGCATCGGTCGTAACCTCGAAGCCGCCGGCGGTTTTCCTCAGCTACGCCAGCCAGGATTTCGAAGCGGTGGAGCGGCTTCAGAGCAATCTCGGCAGCGCGGGATTGGATGTCTGGTTCGACAAGGCGCGGCTCGGTTCCGGCGATCCCTGGTGGCCGGTGATCGAGCAGAACATCGCCGCGTGCGATGTCTTTCTTCCGGTCATTTCCGCGAACACCAACAAACGCGACGAAGGCATTTTCATTCGCGAATGGAACCGCGCGCTCGAGCGGCTGCGCGACATGGACCGGACCACCGCGCGCCTGATTCATCCCGTAATCGTGGACGACACCGCGGAGAATGCGGTGACGTTCAGCGGGTTTCGCGAATTCCATTACACGCGTGCCGCCGGTGGCCAGCCCCAGGCCGATTTCGTCAAAATCATTACGGACATCGTGCGCGAGCGCCGCTTGAAGGCCGCTTCCCAATGAACGAGCCACCGGCGGAGCTGGCCGATGCGCAACACCCGTGGATCGGGCTGGCTTCGTTTACCGAAAACGATCGCCAATTTTTCGCCGGTCGCGGCGATGAGATCGAGGAACTCGTCCGCCTGGTGAGGCGCGATAATCTCACGCTGCTCTACGGCGTCTCCGGGCTGGGCAAGACATCGCTGCTCCAGGCCGGCCTTTTTCCCGCTGTTCGAGAGGAGAATTATTTGCCGGTTCCGATTCGGATCGATCATCTGGAGGGCGCGCCGCCGCTGTCCGCGCAAGTGCTTGGCGCCATCACCGCTGCTGCCATCGCCGCGAAAGTGGAAGCGCCCGCGCCGCGGCCTAACGAGACGCTTTGGGAATATTTCCACCGCGAGGGCAATCATTTTTGGGGGCCACGCAACGACCTGGTCACGCCCTTCCTTGCCTTCGATCAGTTCGAGGAATTGTTCACGCTCGGGCGCGAGAACCCGGCACGCGCCGCGCGGGTCGAAGCGTTCATCAGCGAGCTGGCCGACCTGGTCGAGAACCGCCCTTCGGCGGCGTTGCGCGGCGATCCGTTGCGCGCGAAGGAATTCAACTTTAAGCCCGCGCCCGTCAAGGTGCTTCTCTCCATGCGCGAGGATTATCTCGCGGACTTGGATCGCATTCGCTCGCACTTTCGCGCTCTCGGCCAGAATCGCCTGCGCCTTTTGCCAATGGGCGAGCGCCAGGCCCGGCAAGTGATCGCGTTGGGCTCCACCCTCCTGGCGCCGGGGGTAGAGGATCGCATCGTCAAATATGTGGCCGGCGCCGTCACTGAAACTAGCGCGGCGGAGATCACGGTCGCTCCCGCCTTGCTCAGCCTCGTCCTGCGAGAACTGAACGAGCGGCGTCTCGCCCGCGGACCGGACGCGAAAATTACTCCCGACCTGCTCGATGTGGAGCAGCATAAAATTTTCGAAGACTTCTACCTGCGCACGCTCCAGGACTTTCCCGCGGGCGTCCGGCTCTTTATCGAAGACGAACTCCTCACGGCCAGCGGCCATCGCAACAGCGCCGCTCTTGATGACGCGCTCACCCGCCCGGATGTCACCCTGCCTATCCTGAATGAGCTGGTGAACCGGCGGCTTCTCGCCTACGAGGACCGCCATAACACGCGCCGGGTGGAACTCACCCATGATGTGCTTGTCCCGGTGATCAAGGCGAGCCGGGATAGCCGCCTCACCCGTGAAGCCCAGGCCCAGGCCGAGCGGCTCCAAGCAGAGCACGTGGCGCAGAGGCGCAAGCAAAAGATAACCATGGCCGTGGCTTGCGCGCTGGCGATTGCTTTGCTTGCTACGATCTGGGGCGGTTACTACGTGTTTGTCCAGGAGCACCGCGCTTACTATGCCGAGTTTGCCAAGAAGAATGGGTTTCCCTTAGGCCTTATCCCTTTGTCCGATACCGAAGCGCGCCGGCTCAGTGTTTCCTATCTCTTAACCTACAAGGGAATCACGAGAGAAGGATGGAAGCTTAAGTGGAAACCGGCCTTCCGCATGGTCGCGGTCAATAGCCAGCTCGAACCTACTACCAGGCATTACGTTGGGACCTACTTATGGGATAAGTCTGCCTCCAACGACGACGAAGGCCAATCTTCGGACAAAGGGAAGCGCCTCGGATTGCAGGCCGTCTGTCAGTGGGAATTTGTCTCCAACGCGACCGGCGAAATCATTTACGAACGTGGACTCGATCGTGATGGGCGCGTCATTTCGGGATTCATTTATTCGCCGCTGGCTTCTTCTTCTACCGCTGTCCGCTTGGCGCGGTTTGTCGGGCCGGACGGGTTTCCCCAATTTCAGCGCGGATCCAAGGCCGAGTATGTGTCGATCCACTACGACCAAAACGGTTGGGAAGATCGCGTGACTTATCGAGATGGTAAGAATCTTCCCGCGGCCGGACCCGACGGCGCGTTTGGTAAGAGCGTGGATCACGACGCCAACGGTCGAATAACTCAGATGCTGTCGCTGGATGCCGATGGCCGAAACATGATCGACGACGCGGGCAATTGCGGGATGCAACTGATCTACAACGAGAAGGGTTGGTTGGTGGAGCGGCGTTCGGTCGGGCCCGACCTAAAACCGATGCCGCTGACAGAAGGTTGGGTGATGGCTCGGAATCAGTCCGACGAATTCGGCCGGCTCCGCCGCGCTTTGTTTTATGGACTGAATAATGAGCCCATCATAGTCAAGGGCGGTTACCGCGGCTGGGAGACAGAGTACGACGCTCACGGCAATCCACTGACCACGACCTACCTTGGCCTGGACGGGAAACCGATTTTTCTTTCTTCGGGTATGGCAATTTTTCGATCGGTCTACGACCAGCACGGAAACGTGACCCAGACGACCTACTACGGCGTCAAGGGAGAACCGGTCGTACACAGGGATGGGAACCACGGTTGGGAGGCGCAGTATGACGAACACGAGAACAAAACTGCTACGACCTATATTGGCTTGGACGCAAAGCCGATCTCGCTTAGTTCAGGCTATGCCACTCTGCGGGCGACCTACGATGCTTACGGGCGGAAGACACGGCAAACCTATTACGATGTCAAAGGAGAACCAGCCTTGCATACGGATGGCAACCACGGGTGGGAGTCGCAGTATGATGAGCGCGGCAATGAAATCTCCACGACTTTCTTCGGCCTGGATAACAAGCCAGTCCTTTTGTCAGAAGGTTATGCGGTGATAAAAAGAAAATACGATTCGGACGGCAACGAACTGGAGATGGCCTACTTCGATGCCGCGAGCAAGCCAACTTCTGGAAGCGAGTCCGGGGTCCATAAGTTCGTCAACAGCTACGACGGACGCGGCAAGGTTGTTCGAAAGAAATACTACGACGTTGAGGACAAACCCGCCCTGCACAAGGACGGCACTCACGGCTGGGAAGCGCAGTATGACGATCGTGGATACCAGATCTCGATTACCTATTTCGATCTGGAGGAAAAACCAATTCTCACGTCCACGGGATTCGCCACCATGAAGTCGACGTGGGATGCGCGTGGCAAACAAACTCGCATGAGTCTCTATGGCATCCACGGCGAACGCGTTCTGCACAAGGATGGCCACCACGGTTGGGAGGCGGTTTTCGATGAACGCGGGCGCCGCACGGCGGTGACTCATTTCGGGTTGGACGAAAAACCGATCTTACTCCCGGATAACTATGCAATCGTGAAATGGGCTTACGACACGCGCGACATGGTTGTCCGGCAGACCTACTACGGAGCTAACGCCGATCCTATTCTTTACCACAAGGAATACTACGGCTGGACTTCGGAATATGACGAGCGCGGGAACGAGATTGGAAGGACCTATCTTGGTTTGGATGGAAAGCCTATTACTTTGGCTGCGGGCTATGCGCAGATGCGGGCGGTCTACGACCCCCGGGGCAAGATAACCCGAATGACCTTTCATGGGGTAAAGGGAGAACCCGTCCTGCACAAGGACGGAAACCACGGTTGGGAGTCGAAGTACGACGAGCGAGGAAATGAGACCGAAACCACCTTCCTTGGGTTGAACGGAGAACCGGCCCTTCTCCCCAGCGGCTATGCCATCGTAAGGCTCACTTACGATGCGCGAGGCAACACGATCCGCACGACCTACCACGGCGTAGATGGAAAACCGATCCTGCGCAAGGAGGGTTACCAAGGATGGAAAGCGAAGTATAACGAGCGCGGCAAGCAAATCGAAAAGGTCTTTTTCGATCTGGATGGCAATCCGGTTACCTTAATGAAGCCGTAAGCCTGGATGCGCCGCAACGATTAAGGCTTATGCGCTTCGGCCGCGTCTGACTCGCGCGGAAGGGTGACAGGTGTTTGTTGCAAATGAAGTTCTGCGCCACGCTGCTGCTCCTGATCTCATGCTGCGCGTCCGCCTGCGGATTTGAGACGGGATACTGGGCCTGGCAGCGCAACGAGGCGCCGAGCGCGGGCGAGATGCAGGAGCTGACGGCGCAAGGCGTGCGCGCGATCTACTGGCATATTGGTGAGCTTGTCCAGAACGGCGCGACCTGGCGATGGAGCGCGCGCTTTGAACTGCCGGTGAATACGCCGGAAGTGCGCTTCGTGCCGGTAGTGCGACTAGAATCTCGGGAGCGCGCGCCGTTTGGACCTGAAGCAACCGCATCGCTCGTGTCGGCCTTGGCCGCGGCAACCCGGGGCGTTGATGAATTGCAGATTGATTACGATGCGCCGGATCGGTTACTCGGCGACTACGCCGCGATCCTGAAACAGGTGCACAGGCTGGTGCCCCGCCTGAGCATCACGGCCCTTCCGCACTGGGCGCATACGTCTGCCGTGCGGCAGTTGCGCGGCGCGGCGGACGAACTGCTGGTGATGCTCTACGATTTCGAGCCGGATTCGAAAGGAGCAACTCCGCTGCCATTGATCGTGCCGGAGAAAATTGATCGATACCTGGCGGAATGGAACAAGGCGCAGGTTGCGTGGCGGGCGGGGTTGCCGGTTTTCGCGCGCGTGACGCTGTTCGGTGCCGAGGGTAAATCGCGCGGCCATGTGCGCGATTGGAATTGGGACGACATCTGTTTCAATAGCGCTCTCGAGACCGTCGCGCCGACGAATCTCGGCGTGACCACGCTCCGCGCAAAACGCGACACGCGGGTTGCGAATGCCACCGCGCGTGCGGGGCAATTGGTGACGACGCGTCTGCCCGATCGCACGGCGCTTTCGCGCGCCGTCGCTGCGGCGCGGGAAACGAGCGCGCGTGGCGTGGTTTTCTTCCATTTTCCGGATTCGACTGACCCGAGCGGTTGGTCGCTGCCACAAATCGGGCATCTCGACACGGCGCCGCAGTTGTCGATCCACATCAACGCGGACACGTCAGAGATCGAACTGGTGAACAACAGCGACGCGGATCTCGCGTTTTCATCGAAGGGCGACGAACGCGGTTACGCCCTGCAAATTGAGGCACCAACCGCGATTTTTCGCGACGCCAGTGAGGGCGATTTTTGGCGGGCGGCTGGTGATGCGGATGGTCGCGCGGTCACAATTCCCCTGGCGACGCGCCTGACGTTTTGGTTCAGCCATCTGCGGGCCCGCGAGAAATTGCATACGGGAACGATTCGGCTCGCGCCCGCCGCGAACTTTTCGCAAGCTCAATGGCGCATCCTCAACTTCGCTCCGCAATCGCAATGGCAACCGCTCCAACCGTAAGAATTCGACGCCTCCTCCTCAGTGCAGGGGCAATCTGTCTGGCGCCATTCGCCGCCTATGCGACCGGCGGCGATGAGTTCGACCAGCCGGCCTTGACGCTCGGCGAAACGCTCGACTTTCTTCCGGGCAAGTCGTTGGGCGAAATTTTCCTCGAAACTTCGCCGGAGCTGAAAGCGGACGGCGCCGCGCCGGACTTCGAGCGCGAGGTGAACGCGATCGCCGATCGGCTGCGCACGGAATCGCCCGCTGCGCTGGTCAAGACAGCGGATGACTTGCTCGCGCAGGCGCGTCGTCATTACTCCACAGCGAAATCGTGGTGTAACCTGCTCCACGATGTGCGCGACGTGCTGGCCGGCTCGTCGGCGGACCGCGGCGCGGCGGCTGATTACCTCAAGTGGCGCGTGGCGCACCGCGATTATTTTGGCTTCACTGCGGCGAAGCGAAACGGCGACGACGAAGAAACGCCCACGGCACCGCCGAATGCGGCCACTGCGTTAGCCGATAAAACGAAAGTGGCGACAGGCGCGTTGCGCGCGCACTTCCTCTTCCTGACCGGTGCGTTGACTTACGCCCGGGGCGATCGCGAGGAATGCCGGCCCTGGTTCGAGCGCGTGGTGAAGGAGTTTCCGAAACATCCGCGAGCGGAGCCCGCGCAGTTCCTCCTGGCCCGTTGCTCCTTTTTCGATTCTCGCAAAGGACGCAACGATGACGTTTCCGGCAACGCTGACGATGAAAGTAAACGCGCAAAGCTGCGGCGGGATGCGGAGGTCCTTTTCGAGCGGTTTCGAAATGCCTACCCGCACGGGCGATTCGATGCCGATGCGCTCGGCTGGCTTGGCGCGCTGGCCTACGACGGCGGCAATTATTTGAAGGCGCTCGATTTTTACATCGCGCAAGCCGAGACGCCCGGGCATCCCGAGACTCTGAAATCGGCGGTCTTCATGTGTGAGGAATGTCTCGTCCTCATTGCGGCGAAGCCGGACGCGCCGGCGGCGTATGCGCTGATCGCGCGGCATCCGAGGATCGCGATGGGGTTCGCCTATCTCGTGCTCAGCGCCCCGGAGGCGGACAATTACGACGGCAAGTTCGACCAGCCGGCCGCCGTGAAAAAATGGCGGCGCACCGTGCTGCCAAAGATCGCCGCAGCCGTCGCGCAACAGAAGGACCTCTACAAAGCGGGCGATTGGCAGCCGCGGTATTTGGCCCTCCTGGCGCAGGCGGCGAGCGCAGCGGGAAACCAGGCGCAAGCTTTGCAGTTAACGAACCTGCCGCCCGATCAAATCCAGCAGAGCGACGACTTGCTCCTCGTCCGCGCGATCGCGTTCGAGCGCGCGAAAAAACCGGCGGAGGCTATCGAGACATATCGGACGTTGCTGACGAAATTTCCCGACAGCGCTTTCGCTTTGGGCGCGCGGTTGCGGCTCGCCCTGGCGCTGCAGGATAATCACCAGGCCGGTAACGCTTTTGTCGAGCTCGTGGACTTGCTCAAGAAGAACGAGGCAAATGACAAAAATCCGGCCGCGTCGCCTTCTCCGAGCGCATCACCGTCAGGTGACGAAGAGAAAACGACGGCAGAAAGCAGCGACGAGCAGGCGTCTCAGGTGGTGGAAACAGGCCCGCTCGATGAAGGCCGCTTCGTCTCCGGCACCAGCTACCCGGACTCGTTGCGCGAATGGGAGATGCGGAAGAGCGCCGTCTATCCGAACATCACCGGCGCCGAGTTCAAGCAAATCGAGGAGGCAATCGACACGCTGCTGAATTTCGCGCCCTTGTCGGAACTCGCCACGGCAGCGAACAGCGATCGGCTTGCCCAAACCGCGCGCGACGAACTGCGGAGCGTGATTGCGGAGCGTTATCTCGCGCGGGAAAATTTTGGCGAAGCCCAGAAGTTCCTGGATAACGGCGAAGCAAAATCGATCGCAGCGAAGCTGGAGAAACTCACCGCTGCTGCCGGGAACGCGTCTGGGGATAAAGCCGACCAGATGTTGCTGGTGGCGAACGCGTGGGCGGAGGCGCGCGGGAAACTCTTGCGTGCGCCGCTCGATACAAATGCCGCGGCCCCGAATGTCATATTAAACTACGCCCCGCCGGAGCATCCGGCCGCTGCTCCCATAATCCTGGTGCAGCAAAATCCCGCGCTCACGCTCGTCCATCGCCGCGAAAATGCGCGGTCGATCGGGCTGAAGAATCCGGACGCGGAGCTTTCC
The DNA here is from genome assembly GCA_003244145.1 of Chthoniobacterales bacterium. Taxonomy (GTDB): domain Bacteria; phylum Verrucomicrobiota; class Verrucomicrobiia; order Chthoniobacterales; family UBA10450; genus AV80. The sequence continues at coordinate 29,426 of QHBM01000098.1, forward strand.
GAACGCGATGAGCTCCGGCACGCCTCGCGTTGGTGGATGAACGCGGCCCGCGCGCGACCCGGTTCGCCGCTCGCCGCGGAAGCGCGCTGGAAAGCGCTCGAAGCGATGCCGAAGCTGGCGCGCGCCTCCGAGTACGCCGAGGAACTGGCGCGCGAGATCAAGGGCGAGGCCGTTTCCCGGGAAATCTACCAGCGTTTGCGGACCGAGTCGCCCAATTCGAAAGAAGCGACGCGGCTCGCCGCCTACTGGAGTTTCCCCGACCCCGCGAAATCAAACGAGCAAACGCTGCTGGAAGATTCGGACCCACGCGACGCCAACATCATGGGCTACCCTTTCAGTGACTTCGGCGCGTTGCGGCCACAGCCGGGCGATTTTTCGGAAGACAGCCGCAAGATTATTGACGCCTGGAGCGAGATCGAAAAGCGCGTCGCTGCCTTGCGCGACCACGCGCACGAGGGCGACATCGCGACGATGGCGGCCGTAGTGCGAGAGCTCCAGGCCAAGACGCAGAAGGCGCTCGTCGATTTCGGCGACGATTATTGGATCACCTTGCTCGACGATCTCGCGCAATTTTTCTCGGAACCAAACATCACGCCGAAAATGGAGGAGACATACATAAATATCCGACTCGACGTTTTGCATCGGACGAACCTGTCGGAGCGCACCTCGCCTCCCATTTCGACGAAAGAGGACAGCGACGAAGCCGTGGCCGCGGAAATCGAGCAGGCGCAGCGCGATCCGGCGAACAAACCGATCGCCGATTATCTCGAGATATGTTTGCTCGCCCTCAAGGGCGGGGCGCGCGTCGAAGTGAAGACCGACATTCCCGACGCCAAGGAAACCGGCGGCCACGCGGTTTACATGTCGCGCGATTACGCCGGCATGGAAAAGATGGCGCGCGATTTTCTCGCGAAATATCCGCGCAGCAAAAAGCGCGAGGCGGCGGCATTTGTCCTTGCCCGTTCTGTCCAGGGGCTCTCGCGTCCCTACCTCATGAATACTGGCGTGCCGATGGCCGGGACGGACCCGAAAGCCGCATTAACCGAGATCCAGCAAAAAACGTATCAGCGAGAGCCATTCGATCCGAAGCGCGTGCTCGGCGCGCTTGACGAATACGATCGCGAATTTCCCAATGGCCGTTACGCCGCCGAAGTGCGCAATCTTCGCGCGATGACCCTCTGGCGCACGCGCACCTGGCCGGCCGCGCTGGATCTCACTCTCGCGCAACTTGCCGACACGACTAAACCCGAGCTCCGATCAGAAGCCGCCGTGCGTCTCGCCAACATCTTTGCCGCTCTCGAAGACGCCCAGTCGCGCGCCGATCTGGTCGATGCGATCCGGGCACGGCCGGCGGCGATTCCGTTGCTGAAAAAATTCATTGAAGTGTCGAGCTCCGATCGCACCCACCCGTTGCGCTATCTCGCCAGTTACCTCAGCGACCAGCTAAAGTTGAACGCCATCGCGTCGAAGTAGCCGCTGATCCGCGCGACTGGTTGACGGATTTTGTTCGATGAAATCACTTCTGTTAACTCTGTCCCTAATCGCCGTGTCATCTCTTCCAGCCGAACCTTCGCCCTCTCCACTTACGCCCAGAAAAACTTTGACCTGGTCCGAGTTAGCGCGCCTGCCGCTTCTAGTTCCGGGCGAGCGGATCAGTTACGGGAAGGGGCCGCAGCAATTCGGTGAGCTCCGTGTTCCGAAAGGTGACGGACCGTTTCCAGTTGTCGTGCTGATCCACGGCGGCTGCTGGCAGGCTGCATTCGATTACGTTTACATGACGCGGCTGGCGGCGTGGCTGACCGAACGCGGCGTCGCGACCTGGACGATCGAGTACCGGCGGCTAGGCGATGACGGCGGCGGCTGGCCC
>QHBM01000171.1 GCA_003244145.1 Chthoniobacterales bacterium
CGCCTCCGCCAGCGCCGCGATCTCGGCCGGCACTCCACCATCTTCTCCCTCGAGCGCCAGAACGGAATCGATCCGGTTCCACCAGTTCAACCAATCGCTGGCCTTGCCGGCATCGAGACTTCCCGCATCCAACTCGCGATTTGTCTCCCGAATCGTCTCAAACAAAAACCCGAGCGCGCCAGAAATGTTGAGATCATCATCCAGTGCGTCTTCAAATCCCGAGCTCTCCCCCGTTGGACGTTGGACGTTGGACGTTGGGCGTTGGGCGTTCTCTTCTGCGGCTTTCTCCCGCAGCCGTCTCACCCACCCATCAATCCGGCGCAACGCCTCCCGCGCCTCTTCCATTCCTTCCCAGGTGAAATTCAGCGGGGCGCGATAATGCACCCTCATCAGCGCGTACCGGACCTCGCGTCCGCTATATCCCTTCGCAACGACATCCCGCAGCGTGTAAAAATTCCCCAGCGACTTCGCCATCTTCTGTCCATCAACCATGAGATGCGCGCAATGCAGCCAATAGCGAACGAACTTCTTGCCCGTGCATCCTTCGGTCTGCGCGATCTCCGCTTCATGGTGCGGAAAGATGTTGTCCACGCCGCCGCAGTGAATATCGAGCTGCTCACCGAGAAGCTGCGTCGCCATCGCGCTGCATTCGATATGCCAGCCCGGACGTCCCGGTCCCCACGGGCTCTCCCACTTTACCGGCCCGTCTTCGTCGTCCCACGCTTTCCAGAGCGCGAAATCACCCACGTGTTCTTTGTCGTACTCGTCGCTCTTCACCCGGCCGGTCGAACGCAGCTCCGATAAATCGAAGTGCGCGAGCTTTCCGTATTCCGGAAATTTATTGATCCGGAAATAAACCGATTTGTCCTCTGCCTGATAAGCGAGGCCGCGTGTGATCAGGGTCTTGATCATCTCAATCATGGCGGCGATTTCTTTCGCGTCCGTTGCTTCCGGAAAAAAATCAGCGCGCTTGATCAGCAGCGTGTCGAGATCGTCGAAGAACGCTTGCTTGAATGGCGCGGTGAACTCCGCCAGTGGAACGCCCGCGGCCCGCGATCCGCGAATCGTTTTGTCATCGACGTCCGTGATGTTCATCACCCGGCGAACCTGGTAACCGCGCAACTCCAGATGGCGTTGCAGAACATCCTCGAACAGGTACGCGCGAAAATTTCCAATATGCGCGTGGCTATAGACCGTGGGTCCGCACGTGTACATTTTCACCTCGTGGCCTGCCGGATCGAGCGGACGAAATTCCTCAAGCTCGCGGGAGTAGGTGTTGAAGAGTCGAAGCGACATACTCAGCGATGGAGCAATGGAGTAGTGGAGTAATGGAGCAATGAACGATTACAAAACAGAATCCGGAAGCGCATCACTCCATTACTCCAACACTCCATCAATCCTGCTCCACCGTCGCCACCGCCATCGCGGCCATGCCTTCGCCGCGCCCAATCGCGCCGAGCCCTTCGTTCGTCGTCGCTTTGATGCTCACACGCGCCGTTTCAAGATGTAATGCCGCCGCGATCTTTTCGCGCATGGCCGGAATGTGCGGCGCGATCTTCGGCGCTTCCGCGATCAAGGTCGCATCCACATTCACCGCGCGCGCGTGAATTTCACCGAGCAGCGCGTTCGTCCGCTGCAAAATCTCGATGCTGCTGATCCCGCGGATCGATTCATCCGTGTTTGGAAAATGATGGCCGATATCGCTCTCCCCGACCGCGCCGAGGAGCGCGTCCGCAATCGCGTGACAAAGGACATCCGCATCCGAATGCCCCTCGAGTCCGCGTTCGTGCGGAATTTCCACTCCGCCGAGAATCAGCTTGCGGCCGGGCTCGAGGCGATGCGCGTCGTAGCCAATTCCAGTTCTGATCATGCTCACAGTTTCAAATCAATCACGCCGTTCGACGCGACGATGCTGTATTTGTCTTTCATGTCCGCACGCGGTTTCATGTCCACGGTACCGCCCGCGGTCTCCACCAGAATCCAGCCGGCCGCGATATCCCAGAGGCTAATTCCCCGCTCGATGTAAGCATCGAAACGTCCGCAAGCCACATACGCCATATCGAGTGCGGCGCTTCCCATCAGCCGGCATTTGCGCGCGCGATGCACCATATCCTGGAGAAGCGGCAGACCGGCGGCGATCGTCACGCCGGTTTTCGATAGACCGACGGAGACGACGGCTTCGGCGAGCGCGGCCCGATCGCTCACTCGAATCGGCTTGCCGTTCAACGTCGGTTTTCCGCTCTTTTGTGCCGTCCAAAGTTCGTCGCGCATCGGATCGTAGATCACGCCGACAATAATTTCGCCCAGATAGCGCAGCGCGATCGAAACGCAAAAATGCGGGATGCCGTAAAAATAATTCACCGTGCCGTCGAGCGGATCGACTACCCATTGATGATCGCTGGTTTGATCGCCGACGAGTCCTTCTTCGCCGTAAAGGGCGTGCTCCGGAAATTTTTTCAGGAGCGAATCGGTGATTAGAGTCTGCGTGCGCACATCGATCTCGAGCTTGATGTCGTGCGCTTCGGCGGAATTGACCCGGAGCGGCTGCTGAAAATTGTGCCGGAGCATTTCGCCCGCGGCGCGGGCGGCTTCCACCGCCGCGTCGAGGTAATGCGTCATCAGAAATGACTAATAAGAGCGCGGCCTTGCGCTGCCAAATGATTTGTAGCTGCCGCCGTCACTCGTGGCAGGAGCTTTTCCAAAAAAAACCGGGAGAAGAAAATGAATTCTCCTCCCGGGTTGAAGTTATTGATTAGAACTACGAAAAGCTCCGTAGCTCGTTACCGGAGTTAATTGAAACTAATGTTTCTTTTTCTTCGCGGCCGCCTTTTTCTTGGCGGGAGCTTTCTTTGCTTTTTTCTTAGCTGCCATATCGACTAATCCCCCCTTTCGGTCCGCTAACGCGGTGGGTTGGTGAAGGATTTTTTTAACTTCACTACCTGTGTCAGTAATCATCTCGATTTTTTTGTCAAACTTTTTTGCAACATCTTTGAAATTATTTTCACGAGCTCGCGCGCGATTATTTTTTTCGGCGCGCGTGAAATTCTTTTTGATTCGCCGCTCCGAAAGAAAATCGTCACCGCGTTGTCATCACTTTCCATTCCCGAATCATTTCGACTGATGTCGTTCGCCACGATCATGTCGCAATTCTTCGCGAGAAGTTTTTTTCGGGCGTTGCTTTCCAGATCGTGCGTCTCCGCCGCGAAGCCAACCACGAGATATGCACGATTCTCCCTCGACAGCGACGCGAGAATGTCGCGCGTCGGAATCAGTTGGAGCGCGAAAGGAGCTTTTCGTTTCTTCATTTTCTGCGCTTGGAATTTCGCAGGTTTGTAATCGGAGACGGCCGCGCACATCACGAGAACGTCGCAATTGCGCACCGTCCGATGGACCTCGTCGTGAAGTTCGTCGCTCGTCGTGATCGAAATTATTTTCGTGCCAGCGGGCGGCGCGACACTAGCGGGGCCGGAGATCAACTTCACCTCATGTCCCGCCGCGACCGCGGCCTCCGCGATCGCGTATCCCATTTTTCCGGAGGAGCGATTGCTGATGAAGCGGACGGGATCGATCGCTTCGCGCGTCGGACCGGCAGTGACGACAAACCTCACGCGATCAAATTATCCCGGCGAGCCAGCAAAAATTCCGCGCGGAAAGCGATGTCATCCACTTTCCACAAACGCCCGACGCCTTCGTAACCGCACGCGAGCATTCCTTCTTCCGGCCCGATGAACTCGACGCCGCGCGACTTCAATGTTTCGACGTTTTCCTGCGTGGCCGCGTGCTCCCACATTTTTCCATTCATGGCCGGCGCCATCAGGATCGGCGCGCGGGTCGCGAGCGCGATGGCCGCGAGAGGATGGCCCGCCAATCCGTGCGCGAGCTCCGCAATCACGTTCGCCGTCGCGGGTGCGATGAGGAGAAGACTCGCGTTATCGGCCAGCTCGATGTGGCCGGGCCGCCAGTTTTCTCTTTCATCGAAGAAACTCGTGGTGACGGGATTCTTCGAGAGAGTTTGGAGCGTGAGCGGCGTGATGAATTCGACGGCGTCGCGTGTCATCACGACGAAGACATCGTGCCCCTGCTTCACGAGCAAACTCGCGAGCTCGGCGGATTTGTAGGCGGCGATCGAGCCCGTCACGCCGAGCACCACGCATTTCGGAACGCCGTTTTTCGCTTTGAGGTTCTTTGCCATCAGTCGTTACGCCAACGCCAATCGCCGGCTGAGATAGCGTTCCGCGCCCATGATGTGGCGAAACTTCTGCAGATCTTCTTCCATCGATTTGCTGATGATGGTGTAACGATAATCGCGCCAGAGTTCCATTTCGCGCGCGGCCGTGACAATGCGCAGTTCGATTTGCTGCGGCGTTTCCGTTCCGCGTTTGGTCAGGCGCCGGCGCAACTCGTCGAGATCCGGCGGCATGATGAAAACATCGCAGAGCGCTCGCCGAATGGTTTCGTCATCGAAGGACCGGATTGCCGCGGCGCCCTGGATATCGACATCAATCAGGACATCGACGCCGCTTTGCAAATTAGCGACGAGCGGTTTGCGCAGCGTGCCGTAGTAATGCTCGTGCACCTTGGCGTGTTCGAGAAATTCGCCCGCTTCTACCCGCGCGAGAAAATCCGGTTCGGTGAGGAAATGATAATCATCGCCTTCGATCTCGCCGGCGCGGGGCGGCCGCGTCGTGCAGGAAACGGAGTAAACAAAGTCCGGCGTCTGCCGTAACGCATCGCAGAGCGTGGTCTTGCCCGCGCCGGAAGGCGCGGAGACCACGAAAAGAATTCCGGTGCGGGTGAATTGATTACTCAAGGTTTTGGATTTGCTCGCGGATTTTCTCCAATTCCGATTTGCAGGCAACTACATGTTGGGAAATTCCAGCGTCGTTCGACTTCGCGCCAAGGGTATTCAGCTCCCGGAAGATTTCCTGGGTAATGAATTCGAGAGTGCGGCCGACCGGCTCGTTCTTGCGAAGATGATGCGCGAATTGCGCGAGGTGACTTTCGAGCCGCGTCAATTCTTCCGAGATGTCGGAACGATCGGCGAAAAAGGTCACCTCCTTCAGCAGGCGTTCGTCTTCGACGGGGAGGTTGAGGCCGGCCTTCTCGATTCGTTCAAGCAACGCGCTCCGATATTTTTTTACGACCTCCGGATAGATGGAGCGGATTTCCTTGATCTCCTTGCGCAGGACTTTCAGACGATGGATCAAATCCTTAGCAAGATGTTTTCCTTCGCGCTCGCGCATCTTGATTAACTCGGCCAGCGCCGCGGCCAGGGCGCGCTCCACGGCGGGCCAGACGTTATCGGGATCGACGCTGTACTCTGGAGAACGCATCACACCGGGCGCCTGCAGAATTGTCCCGATGGTGATTTCGCCGGGCGCGCTCAATTCCTTCTGCAGGGTGAGCATGGCTTCGTGGTAGGAGCGGGCCAGGCCGGTGTCGAGCGCGAGATTGCGCGAGCCATCGGTTCCTTCGTGCAAAGCCACCACCACGTTCATGCGGCCGCGCGAAATTTTTTCGTTGAGCGCCTGGCGGATGCGGGGCTCGAGCGCGGTGAGGTCGCGCGGAAGATTCATGACGATGTCGCTCTGCTTCCGATTAACGGAGTTCAGTTCCACGCTGAATTTCGTCCCAGCCTGGTCGGCCTCGCCGCGGCCGTAACCGGTCATGCTTCTCATCTAAAATTCGAAATGGGTCGCGGCTTGCGACACGTCTTTATCTCCGCGTCCGGAACAATTGACAATGATCAATTCGTTAGGCGCCATCTTCGGCGCGATTTTCATCACGTGCGCGACCGCATGCGCGGTTTCGAGCGCGGGAATAATGCCTTCGGTTTCGGCGAGGGTGCGGAACGCGGCGAGCGCTTCGTCGTCGGTGGCGTAATCATATTCGATGCGGCCGGCGTCGCGGAGGTAGCTGTGTTCCGGGCCGATCGCGGCGTAATCGAGTCCGGCGGAAACGGAATGCGTCAGTTCGATCTGACCATCCTCGTTGGCGAGAAGAAATGTCTTTGTGCCTTGAAGAACGCCAAGCCGACCGCCTTGAAAACGCGCGGCGTGTTTGCCGGTGCGAATGCCTCCACCGCCAGCTTCGACTCCGATCATCCTCACTGATTCATCATTCAGGAACGGATGGAAAAGTCCGATGGCGTTGCTGCCGCCGCCCACGCAGGCGATGAGGAGATCCGGGAGCCGGCCCACGCGTTCAAGAATTTGCCGGCGCGCTTCGATCCCGATGACGCGATGAAAATCGCGCACCATCATCGGATAGGGATGAGAGCCAAGCGCGGAGCCAAGAATATAATGGGTGGTGCGGACGTTGGTGACCCAGTCGCGCATCGCCTCGTTGATCGC